>NZ_JALQDP010000019.1:0-52843 GCF_023631165.1 Caballeronia sp. AZ1_KS37 | reverse complement strand
GGACCGTGAAACGACTCCACGCCGATGATAGTGCGGATACCCGTGTGAAAGTAGGTAATCGTCAGGCTCCTCATGCTCCAAACAAAAACCCCACCCCAAAAGGTGGGGTTTTTGCGTTTGAAGCGCGGTATCTGCAAATCCGCGAAGTGCGCGTTGCGCAAGCGCTAGAATCTCTCTACAGCTTTTCAAAAAGTACGGCAGCGCCGTCGACTTCCCATGCTACGTCTAAGCGAACTCAAGCTCTCGCTCGATCATCCCGAATCGGCTATCGAAACTGCGGTTCTCGCGCGTCTCGCGGAAATCGGCGTTGGCGCGAACGAACTCGTGAGCTTTCACGTATTTCGCCGCGCACACGATGCCCGCAAGCGCGCCGATATCAAGCTCACCTACATCATCGATGTCGAGTTGCGAGACGAAGCGTCGGTGTTGAAGCGACTGGAAGCGCATCCGCATCCGCACTGCGGCGTGACGCCCGACATGGCGTATCGTTTCGTCGCAAAAGCGCCGGCGCAATCGACGATGCTGCGTCCCGTCGTCATCGGCATGGGACCGTGCGGGCTTTTCGCCGGCTTGATCCTCGCGCAGATGGGCTTTCGGCCGATCATTCTCGAACGCGGCAAAGCGGTGCGCGAGCGGACGAAAGACACGTGGGGCCTCTGGCGTCGCAACGAGCTCAATCCGGAATCGAACGTGCAGTTCGGCGAAGGCGGCGCAGGCACGTTCTCGGACGGCAAGCTCTACAGCCAGATCAAAGATCCCAAACATTACGGCCGCAAGGTGCTCGACGAGTTCGTCAAAGCTGGCGCGCCGGAAGACATTCTGTATTTGAGCCGGCCGCACATCGGTACCTTCCGGCTGGTGAGCATGGTCGAGAAGATGCGCGCGCAAATCCATCAGCTTGGCGGGGAAGTGCGATTTCAGCACCGGGTTGAAGACATCGACATCGATAACGGCAAGGTGCGCGGGCTCAAACTTTCGACGGGCGAAACGCTGCGCTGCGATCACGTCGTGCTCGCCGTCGGTCACAGCGCACGCGATACGTTCGAGATGCTGCACGAACGCGGCGTCTACATGGAGGCCAAGCCGTTCTCGCTCGGCTTCCGGATCGAGCATCCGCAAGGCGTCATCGACAGAAGCCGCTTCGGGAAATTCGCCGGCCACGAAAAGCTCGGCGCGGCCGACTACAAAGTGGTCCATCACTGCAGCAATGGACGCGCGGTCTATAGCTTCTGCATGTGCCCGGGCGGCACGGTCGTCGCGGCGACGTCCGAGCCGGGCCGCGTCGTGACGAACGGCATGAGCCAGTATTCGCGCGCCGAGCGTAACGCGAACGCGGGCATCGTCGTCGGCATTACGCCGGATGACTACCCGGGCGGCCCGCTGGCCGGCATCGCGTTTCAGCGCAAGTGGGAAGAGCGCGCGTTCGAACTCGGCGGCGGCGACTACTCCGCGCCGGGGCAACTCGTCGGCGATTTCATCGCGGGGCGCGCATCCACTTCGCTCGGTTCCGTGGCGCCGTCCTACAAGCCGGGCGTAAAGCCGACCGATTTGAGCACCGCGCTGCCCGATTACGTGATCGAAGCGATTCGCGAAGCGTTGCCCGAGCTCGACAAGAAGATCAAGGGATTCGCGATGCACGACGCAGTGTTGACCGGTGTCGAGACGCGCACGTCGTCGCCGATCCGCGTGCGTCGCAAGGACGACTATCAGAGCGTCAATGTGGAGGGGCTTTATCCGGCGGGAGAGGGCGCGGGCTACGCTGGGGGCATTTATTCGGCTGCGATCGACGGCATCGAAGTGGCGGAAGCCGTCGCGTTGCAGATGATGGCGCAACACGCCGAGACGGTCTGATCGTCCGCGCTCCCAACGAGGTCGCGAACATGCCATCCGATGCGCTTCTCGTCACCAATCGAGCGGCTGCTGTCGTCTTGCCGAAGCAGCCGTTCGTCGATTGGATCAACCGCGCCGATCCGGCACCAGACCCGCAGCGTCCCGTTCTTTTCGACGAGGCGCGCGACGACCCAAACACGTTCCTGATTCCATGCGGAGGCGACGATGTTATCGAGTCCGCCGAGAAATGGATCAACCGAAACTGGCAGACGATTTTCGACCAGATGCTCGACGACTGGCACACGGACGACGCATTGTGGCCGCAGAAGCGATCGCTCAAACTCTTTCGCGAATGGTGCGAAGTGCGGCTTCACGGCACGGTGTTCGACTGCTCGGACGAGCCAATCCAAATCGACCTCGGACCGGCCTGATCGAAGAAATACGCGCCGGAACACGGCGCGTTTTTTTCACCAAAATAGAAGCCTCAAGTCACCACACCCACCTGCCAAGGCACGAACTCACTCTGCCCATACCCGTGGAGTTCGCTCTTCGACGCCACGCCTGACGCACAGTCGAGCATCATCTGGAAGATTTCGTCGCCGAGTTGTTCGATGGTCGCGGAGCCGTCGATCACGCCGCCGCAATTGATATCCATGTCCTCTTCCTGGCGTTCCCACAGCGCGGTGTTCGTCGCCAGTTTGAGCGACGGCGACGGCGCGCATCCATAAGCCGAACCGCGTCCCGTCGTGAAGCAGATCAGATTTGCGCCCGATGCAACCTGGCCCGTCGCCGACATCGGATCGTAGCCGGGCGAATCCATGAACACGAAGCCTTTCGCGTCGATGCGCTGAGCGTACTCGTACACTTCGACGAGATTCGTTGTCCCGCCTTTCGCGACCGCGCCGAGCGATTTCTCGAGGATCGTCGTCAATCCGCCGACCTTGTTGCCTGCCGACGGATTGTTGTCCATCGCCGCGCCATTGCGCGCGCAGTATTCTTCCCACCACTTGATACGCGTGAGCAGTTTCTCACCGACCTCGCGGCTCACCGCGCGGCGCGTCAGCAGATGCTCCGCGCCATACACTTCCGGCGTTTCGGAAAGAATCGCCGTGCCGCCATGCGCGACGAGCTTGTCGACCGCCGCGCCCAAGGCGGGATTCGCCGAAATGCCCGAATAGCCATCCGACCCGCCGCACTGCAAACCGACGATCAGATGCGACGCCGGCAGCGGCTCGCGCTGCACGCGATTGGCATCGGCGAGCATTTCCTTCACCAGCGCGATGCCGCGTTCGATCGTCTTGCGCGTGCCGCCGCTATCCTGAATCGTGAAGCTCTTCAGATGCGAACCGTCCTTCAGCCCGCTCGATTCGAGCACACCGGAAATCTGATTGGTCTCGCATCCCAGACCCACGAACAGCACCGAATGAAAATTCGGATGCACCGCGTAACCCGCAAGCGTGCGCCGCAAGATGCCGAGCCCTTCGCCCTGCATGTCGATGCCGCATCCGAGACCGTGCGTCAGCGCGATCACGCCGTCGACGTTCGGGTAATCCGCGAGCGCTTCCGGATGCACGTCGCGCCGGAAATGATCGGCGATCGCGCGGGCGACCGTCGCCGAGCAGTTCACGCTCGTCAGCACGCCGACGAAATTGCGCGTGGCGACGCGGCCGTCCTCGCGGCGGATGCCCATGAAAGTCGCGGGCTTGTCGACGAACGGCGTCGGATGCAGATCGACGCCGAACGCGTGCTCGCGCGCGAAATCGGCCATCGACAGATTGTGCGTGTGGACGTGCTGCCCGCGCGCGATCGCTTCCTTCGCCACGCCGATGATCTGGTTGTAGCGCTTCACGGGCGCGCCCGCCGCGATATCGCGCGTCGCGATCTTGTGGCCCGGCGGAATCAGCCCGGCGACGACGAGATCCTCCGACGCGATCCGCGCGCCGGAGAGCAACTGACGCGTCGCGATCACGACGTCGTCATTGGGATGCAGCCGGATGACCGCATGGTCGGTGGATGTGGTGGACATGGTTTTGTTCTCAGACTCAGACCGTGGAAGGTGCGCGACCGTCGTCGCGCCGGGCTTGCTCTTCTTCGGCGCGATTGAGCGGTTCGATCTTGCCGACAATGAAAAGATAGCTGAACGCGCCGAGGAAGCAGAAGCCGCCCGCGACGCACAGCGGAATCACGAACGAGCCCTTGGTGATCGCGAGCATCACGCCGGTGAACGTGGTGATGACGATGCCTGCCAGATTCGACGCGAAATTCTGGATGCCGCCGATCGACGCGACGTGATCCGGCGTCGGCGCGACGTCGCTCGGGAGCGACCAGATCGATGCAGCGGCGAACGCGAGACTCGCGTAAGCGATGCCGAAGAACGCGAGCATCAGATAAATGTTTTCGACGAACGCGCACAGCGTGATGACGGACGACATCAGCATGCCGCCGACCATGCAGGTCTTGCGTGCGGCGGTCAGGCTCCAGCCGCGCTTGAAGAGCGAATCGGAGATGAAGCCGCCGAGCCAGCCGCCGGGAATCGACATCAGCGCGGGAATCGTGCCGAGCGTGCCGAGCGATTTCAGCGAGAAGCCGTGCGCCTGCACGAGATAGCTCGGGAACCAGGTGATGAAGAAGTAGATCACGAAGTTCAGGCAGAAGAAGCCGAGCATCATGCCCCACAGCGTGCGGTACTTGAACAGCGACGCCCACGACACCTTGTTCTTCGGCGCAACCGGCACCGGCGCGACATCGGTTTCGCCGGTGAGATCGCCCTTCGACTTGTTACGGTAGATCAGGAACCAGCCGAGAATCCACACGAAGCCGATCACGCCGGTAATGACGAACGACGCTTCCCAGCCGAACGAGCTGATGATGAACGCGACGACCGGAATGGACAGTGCCGAACCCACGCGCGAGCCCGAATCGAAGATGCTGGTCGCGAATGCGCGCTGCGATTTTGTGAACCATTGCGACACGAGCTTCGCGCACGACGGATACGCGCCCGCTTCGCCGACGCCCAGCATCAGGCGGCAGCCGAACATGCCGACGACGCTCGTCGCAACCGCGGTCAACGCCGTGAACACCGACCACCAGCCCACCGCGAGCGGCAGTGCGATGCGTGCGCCGACGCGATCGACGAACCAGCCGAACGGCATCTGCATGAGCGCGTAGCTCCAGAAGAAGCCGCTCAGGATGAAGCCCATTTCGGCCGGGCCGATATTGAGCGCTTTTTCGATTTGCGGCGCGGCGACCGCAAGGTTTGCACGATCGATGTAATTGATCGCGATTGCCAGAAAGGCCAGAAATATCACTACCCAACGCATTTTGCGCATCGTTTGTCTCCTCAATGGGGCGGCACTTCAATGTGTTCCAGCTCGATCCGCGATGCCGGCGCGGTGAGCCGTGATTGAAAATCGGTCGGGCCGGTCGTCAGGCGGTTTCGAGTGCGTCGCGAAGACGCGTTTGTTCGATGTCGAGCTTCAGTTCGCGCGCCAGATCGATGACGGGCTGAAAGCGTCGAACTTTCTTCTCGTCGTGATTGCGCGCGATGTCAGCGAGCCGATGGACGAGAAACGGGTTCTCGAAGCGGTCGCGCACGCTCGCGAGGTAGTCGGCCGCAACGTCGCCCTTGCCGAGCGCCGCGAATACGGGAAGCACTTCGTCGCGCCACGTCGCTTCGAGCGGCTCGCGATAGGCCGGATCGCGCATCGCGTCGAGTACGGTCATGTCCGGCGAGCCGTCGCGCGTGCGCCAGATCTGCGCGAGCATCGTGTGGCCGAGATTCAGCATCAGAAGCTTGAGGCGTTCGTAGTGCGCGAGATCGTCGGTGACGACGATGTCCTCGTGCTCGCACGGCAATACCATGCCGTCCTGACGCTCGATCGCCCACAGCGCGTACGGCTCCGCGATCGCGCCGACAGGTTGTATCGGCTCCGACACGATGCGGTCCACGAGCGAATTCACCCACACGCAGTCGTTCGTCAGATAAGCGATGAACGCGTCGTCGACGTTCCAGCCGCGCGCCACGCCGATCACCAGATCGCGCAGCGTATCGCCGTTGCGCGAAACGAGTTCGCAGGGCAGAAGCGTGATCGGCGCGCCGCCGGCGCGATGCCGCGCGTGCAGCAGCACCGCGAGCTTCGCCGCGAAGCCGCGCGGCGTGCGCTGGCCGTCGAGCAGATCGGCGGTGTCTTCATCGAAAAGCGCGTACCCTGCGTCGGCGGTGTTCGAGACGATCACTTTCACGTCGCGCTTCACGCGCTCGATCAGCAAGGGCCAGTCTTCGTTCGCGTGCAGCGCTTCGGTGATGGCGTCGCATTCGACCGTCATATCGATGGTTTCATCGCGCTGACGGCCACGGATGCGCACCGGATAACGCCCGGCCGAGCGCAAGGCCTCGACACGCGCGCGGCTGTCGGCGCTCGACGTCGTCTGGACGACGGTGATCTTGCCGAGCGCTTTCGCCGGATCGCGGCGCGCCGCAACGGTCACGAAAAAATCGACGTGTGCCTGCAAAAAGCGGCTGGTGCCGAATTGAAGAATCGGATTGCTCATCGTCGCGCGCGCTAGGGAGGAATTTGGTCTGGGAACGGTTCCAGATTGCCGTAAAAAAATTGGCCCACCTGGCCTTACCGGATTGCATACTAGTGTCTTGAAATAGAATTGGTCAAGCCACTTGTAAGCAGTCTGCGGACGGCAAACGCCCGCCCCACGGCGCGTCAACCCTTCCACTGATTACAATCCACGTTTTCCCCGAGACGAAAAGCAGGAGCCAGCTCGTGAGCGTCAAACCAGCCGAAACGCGTCGCCTCTATCTACAGATCGCCGACAAGCTGCGCGGGCTGATCGAACAGCAGGATTTCGCGCCGAACGGCCGCTTGCCGTCCGAGCGCGAACTGGCGCAGACGCTCGGCGTGTCGCGGCCATCGGTGCGCGAGGCGCTTGTCGCGCTGGAACTGGAAGGGCGCGTCGAAATTCGCATGGGCTCGGGCGTGTACATCGTCGCGGCGCCGTCGGCGAAGCCGGCGACGAGCGAAGCGGAACTGGGCGAAAGCCCGATCGAGATCATGAACGCGCGCGGCGTAATCGAGGGCGCGATCGCGGCGAGCGTCGCGCCGTTCGCGAAACCGAAAGAGATCAAGGCGTTGCGCGCCGTGTACGAGACGATGGCGCGCGAAGTCGCGAACGGCCAGGTGCCGATGGCGACCGATCGCGCGTTTCACATCGCGATCGCGCAGATGACCGGCAACGACGTGCTCGTGCGAACGGTCGGCAGTCTGTATGACGAGCGGCATAGTCCGCTGTCATCGACACTGCGTGGGCACTTCGAAGGAGAGGAAACGTGGGCGGCCGCGCTTGGCGAGCATCGCGAGATTCTGGAAGCACTGGAAGCGCGCGACGCCATACAGGCGCAAGCCGCGATGCAGCGGCACATGCGTCAGTCCGCGGCGCGCCTCATGACCAAACGCAAAAGCTGACGCCGGCGCGCGCTCGGAACGCGCACCGGTTTCAGACGCGCGATCGCGTCAGCCCGGATAGGCTTCATCGACCTTCAGACCCGCCAGCTTGAAGATCACGCGCAACGTTTGCGGCGCAATCTCGCGGCGTGACGCGAGCGTCGTCAGGACGAAATCCATCACCTTGGCGTACTTCAGCATGGTCAGGCACGTTTCGATATCGGTGGAGCCGTCGCGCATCGATTCGGCGAGGCGCAACATCTCCACGGAAATCTCTCGTGCCATTTCGAGTTCGAGTTGCTGCTTTTCGCTCCACGCGGGCATCGCGGTCAGTGCCGCGAGCATCTCCTGAAATTGTTTCTCTGCTTTCTTGTCCGGGATCGCATCCATCGCCGTCCTCTCATGTTCATGGCGCCGGCGAGTCGCATTCGCCGCGCTGTGCGTTAGGTGTTACGTAACAAGGTGGGCGCGGGTGACGACGTTCGACGTGTCGAGGCACGGCTTGTTACTGGCTTGTTGCTCCTGCTTGCTGCATCGGTACGCAGCCGCGAGGCCACGCTGTGTCGTCTTTTCCAATGGCCTCATTGTCCGACGATGCACAATCCGTTCCATGCGTTTGCTGCCACGCATTGGCCGATCAGCCGTGGCTGGAACAAGAGCGTCTTCGCGCTTTTGGGTAAACTTCCCCTTTTGAGACGGCAGAACCAGCGGTTAGCGCACATTCGGCGCGAACTGCTCCGCTTTTTTTATTCAACACACCTTCAAGATGACCAGGAAGTCCTCCGCGTCGGCTCCGGGCACACCCGACCCATCCACCAAACACGAGATTCGTCCAGGCCAGTCGATCGAACTGCTGAAGGAACTCCATATCCTCACGCGCGACGGCAAGATGAATCAGGACAGCCGCCGCAAACTGAAGCAGGTCTATCACCTCTATCAGTTCATCGAACCGCTTCTCGCCGAAGTTCACGAGCGCCAAGGGGCCGTATCACTTGTCGATCACGGTGCAGGAAAATCCTATCTTGGGTTTATTCTCTACGATCTCTTCTTCAAGACTCTGCGCGATCGGTCACACATCTTTGGAATCGAGACGCGCGAAGAGCTCGTAAAAAAATCGGAAGAATTGGCTGGCCGACTCGGGTTTACGGGGATGTCATTTTTGAATCTGTCGGTGGCCGAATCAATTGATTCAGATCGTCTACCTGATTCGATCGATATCGTCACCGCGCTTCACGCGTGCAACACCGCCACCGACGACGCCATCCAGTTCGCTCTGCAAAAGAAAGCGAAATACATCGTCGTGGTGCCGTGCTGTCAGGCGGAAGTGGCTTCGGTGCTGCGCAAGAACAAGGGCCACTCGCTTTCGAAGAACGTGCTGACGGAAATGTGGCGGCATCCGCTGCACACGCGCGAATTCGGGAGCCAGATCACGAACGTGCTGCGCTGCCTGCAGCTCGAATCGCACGGTTATCAGGTGAGCGTAACGGAACTCGTCGGCTGGGAACATTCGATGAAAAACGAGCTCATCGTTGCGCAATTCAAGGACCTGCCGCGCGGCCGGCCTGCGCAAAGGCTGTCTGACGTGCTGGAAACGCTCGGGCTGGACGAGTTGCGCGAGCGCTTTTTCGCGCCCGCGCACTGATCAGGACTTCTCTTTCATCCACGCTGCGAAGCCGTCCTGCCCGAGACGGCGCAGCGTTTCGATATTGCGTTCGTAGATGTCGGCCGCATCGGGAAATGCAGCCACCGCGCGATCGATGCTCGCTTCGCGGATCAGATGGAACGTCGGGTACGGCGCGCGATTCGTGTAGTTGTCGATATCGTCGGGCCCGGTGCCTTCGAACCGATAGTCCGGATGAAAACTCGCGATCTGCAATTCGCCCGCGAGTCCCAATTGATCGACGAGGCGCTCGGCGAAGAAGAGCGCGTCGTTATAGTCGGCGAAATCGGCGAACGCATGCGGCGTGATGAAAAGCGTCGTGTCGATTACTTCCGCGTCGGTGTCGCGCAAGAGGCGAAGTTCATCGGTCAGTTCCACGACGAGGTCGTCCACGCCGCGCGCCTCGCTCACCACATAGCGAATCTGCTCTTTGACATGCACGCTCTTCGCGAACGGGCACAGGTTGAGTCCGATCACCGCGCGGGTGAGCCAGTGTCGGGTCGCCGCGATCACGTCGTCGCGGTTGCTGCTGTCATTCATGAATCTTCCTGTTTGCGATGCCCGGCGCAGGCCGCCGCGATCAGCGTGCGCGCGATGCGCGGCGCGGCGAGCAGCGGGCCCGAACTGGGGCCGTAGGTCTGGCTCGTCGCGTAGATGCCGTCGACGAGCAACGCGAGCGATTCCGCCAGTTCGACGGGATTATCCGCTCCGGCGGCCGCCGAAATTTCGACGAGGCGGGTCATCAGGTAACTTTTGTTGCGCTCGACCGATTGGCGCGCGGGATGCGCCGGATCGCCGAATTCGCACGCGATATTCACGAACGGGCAGCCGCGGTAATCGGGCGACGACGCGCGCTTCACCAGATCTTCGAGCGCCTGGACGAGCTGTTTCGCCGGCTCGCCGGGATGTTTCGCGACGCTCGCCTCGAAGCGCCGCCGGAATCTTTCATCCATGCGCTCCAGATACGCGACGACGAGTTCGTCTTTCGACGCGAATTGCCGATACAGGCTCATTTTATTGACGCCCGCCCGCTCGACGACGGCATCGACGCCGATCGCGCGGATGCCGTCGCGATAGAAAAGCTCCTGCGCCGCGTCGAGCAATTGCTCCTGCGCGGTCGCCGCGTCCGTGCGCGCGTTGCGACGGGCGGCGGTTTTCGGCTGATCGGACGTTACTCGGGTCAAGATCGGATCCTCGATGATTTCTGCTGCATGCTTGACATGTTACCGATCGGTAACTAAGCTCGCAACTCTGATGTGACAGAACGGTAACGAATGTTCTTGCTTGAGATAAAAATCAACCTGACGGAGCAGCGATGAATTGGGTAGCGAGACGGCTGAACGGCCGTATGCATTACGGCTGGGTCGCGGTGGGCGTCGTGTTCCTGGTGTTGCTCGCGGCGGCTGGCACGCGCGCAACGCCGAGCGTCATGATGTTGCCGCTCGAAAAGCAGTTCGGCTGGTCGCGCGGCACGATTTCGCTGGCGATTTCGATCAATCTCGCGCTCTACGGTCTCGCGGGCCCGTTCGCCGCGGCCGCGATGCAGCGTTTCGGCGTGCGCCCGACCGTGCTGGCCGCAATTGCGACGCTTGCCGCCGGCGTCGGCATTTCGTCGATGATGACCGAGCCGTGGCAAATGGTGCTCGTCTGGGGCGTGATGGTCGGCAGCGCGACGGGCGTGGCCGCGCTCACGCTGTCCGCGACGATCGTGAATCGCTGGTTCACGACGCATCGCGGCCTCGCGATGGGCATTCTCACCGCGAGTTCCGCGACCGGCCAGCTCGTGTTCCTGCCGTTCCTCGCTTCGATCTCCGAGCATTACGGCTGGCGTCCGGTAGTGTTCGTCGTCGCGGCGGCGGCGGCGATCGTGTTGCCGCTCGTCGCGTGGCTGCTGCCCGAGCGCCCGGCCGATCTCTCGCTGCGTCCGGTCGGCGAGACCGCCGACTTGCCGCCCGGCGCGCTCCCGCCGCCGAAAAATCCGATCAAGGTCGCGTTCGGCACGCTCGCGATGGCCAGCAAGACGCGCGATTTCTGGCTGCTGTTCTTCAGCTTCTTCGTCTGCGGCGCGAGCACGAACGGTTACGTCGGCACGCATCTGATCGCGATGTGCTCCGACTACGGCATGACGCAAGTGCAGGGCGCGACGCTGCTCGCCGCGATGGGCATTTTCGATCTGTTCGGCACGACGCTCTCCGGCTGGCTTTCCGACCGTTTCAACTCGCGCGTGCTGCTGTTCTGGTACTACGGCCTTCGCGGACTGTCGCTGATCTATCTGCCGTATGCGTTCGGCATCGATTTCTTCGGCCTGCCGCTCTTCGCCGTGTTCTACGGGCTCGACTGGATCGCCACCGTGCCGCCGACCGTGCGCCTCGCCACCGATGTCTACGGCAAGGAATCGGCGCCGATCGTGTTCGGCTGGGTCGTCGCGGGCCATCAGCTCGGCGCGGCGTTCGCGGCGCTCGGCGGCGGCATGCTGCGTTCGAGCCTCGGCAGCTATACCGTCGCGACGATGATCTCCGGCGGCCTGTGCCTCGTCGCCGCCGTGACGGTGCTGCGCATCAATCGCGCGGGCCGGACGATGGGCGTCGCCGCGACCTGACGATCTGCACGCGCGCGCGAGCTTGTTTATCCTTGTCGCGTTGAACGGCGCGCATCTTTGCCGATGCGCGCCGTTTGTCTTTCATCACGCCAACGAGGATCAACATGAGCACGAAACCCGCTCCGACCGATGTCGACATCCACGAACTGATCGCCGGCCGCTGGAGCCCGCGCGCCTTTTCCAATGCGCCGATCGAGCGCACGACGTTGCATCGCCTGCTCGAAGCGGCGCGTTGGGCGCCGTCGTCGAACAATTTGCAGCCGTGGCGTTTCATCGCGTTCGATCGTCATCGCGACGAAGCCGCGTTCAAACGCGCGTTCGATACGCTCGCGCCGTCGAATCAGAAATGGAACGTGAACGTGCCGCTGCTCGTCTGCGTGACGGCCTCGACGCTCACGCCGAAAGGCGACGCGAACCGCACCGCGACTTATGACACCGGCGCGGCCGCGATGGCGCTGGTGCTCCAGGCGCACGCGCTCGGACTCGCGACGCATCAGATGGGCGGCTTCGACCGCGACGCCTTCCGTCAGGCGTTCTCGGTTCCCGCCGATGTCGAGATCATCGCGATGATCGCGATCGGGCATCACGGCGACGCGAGCGAGCTCGACGACGCGCTGCGCGAGCGCGAAGCGGCGCCGCGCGCACGCAAGACGCTGGCTGAAACGGCCTTCGAAGGCGCGTGGGACAAGGCGTTCAAGTAAGCGCGGTCAGTGCTCGTCCGCCGCCGAAAGTGGACGAGCGACATCTTCGAGCGATTTGCGCTCCGCCGCGACGCCCCAGATTCCGGCGACGACCGCCGCCGCGATCATCAGCAGCGAGCCGATCAGATAGCCGATGAACACAGGGCCGCGCTCGTGCGTGTCAATCAACTGGCCGAAAAGCGTCGGCCCGATAATGCCGCCGAGCGCCGTGCCGAACGCGTAGAACACGGCGATGGCGAGCGCGCGAATTTCCAGCGGGAACGTCTCGCTCACGGTCAGATACGCGGAACTCGCCGCCGCCGACGCGAAGAAGAAAATCACCATCCACGCGATGGTTTGCGTCGTCACGGTGAGCATGCCGTGCATGAACATCCAGCCGCTCACCGTCAGCAGCACGCCCGAGATCGCATACGTCGACGCGATCATGCGACGCCGTCCGAGCACGTCGAAAAGTCTGCCGAGCAGCACCGGACCGAGAAAATTCCCGGCGGCGAACGGCAGCACGTACCAGCCGATGTGATCGCCCGGCACATGATAGAAATCGGTCAGCACGAGCGCGTAGGTGAAGAAAATCGCGTTGTAGAAGAACGCCTGCGCGGTCATCAGCACCAATCCGACGAGCGAGCGGCTGCGATGCGCCTTGAACAGCGTGTGGACGACTTCGCGGATCGGCGTGCCATCACGCGCGTGCAGACGCAGCGGCTTGACGGGCGTGTCGGGAATCTCGACGCCGTGCTGCCGAAAATGCGCCTCGATTTCCTCGACGACGTGCCTCGCCTCGTCCGCGCGATTGTGCGTGATGAGCCAGCGCGGGCTTTCCGGCACCCACATGCGCATGAAGAGAATCGTGAGCCCGAGCGCCGCGCCGATCAGAAAGCACGCCCGCCAGCCCCAATCGGGCGGAAGCAGCGCGGGATCGAGCAGCACGATCGAGCCCGCCGCGCCGATGCCCGCGCCGACCCAGAACGTGCCGTTGATCGCGAGATCGGTCCAGCCGCGCAGGCGGGCGGGCGTGAATTCCTGAATCGTCGAATTGATTGCCGTGTATTCGCCGCCGATGCCCGCGCCCGTCAGAAAACGGAACAGTACGAACGTCGCGAGATTCCACGAGAACGCGGTCGCGGCGGTCGCGGCCACGTACAGAAAGAGCGTGATGAAGAACAGCTTGCGCCGGCCGAGCCGGTCCGTGAGCCAGCCGAACCCGAGCGCGCCGAGCACCGCGCCCGCGATATACGCGCTGCCCGCGATACCGACATCGGCATTCGAAAACTGCAGCGCCGGGCTCGATTTCAGCGCGCTCGCGACCGCGCCGGCGAGCGTCACTTCGAGGCCGTCGAGCAGCCAGGTGATGCCGAGCGCAAGGACGATCAGCGTGTGAAAGCGTCCCCACGGCAGGCGATCGAGCCGCCCGGGCAGATCGGTTTCGATGATGGCCGGGCGATCGCTGGCTGTATCGCTCAAACGGGTCTCCCGTGGCGTGGCGGTTTCGTTCATGCGTCGGAGCGTGCTCTCGAAATCAAACAAATTGCCGCGAGGCGAGCAAGTTATATTCCGCTTTTGTCGAATAAACTCAATGGTTTAAAAATATCCGAAATGCGGTTGATGCGCCCGCGCGAACGTGTTAAAAACGCCGTCCATGTTTGAATGCGGCGTCTTTCAGGACGCCGCCGATGCCCATGACTTATTGCGCGATCGATTTCGGCACATCGAATTCAGCGGTGGCTTTGCCCGACGGATTGTCGATCCGGCTGGCGCCCGTCGAAGGCGAAGCGACGACGCTGCCCACCGCGGTTTTCTTCAACACAGACGAGAATAACCAGTCCTACGGCCGCGCGGCGCTCGAAGCGTACATCGACGGCTTCGACGGCCGCCTGATGCGCTCGATGAAGAGCATTCTCGGTTCGCCGCTCGCGGACAACAGCACCGACCTGGGCGACGGCTCGGCGATCAAATACACCGATGTCATCACGCTCTTTCTGCAGCATTTGAAGCAGAAGGCGCAGGCGCTCGCCGCCGAACCGCTCACGCGCGCGGTGCTCGGCCGCCCCGTATTTTTCGTCGACGACGATCCGCGCGCCGACCATCTCGCGCAAAAGCAGCTCGAAGCGTGCGCGCACGCGGTCGGCTTGCGCGAGATCCATTTCCAATACGAGCCGATCGCGGCGGCCTTCGACTATGAGGCCGGGCTGACGCAGGAAGGCCTCGTCCTGGTCGCCGATATAGGCGGCGGCACGTCGGACTTTTCGCTCGTGCGCGTCGGTCCGGAGCGCGCGCGGCATCTCGAGCGCAAGGGCGATGTGCTCGCGCACCACGGCGTGCACGTCGCCGGCACGGATTTCGACCGGCGCGTGGAACTCGCGACGGTGCTGCGCGAACTCGGCTATCAATCGCTCGATCCGAAAGGGCGCGAAGTGCCGAGCCCCGTGTATTTCGATCTCGCGACCTGGCATCTGATCAACACGGTCTATACGCCGAAGCGCGTGAGCGAATTGCAACTGATGCGCCATCTCTACACCGACGTGCGGCATCACGATCGGCTGATGCGCGTCGTGTATCGCCGGCTCGGGCACGCGCTGACCGCGCACGCCGAGGAAGCGAAGATCGACGTCGCCGCGGGCGGCACGACCGAAATCGACATGGAAGAGGTGGAAGAAGCGCTGCGCGTCGGGTTCGACGAGACGCAGCTCATCGCGGCCGGCGCGGACGAAACGCGGCGGATCGTCGAGGCGGCGCACGAGACGCTCAAGCGGGCGGGCGTCGCGCCGGCGGACGTGGGCGCGGTCTATTTCACAGGTGGCACGACGGGTCTGCGATTCCTGTCGGACGCGCTTTCGGCGGCGTTTCCCGGCGCGAAACCGGTATTCGGCGATCGCCTCGCCAGCGTGGCGAAAGGACTCGGAATCTACGCGCAACGCATCTTCGCCTGATGCGGATCACGCAGCCGCGCAGAAAACAAAAAACCCCGCCGAAGCGGGGTTTTTCATACGAATTCTAGCGGGTCTTAGACCGGCTTGATGTTCGCGGCTTGCTTGCCCTTCGGGCCGGTCTTCACTTCGTAGGAAACCTTTTGGTTTTCCTGAAGCGTCTTGAAGCCTTCGATGCGGATTTCCGAGAAGTGCGCGAACAGATCTTCGCCGCCGCCATCCGGAGTGATGAAGCCAAAGCCCTTTGCGTCATTGAACCACTTGACGGTACCGGTTTCCATGTTACTTGTTCCAAAAAAATGATGAATAAGGCCGAAGCCCAGGGGTGCGGAAAATCAAGGAAGGGGCAATGGGACCAACCGGAGTACCGTGATGGCGAACTCGAAAGAACCAATTCACTCGCCACTTGAAATCCTGCAAGAAGCTTTATACGGCGAAACGATTTCGCGGTCAATTAATATCCGACAACTCTGAAGGGATTTTTTTGAGATGCGTAAGCAAATTTTACAGCGCTTGCGCATCCGGTCTCGACTGGCTCAAGGAATCCCCGCTTTGGGGCGAACTTCTCTCCAATATGCACTGCATTCGAAAGGTGCAACCGTTAAACTACGCGCCTTCTTGACGGTTGCACCGATATCGCCGGCTGCCAGACATGGTCGTTGCTGGATCGGGCAACGGCGGCTCCGCGAGCCGTTTCTATTCCGGCAGTGCGAGATATTTGGAGGAAAAGTGACAGAGAAGTCGATTAAGCGAAACATCGGTCCGTTGGCGCTGATGCTGACGGGCCTCGGATCCATCATCGGGTCGGGGTGGCTGTTCGGTGCGTGGAAGGCGTCGCAGATCGCCGGACCCGCCGCGATTTGCGCGTGGATCATCGGTGCGGTGGTCATTCTGGCGATTGCGCTGACCTACGCCGAACTGGGCGCAACCTTTCCCGAATCCGGCGGCATGGTGCGCTACGCGCGCTATTCGCACGGCGCGCTGGTCGGATTCATCAGCGCTTGGGCGAACTGGATCGCGATCGTGTCCGTCATTCCGATCGAAGCGGAAGCGTCCATCCAGTACATGAGCACCTGGCCGTACGAATGGGCGCACGAGCTGTTCGTCGGACATACGCTCACGACTACTGGCCTGCTGTTGTCGGCCGTGCTGGTCGTCATTTACTTCCTGCTGAATTACTGGGGCGTCAAGCTGTTCGCGCGCGCGAACTCGATCATCACGATCTTCAAGTTCCTGGTGCCGGGTTTGACGATCGGCGGCCTCGTCTTCTCGGGCTTCCATTCGGAGAACTTCGGCACGGCGTCGAATTTCGCGCCGTTCGGATGGTCCGCGGTTCTCACCGCCGTGGCGACGAGCGGGATCGTGTTCAGCTTCAACGGCTTTCAGAGCCCGGTGAACCTCGCGGGCGAGGCGCGCCATCCGGCGAAAAGCATCCCGTTCGCCGTGGTCGGTTCGATCCTGATCGCGCTCGTGATCTACGTGCTGCTTCAGATCGCGTACATCGGCGCGGTGAATCCGGCGGATGTGGCGAAGGGCTGGCAGCACTTCAACTTTGCATCGCCGTTCGCGGAACTGGCGATCGCGCTCAACCTGAATTGGCTCGCCATCCTCTTGTATGTCGATGCGTTCGTCAGTCCGAGCGGCACCGGCACGACCTATATGGCCACGACCACGCGCATGATCTACGCGATGGAGCGCAACAACACGATGCCGAAGATGTTCGGCAACGTGCATCCGTTTTACGGCGTGCCGCGTCAGGCGATGTGGTTCAACCTGTTCGTGTCGTTCGTGTTCCTGTTCTTCTTCCGCGGCTGGGGCACGCTCGCGGCGGTGATCTCGGTGGCGACGGTCATCTCGTATCTCACCGGCCCCGTCAGCCTGATGGCGTTGCGCCGCGCGGCGCCGGATCTGGATCGCCCGGTCAATATTCCGCTGATGGGCCTGGTCGCGCCGTTCGCATTCGTGTGCGCGTCGCTCGTGCTGTTCTGGGCGAAGTGGCCGCTGACCGGCGAGATCATTCTGCTGATGGTCGTCGCGTTGCCGGTGTACTTCTATTTTCAGAGCAAGGTCGGTTTCGCAGGCTGGGGCCGCGATCTGAAGGCTGCTTGGTGGCTCGTGGCCTATCTGCCGTCGATGGCGGTCATGTCGCTGATCGGCAGCAAGGACTTCGGCGGAAACGGATTGCTGCCGTACGGCTGGGACATGGCGGCGGTCGCCGTGCTCGCGCTGATCTTCTATTACTGGGGCGTGCACACGGGTTATCGCACGACCTATCTCGAAGAGCGCGAAAGCACCGACGACATTCTTCACGAAGTCGGCGCGTAAGCGTTTCGCCTTCGCCGAACAAAGCCCGCCTGAGCGATCAGGCGGGCTTTTTTCGATCAGTCGTCGGTGAAGACGTAGTTGGTCATCGCGAGCGCACGCTGGAATGTGCCGAGTGACTGGATGCCGAGCCGATAATCGTCCGCCGCCGCGCCGAGCGCGCTGAACACCGGCAGCAGATGCTCGTCGGTCGGATGCATCAGCGCGGCGTGCGGCGCGCGTGCGCGATAGTCGAGCAGGGCGTCGATATCGCGTTCGGCCATGCGGCTCTCGAACCAGTCGGTGAATTCGGCCACGCGCGGATCGGCGTCTTCAGGGCGAGCGCTGAAATCGGCCATGCGCAGATTGTGCGTGATCTGCCCGGAACCGACGATCATCACGCCGTCATCGCGCAACTCGCGCAGCGCCCGGCCGATGCGGAAATGGTGCGCGGCATTGAGATGCGGCTGAATCGATAGCTGCGTGACCGGCACCTCGGCGTCGGGGAACATCAGCAGCATCGGCACCCATGCGCCGTGATCGAGCCCGTGATTCGTCGTCGCGGCGGGAATGCCTTGCGCGCCGAGCAGCGCGGCGGCGCGCTTCGCCAGATCGGGCGCGCCGGGCGCCGGATAGCGCAGTTCGTAGAGCGCGCGCGGGAAGCCGTAGAAGTCGTGGATGGTTTCCGGGCGCTCGGCCGTGCTAGCGACCGGCTGCGCCGTGCCCCAATGCGCGGACAGCATCAAAATGGCGCCGGGGCGCGGCAGCGTCTGACCGAGCGATGCGAATTCGGCGGACGGCATCGACGGGTCGATCGGCAGCGTCGGCGCGCCGTGGGAAATGAAAACGGTGGGGAGTCGGCTCATGGCGGCAAATTCCTAAGCGGTATGCCGTGAATGTAGTACCGCTAGCTTCGTTTATAAACGGTCCGGCGGGCAACGAATTGTGTCGCCGGCGTTGTCAATCCGACGCTTCGCCGCGCAGCCCGCGCCACGCGGGTGCAACCGGTTGGGCAAAGCCGAACAGATCGATGACGCGCGCGACGGTGTGATCGACCATTTCGTCGATGCTCGCGGGCTTCTGATAGAACGCCGGCAACGGCGGAAAGATCACACCGCCCATTTCGGTGACGGCCGTCATATTCCGCAGATGCGCGAGGTTGAACGGCGTTTCGCGCACAAGCAGCACCAGACGGCGACGTTCTTTCAGCACGACATCGGCGGCGCGAGTGATGAGATTGTCCGAAAGACCGTGCGCGATGCTCGCGAGCGTTCGCATCGAACAGGGCGCGACGACCATGCCGTCGGTTGCGAACGAACCCGACGCAATGGTCGCGCCGACATCGCGCACGCTGTGGACGACATCGGCGAACGCGTGGACCGCGGCTTTATCGAGTTCGAGTTCGTGCTGGATATTGAGCCAGCCGGCGCTGGAAACGAGCAGATGCGTCTCGACGCCGGACAGCCGGCGCAGCGTCTCGAGCAGACGCACGCCGTAGATGGCGCCCGTTGCGCCCGTGATCGCGACGATGAGCCGTCGTTTCGCGGCAGCGGGCGCGCTCACTTGCTAAAGACTTAAGCGGCGGCGAAAAGCTGTTGCAGTTCGCCCGATTGATACATCTCCATCATGATGTCCGAGCCGCCGATGAACTCGCCCTTCACGTAGAGCTGCGGAATGGTCGGCCAGTTGGAGAATTCCTTGATGCCCTGGCGGATTTCGTCGTCTTCGAGGACGTTCACGGTCTTGATCTGATCGACGCCGCATGCCTTGAGCACTTGGATTGCGCGGCCGGAGAAGCCGCACATCGGGAATTGCGCCGTGCCCTTCATGAAAAGGACGACCGCGTTCTGATCGACGATTTGCTTGATGCGTTCTTGCGTATCCATGGCATTCCTGCGCTTGAGATTTCGGTGAGAGTTCTCGAAATGATAGCGGATTTCGATTGCACGAGCCGGGCCGTCAGGCCGCGAACCGGCCGCCCGAGCAACGTTCGATGCCCGCGAGGTCGCGCATCGAGTGCACGTCGCTGAAACCGCGTGCGGTGAGCAGCGCGCGCACCGATTCCGCCTGGTCGTAGCCGTGCTCGATCCACAGCGCGCCGTCGTGCGCGAGAAGACGCGGCGCGTTATCGACGATCGTGCGGATCGCGGACAAACCGTCGGCGTCGTCGGTGAGCGCGCCGCGCGGCTCGAAGCGCAGGTCGCCTTGTTCGAGATGCGGATCGCCGCTCGCGATATACGGCGGATTGCTGACGATCGCCTCGAACCGCAACGACGGATCGATGTTCGCGGTCCAATCGCTTTCGACGAAGGTCACGTTACCGCTCTTCAGCAGGCGCGAAGCGTTGCCGCGCGCGACATCGAGCGCGGCGCGCGACCGGTCGACGGCCCACACGCGCGCATCGGGCCGCGCGTGGGCGATCGAAATCGCGATCGCGCCGGTTCCCGTGCCGAGATCGAGCACGCGCGGGTTCGACGCATCGGCGACGGCTTCGAGCGTGAGTTCCACGAGCAACTCGGTTTCCGGCCGCGGGATCAGCACGTCGGGCGTCACGTCGAATTCGAGGCCGAAGAATTCGCGCTTGCCGATCAACTGCGCGATCGGCTCGCCGTTCGAGCGCCGCGCCGCGAGCGCCTCGAAACGCGCGACCGCGTCTTGCGGCAGCGTCTCGCGATCGCGCGTGATGAGTTCCGTGCGCCGCCAGGCGAGTACGTGCATCAAGAGAATGCGCGCTTCGAGCGGTGGCAGCGCGCACGCGCGCAATAACGCGGCGGCGTCGCTCACTCCGTTTCCCCGAGCGCCGCGAGCTGCTCCGCCTGATGCTCGGACACGAGCGCGCCGATCAGTTCGTCGAGATCGCCGTCCATGATGTACTCGAGCTTGTAGAGCGTGAGGTTGATGCGGTGATCCGTCATGCGCCCTTGCGGGAAGTTGTACGTGCGAATGCGTTCCGAACGGTCGCCCGAGCCGATCAGACTCTTGCGCGTCGCCGCTTCCTTCGCGTGCTGCTCGTGATACTGCTTGTCCTTGATGCGCGCGGCCAGCACCTTCAGCGCGCGATCCTTGTTCTTGTGCTGCGAGCGGTCATCCTGACATTCGACGACGATGCCCGTCGGCAAGTGCGTGACGCGCACCGCCGAATCCGTCTTGTTGATGTGCTGCCCGCCCGCGCCTGACGCGCGGAACGTATCGATGCGCAAATCGGCCGGATTGATGACGACTTCGCTGATCTCATCGGCTTCCGGCATCACCGCGACCGTGCACGCGGACGTATGAATGCGGCCTTGCGTTTCCGTCGCCGGAACCCGCTGCACGCGATGCCCGCCCGATTCGAACTTGAGCCGCGAATACGCGCCCTGTCCGGCGAGCCGCACGATCACTTCCTTATAGCCGCCGAGATCCGAGACGCTTTCCGACATCGTCTCGGCCGTCCAGCGATTGCGTTCCGCATAACGCAGATACATGCGCAGCAGATCGCCCGCGAACAGCGCGGATTCGTCGCCGCCCGTGCCCGCGCGAATTTCGATGAAGATGTTGCGATCGTCGTTCGGATCTTTCGGCAGAAGCATCGTCTGCAGTTCGCCTTCGATCTTCGTCATGCGCTCGCGCGCCTCGCCGATTTCCTCTTCGGCGAAATCGCGCATCGACGGATCGGAAAGCAGTTCCTGCGCGGTCGCTTCGTCGGTCAAAGCCTGTCGCCACAGAGCGTATTGCTCGACGATCGGACTGATTTCCGCGTGCTCGCGCGTGAGTTTCCGGTACTGATCCATGTCGGAAGTCACGTCTTCGCGGCTCAGCAGTTCGTTGAGATCGACCAGCCGCTTTGCAAGCTGGTCGAGCTTGCCTTGCATGCTCGTTTTCATCGGACGGAGATGACGCGGTGAGCGTCAGGAAGAACTGCGATCGGAAAGCCGCCGCGTAAATCGCGGACAGCCTTTGAGAATAGCAAAGAGAAGGCCGCTAACGTTCCGACGAATCGGACGACGAGCCGTGACGGTAGAAGCCGCTCATCAGGTCGATGAGCTGGTTGCGCTCCTCGCTGCTTGCTCGGTTGAGCGCGTGCGTCGGACCGTGAATCAGCTTGTTCGTGAGCGATTGCGAGAGCGCTTCGAGCACGGCGGCGGGGTCGTCGCCGCGCGCGAGCATCTTGCGCGCGCGTTCGAGTTCGGCACGGCGCAGCGCGTCCGCCTGCGTGTGCATGTGGCGGATGACCGGCACGATGCTGCGCGCATCGAGCCATTGCATGAAATTCGCGACGCGCGTCTCGATGATCGATTCGGCCTGCGCGACCGCCGCCTGACGCGACGCGTTGCCCTCGCGCACGATCGCACCGAGATCATCGACGGTGTAGAGGAACACGTCGTGCAAATTGCCGACTTCCGGCTCGATATCGCGCGGTACGGCGAGATCGACCATGAAGATCGGGCGATGCCGGCGCGCGCGCACTGCACGCTCGACCGCGCCGAGACCGATGATCGGCAGCGTCGACGCCGTGCACGACACGATGATGTCGAACTCGTGCATGCGCGACGGCAATTCGGAAAGCGGAATCGCGCGGCCGTTGAAGCGGCCGGCGAGCTTCTCGCCGCGCTCCGCCGTGCGGTTGGCGACGACCAGCTCACGCGGATTCTGCGCCGCGAAATGGGTGGCGCAGAGCTCGATCATTTCGCCCGCGCCGATGAACAGCACGCGCTGGCTGGAGATATTCTCGAAGATGCGCTGCGCGAGGCGCACGGCGGCGGCGGCCATCGAGACGGATTGCGCGCCGATTTCGGTCGTCGTGCGAACTTCCTTCGCGACTGCGAACGTGCGCTGGAACAACTGATTGAGATACGTGCCGAGCGCGCCGGCTTCGGACGCGGTGCGCACCGCGTCCTTCATTTGTCCGACGATTTGCGTCTCTCCGAGCACCATCGAGTCCAGCCCCGATGCGACGCGGAACGCGTGACGCACCGCTTCCGACTGCGGCAGCGCATACACATGCGGCGCAAGCTCGGGAACGGGGATGTTGTGGTACTTCGAGAGCCACTGGATCGCGGCTTCGCGGGCGGCGGAGTCGTCGGTGGCGCAGTAGAGTTCGGTGCGATTGCAGGTAGAGAGAATCGCCGCTTCGGGCGACGCCTTCGCGAGCGGGCCAAGCCAAATGTCCTTCAGCGCGCCCAGCGCGGGCTTCAGCTGTTCGAGCGGAAACGCCACGCGTTCGCGCAGAGCGACAGGCGCAGTGTGGTGGTTGATTCCGATCGTGAGGAGCTGCATTTTTTGGGGCTGATGCTTTGGGCCTAAGCCGATGGCCTTTCAGATAGCCCAATATTATAGCCTTTTGCGTATTTCTTCATTTATAGGTGGCATTTGGGGCGCGACCGAGCCCGAAGTGCCGAAAACGCCCGCGCAGCCGGGCGTCGAGCGGTTTGCCGGAACGAGCGTGTGACAGAAAGCCGCGCCGGTCAGCGGAAATACTTCGCAAGCTCGAGCGCTCGCGCGTCCAGTTCCTCGATCGGCATTTCATCGGTTCGGCGCGCCATTTGCCGGTTTCGCGCGCTATGTTCTTCCTCGCAGATCGCGGCGCGTGACGCGGAATCATGATTCAGATGAAACAGCGAGGAATCCGGTCCGGCAAGTGCATGCCAACGCAGACCGAGCCGCGCGCCGCGGATGAACAGGTCGTCGTCCTCGCCGCCCCAGCCCGTGAACTGCGGATCCACGCCGCCGATACGGATGAATTCCGGGCGTTTAAAAAGGTTGATTGCGCCCGGCGTGTTGGCGTAGAGCACATTGATATCGTCCGGTAAATCGCCTTCCATGAACGGAGCGAATTCGTCGAAGTTTCCCGATTCGATAAACGTTTGGCGTCGATCGCCTGAAACATTCAGCACGCGCGAGAAGGGGCAAAGCACGTCGCTGGCATCGCCGTCCATTAATGCGTCGACGGCCGATTTCATCATGCGTGGATTGGCGATCATATCGGCATCGTGCATGCAGATAATCGGGCTTTTTGCCATTAACGCACCGAGATTGACGAGCCTCGCTTTCGGAAACGGGCCGGTATCGTGCACGAATACGTGCCGGATGCGCGAATCGCCGATCTCGGTCCAACTGAACGTGGGCGCGGCGTCCGCTTCGATCAGCCAGATGTGAAAGTCCGAATAGGTGCGGACAAGGTGGCGCAGAACGCCACGCAGGTTATCGCGCCTTTCCTGACCGGAGCCGCGATACGTGACGATCATTTCGAGACCACGCAGGGAAATTGGATTGGCTTCAGTCATAGGAAAATGCCGCCTTTGAAACCGTCAATTCGTCGCGTGAAAATCAGTAACGCGATTAACGAAGTGGCGATAAATGTGAGGTTCGCTTTATAAATGGCAAGAATATATATAAAGCGCAAAGATGAAAGGATTTTATCATTCGACCGAGCGGCGGAGTTTCGGAAAACTCGCATAATCTTCTCAAAAAGAAGAAGCGCGCTTTTGGTTCCCTTCGATGCGATTTCGGTACGCGCATTCCGAGCCTTGCGCTCCCCATATCCGGCCCCTAAACTCAAGCGCTACGTCGCGCCGAGGATTGCCCTAAATCATGTACATCCACCGATCTGCTCCGCTTTGCAACGAATCGACACCGATGGAGCATCGCCGCTGATGGGCTGGATCGGACTGATTTTTCTCGGTGCGGTGATCGGCGCGGCGGGCTGGTGGCTGCATCCGCTACGCCGTGCGGGACGCGTCGCGCGCGGTCCGGCGGGCTACGTCTGGACGGCCATCGCCGCTGGCATACTGGCGACGGTTGTTGCGCGCATGCTCGGCAATATCGTCGATGTATATCACGACGGCGACACGCTCGAATGGCTCGCGTGCGCGGTCTTCGCGCTCTTCGTCGTGACGACGACTGTCGGACTGGCGGCGCGCCGCTGATCTCGATTTTGTGACGCGGGCGGGTGATCCTTGCCGCGCGTCGTGCTCTTCGCGCCCTACGCGGGCTTTCAAGCAGGTGACTTCATGAACGATCGCATTGCAGATTCAGCCATTCCGGAACCCGCCATGTTCGCGAGCCGCATCGAGTCGTTGCGCGGCCAGATGGCGCGCGAAAAGCTCGCCGCCGTGCTGATTCCATCGGCGGATCCGCATCTTTCCGAATATCTGCCGGAACGCTGGCAAGGGCGTCAGTGGCTTTCGGGCTTCACCGGCTCGGTCGGCACGCTCGTGGTGACGGCGGACTTCGCGGGCGTCTGGGTCGACAGCCGCTACTGGACGCAAGCCGAGACGCAACTCGCCGGCACCGGCATCGTGCTCATGAAGATGATGGGCGGGCAGCAGACCGCGCCGCACGTCGACTGGCTCGCTGAAAACGTCGCATCGGGCGCGACGGTCGCCGTCGACGGCACCGTGCTCGGCGTCGCGGCGGCGCGTGCACTGTCCGATGCGCTGAGTGCGCGCGGCATCGTATTACGCACCGATGTCGATCTGCTCGATGCCGTGTGGCCCGCGCGCCCCGGCTTGCCGGAGGCGGTCGTCTACGAGCATGCGGCGCCGAATGCGAGCGTCGCTCGCGCGGACAAGCTCGCGCAAGTGCGCGACGCGATGCGTGCCAAAGGCGCGCAATGGCACTTCGTTTCCACACTCGACGATCTCGCGTGGATCTTCAATCTGCGCGGCGGCGACGTGAGCTACAACCCGGTTTTCGTCGCGCACGCGCTGATCGGTCTCGACGACGCGACGATTTTCGTCGCGGACGGCAAGATTCCGGGCGCGCTCGTCGAATCGCTGTCGCGCGACAACGTGCGCGTCGCGCCGTACGCGGCCGCATCGGAATCGCTCGCGTCGCTGCCCGCGGGCGCGACGCTCCTGATCGACCCGCGCCGAATCACGCACGGCTTGCTGGAGAAAGTGCCGTCGGCGGTGAAAATCGTCGAGGCGGTGAATCCGTCGACGTTCGCGAAGTCGCGCAAGACCGCGGCGGAAGCGGAGCATATCCGCGCGACGATGGAGCAGGACGGCGCCGCGCTCGCCGAATTCTTCGCGTGGTTCGAGGAAGCGCTGGGACGCGAGCGCATCACGGAACTGACCATCGACGAGAAGCTGACTGCCGCGCGTGCACGCCGCCCGGGTTTCGTCACGCTGAGCTTCGGCACGATCGCGGGCTTCAACGCGAACGGCGCGATGCCGCATTACCGCGCGACGGAAGCGTCGCATGCGGTCATCGAAGGCAACGGTCTGCTGCTGATCGATTCGGGCGGCCAATATCTGAGCGGCACCACGGACATCACGCGTGTCGTGCCGATCGGCGAAATCACGGCCGAGCACAAGCGCGATTTCACCGTCGTGCTGAAGGGTACGATGGCGCTTTCGCGCGCGCGTTTTCCGCGCGGCATCCGTTCGCCGATGCTCGATTCGATCGCGCGCGCGCCGATCTGGGAAGCGGGCGCGGACTACGGCCACGGCACGGGACACGGCGTCGGCTATTTCCTGAACGTGCACGAAGGCCCGCAAGTAATTTCGCACTACGCGCCCGCCGAACCGTGGACGGCGATGGAAGAGGGCATGATCACGTCGGTCGAGCCGGGCATTTATCGGCCGGGCAAGTGGGGCATCCGCATCGAGAATCTCGTGATGAACCAGGCGGCGGGCAAGACCGAATTCGGCGATTTCCTCGAATTTGAAACGCTGACGCTTTGTCCGATCGACGCGCGCTGCATCGATGTGTCGTTGCTGCGCGAAGACGAACGCGCGTGGCTCAACGCGTATCACGAAACCGTGCGGCGCCGCGTGTCGCCGCATGTGACGGGCAAGGCGCTGGCATGGCTCGAAGAGCGGACCAAGGCGATCTGACCCACGGAGCAGCGAGCAATGACCATCAAGGCAGTCGTATTCGATTTCGGCGGCGTGCTGATCGACTGGAATCGCGAATATCTCTACAAGCATCTGATTCCAGACGACACCGAGCGCCGCTGGTTCCTCGACAACGTCTGCAAGATGGAATGGGTCGTGCAACAGGACGGCGGGCAGACCATCGAGGACGGCACCGCCGAACTGATCGCCGTCTATCCCGAGCACGAAGCGCTGATCCGCGCGTTCTACGCACGCTGGCCGGAAATGGTGTCCGGCGTGCTGGAAGAGGGCGTGGCGCTCGTCGACCGGCTCGAAGCGGCGGGCGTGCCGCTCTTCGGCCTCACGAACTGGTCGGCAGAGACGTTTCCGTATGCGTGGGAACGCTTCGACGTCTTGCGGAAGTTTCGCGAGATCGTCGTGTCAGGGCGCGTGGGCCTCGTGAAGCCTGATCCGCAGATTTTCGGTTTGATGCGCGCGGAAATCGAACGGCATCTGCCGGGCGTTCAGCCGAACGAACTCGTGTTCATCGACGACAACCCGATGAACGCGCAAGCCGCGACGGCGCTCGGCTGGCACGGCGTTCACTACACCGGCGCGCTGGAAACCGAAACGAAGCTGCGCGCGCTGAATCTGCCGATCTGAAAGTAAAGCGAGAAGGCGACGCGCTATTGCCCGAGCAGGTTCTTCAGCGCGTTGCCGATTCCCCGAACCGTATCGCCCGCGCCGCGCGCGACGCCTTCAGCGCTGACGCCCAGCGCCTTCGCGAATCCCGCCGCGAGCTTCTTCGACAGACTCTCGCTCAGCGAAAATTTCGGATCGCGCAGATCGCCTTCGAGCGTGAAGTCGAGCTTGATCTGTTCCTTGCGGTCTTTGAGCGCGGCGATCGCGGCTTTCGTCGGAATCGAGAGAAAGGTGTCGAGCGCGTTGCCGGTATCGCTGATCTGCAGATGATTCAGCGTCAACGTGCCGGGCGCGTGAATGCGGTAATTCTTCACGGTTGCATCGATCGTCATGTCGATGGTGCCGCCTGTCACCGCCGCCTTTGCGCCGGCCTTCTTCAGCAGATACGGATCGAGCGTCGCGACATCGACGTTGCGCAGCGTCGCGCGCGTCTGCGAATCCTTGTTGGCGATGATCATCCAGCCGCCCCACGTGACGTTGCCCGTGTGCGACGGACCTTTGATGGAACCGGTCATCGAAAGCTCGGTGCGCTCGGTGAGCGCGGGCAGATGCAGATGATCGACAGTGGCGCGCGCATCGCCGATCAGCACGCGATACGGCGGGTTCGGCACGGAGCCGTCGAAGAACTCCATCGAGCCGCGCTCGAACGACACGCGATCGATGATTTTTTCTTCTTGCGCGTGCTCCTGACGTTCCTTGCTGTCGGGCCGGGCGTCGGCTTCGCGCGCGGTTTCCTTGAGGCCGGGCAGGATGCGTACGCGGCCATCGGCGGAGCGGACGATCGACAGATAGTAGTTGTCGACGCTCACGCTGCGCAGATGAATCGGCCTCGAGATGAGCGATTGCATGTCGACGTCGAGCACGATGCGCTCCGCGCGCATCGCGTCGCCGGCTGGCCAGTCTTTCGGGCCGCGCAGCCGCACGCGCGAGAGCGTGACGTGCCCGAAGCCGACGTCGATCTCTTCCACCGAACCGTTCGGGCCGAGCGTCTCGAGGATCCGCTCTTTCATCTGATGGACGACGAAAAACCAGCCGCCGATCACCACGACGACGAGCGCCACGACGATTCCGATTGCCCAAAGCGCTCCCCGCCGCGCGCTCGATCCCGCCATCTGCGTGTGTCTCCGTGTCGGCTTACTGGAAAGCGTCGCTCGAAAAAGTAAGTGGCGACTGCGCCCTACACAGTCGCCACTTTTACGCCTGATGTCGGTGCGCGCCCCCGCATAGGCTCTTTCGTCAGACGTTAGCGCGTGATCGGCTTGTAGCGCAGACGCTTGGGCTTCGCGGCTTCCTCGCCGAGACGCTTGCGCTTGTCGGCCTCGTATTCCTGATAGTTGCCGTCGAAGAATTCGACGTGCGAATCGCCCTCGAACGCGAGGATGTGCGTCGCGATGCGGTCGAGGAACCAGCGGTCGTGCGAAATCACCATCACGGAGCCGGCGAATTCGAGCAGCGCGTCTTCGAGCGCGCGCAGCGTTTCGACGTCGAGGTCGTTCGACGGTTCGTCGAGCAGCAGCACGTTGCCGCCCGCGATGAGCGTCTTCGCCAGATGCAGACGTCCGCGCTCGCCGCCGGACAGATTGCCGACGAGTTTCTGCTGATCGCTGCCCTTGAAGTTGAAGCGGCCGATATACGCGCGCGACGGCGTTTCGTATTTGCCGACCGTGAGGACGTCGGCGCCGCCGGAGATTTCCTCGAAGACGGTCTTGTCGGCGGCGAGCGCATCGCGGCTCTGATCGACGTACGCGAGCTTGACCGTCGGTCCCTTGACGATTTCGCCCGAATCCGGCTGCTCCTTGCCGGTCAGCATGCGGAAGAGCGTGGACTTACCCGCGCCGTTCGGCCCGATGATGCCGACGATCGCGCCCGCCGGAATCTTCATGTTCAGGTTGTCGATGAGCAGGCGGTCGCCATACGCCTTGCTGACGTTCTTGAACTCGATGACTTCATTGCCGAGGCGATCGCCGACCGGAATGAAGATTTCCTGCGTTTCGTTGCGCTTCTGGTATTCCTGGCTGTTGAGTTCCTCGAATCGCGCGATACGCGCCTTCGATTTCGCCTGACGTCCCTTCGGATTCTGTCGCACCCATTCGAGTTCTTTCTTGATCGCCTTCTGACGCGCGGATTCGCTCGCCTCTTCCTGCTTCAGGCGGTCTTCCTTCTGATCGAGCCAGCTCGAATAGTTGCCCTTCCACGGAATGCCGTGTCCGCGGTCGAGTTCGAGAATCCATTCGGCGGCGTTATCGAGGAAGTAGCGATCGTGCGTCACCGCGACGACGGTGCCCGGATAGCGCGTCAGAAACTGTTCGAGCCATTCGACGGATTCGGCGTCGAGGTGGTTGGTCGGTTCGTCGAGGAGCAGCATGTCGGGCTTTTGCAGCAGCAGCTTGCACAGCGCGACGCGACGCTTTTCGCCGCCCGACAGATGTTCGATTTTCGCGTCCCACGCGGGCAGGCGCAGCGCGTCGGCGGCGACTTCGAGTTGCTGCTCGGGGCTACCGCCATCGCTCGTCGAGAGGATGGCTTCGTACTTCGCCTGTTCGGCGGCGAGCGCGTCGAAATCGGCGTCGGGTTCGGCGTAGGCGGCGTAGATTTCGTCGAGCTTCTTTTGCGCCAGGAAGACATCGCCGAGACCTTCTTCGACGGCTTCACGCACGGTCTGCTGCGGATCGAGCTGCGGCTCCTGCGGCAGATAGCCGATGTTCAGATTGGGCATCGGCGTGGCTTCGCCTTCGATGTCCTTGTCGACGCCCGCCATGATGCGGATGAGCGTCGATTTGCCGGAACCGTTCAGGCCGAGCAGACCGATTTTGGCGCCGGGGAAGAACGAAAGGGAGATGTCTTTCAGGATCTGACGCTTCGGCGGGACGATCTTGCCGACGCGGTTCATGGTGAAGACGTATTGGGCCATGTTGTCCTAGCTGGATGGATGAATGCGGGGCGCCCGGTTCGGCGCGCGAGGATGTTCGGTGGCGCGGATTCGCGCGTTCCCGCCGTGGCGTTTCGCGCAGGCGGGATGAGGTGGCATTGTACTTCGCGGTGGAGGCGGTCATTGCCAGGCGGCTACGCCCCCGTGCCGCGAGCATGTGCCGCTGTGATCCTGGCTGAAGCTGTAGGAGCCGTCGCGGCATTGCGCGGTCGCGCCCGCGGGGACAGCGCCGGAGCGCGTGCGCGCGGGCGAGTGGACGACGTTGCCGTCGCGGTTGACGTAATGACCGTGGTTGTCGAGATCGGACTCGTCGGGCTGCGGTTGATACTGGTACGGGTTGCCGCGATAGGCGAAGGCGTCGGACGTTGCGAGCAAGCTCGCCGCGATCAGCGTGAAAGCTGTGAATGCGCGCAGTGCGTGTCTCTGCATCTTGTGGTTGTCTCTCGTTGTTTTTGTCGATCGCAGCGTTGCTGCGTTGTCTCGTCCGCGCAAGAAAAAAGCGGAGTGTCCATGAAAAGACACTCCGCTTCGCGAGGCAAGCCGCTTTGACGTTTCTTTACGTCGCGCGTCAGACGTTAAACAAGAAATTCATGACATCCCCGTCGTGCACGACATACTCCTTCCCTTCGGCGCGCATCTTCCCGGCTTCCTTCGCCCCTTGCTCGCCCTTATATGCGATGTAGTCATCGAACGAGATGGTCTGCGCGCGAATGAACCCGCGCTCGAAATCCGTGTGAATGGCACCCGCCGCCTGGGGCGCCGTATCGCCGATATGAATCGTCCACGCGCGCACTTCCTTCACGCCCGCCGTGAAGTACGTCTGCAGGCCGAGCAGCTTGAAACCCGCGCGAATCACGCGATTCAAGCCCGGCTCGTCCATGCCCATGTCGGCGAGGAATTCGAGCTTGTCGGCATCGTCGAGATCGGCGATTTCCGCTTCGATCGCCGCGCACACCGCGACCACCGGCGCGTTTTCCGCTTCCGCATGCTTGCGCACCGCGTCGAGATGCGGGTTGTTCTCGAAGCCGTCGTCCTTCACGTTCGCGACGTACATCGTCGGCTTGGACGTGATCAGGCAGAACGGCTTGATGAGCAGCAGTTCTTCTTCCGTCAGCGAAAGGCCGCGCACCGGCTTCGCCTGATCGAGCTGCGCGCGCACTTTTTCCAGCACGGCGACGAGCTTGATCGCTTCCTTGTCGTTGCCCGACTTCGCCGCCTTCGAATAGCGCGCCTGCGCTTTTTCGACCGTCGCCAGGTCAGCGAGCGCGAGTTCCGTGTTGATGACTTCGATATCCGCAATCGGATCGATCTGGCCCGCGACGTGGATCACGTTCTCGTCCTCGAAGCAGCGCACGACGTGCGTGATCGCGTCGGTTTCGCGGATGTTCGCGAGGAACTGATTGCCGAGGCCTTCACCTTTCGACGCACCGGCGACGAGCCCCGCGATATCGACGAATTCGACGACCGCCGGCAGGATGCGCTCGGGCTTCACGATTTCGGCGAGCGCGGTGAGGCGCGCGTCCGGCACTTCGACGACGCCGACGTTCGGCTCGATCGTGCAGAACGGATAGTTTTCGGCGGCAATGCCCGCCTTGGTCAACGCATTGAAAAGAGTGGACTTGCCGACATTAGGCAAGCCGACGATGCCGCATTGGAGGCTCATGGAATCCTTCGAACTGGTAAGACGGCGCGGGCCGCGCGGGTTTCGTCAAAAATGGTGCGCAATGAGCGGGCGAGAACCGCCCGCCACGCTACGGCCGCGTGCGGCGGCCAGGCAAACCGCTATTGTACCGCCGCACCGTCGCGGGCAAGCGCCGCCGCCGGCTCGCAAACCCGTTCGAACCCCACGGCTATAATGCCCGGATGACTCCGCATCCACTGAAATTTCACGCTATCGTCGTCGGCGGCGGGCTCGTCGGCAAGACGGCGGCGCTCGCGCTCGCGCAATCCGGGCTGCGCACCGCGCTCGTCGCGTCGCGCGCGGCTGGCCTGCCGCCGGGCGCGGCGTTCGATTCGCGCATCTACGCGCTGTCGTCGAGCTCGCAGGCGCTGCTGGAGCGTCTGCGCGTCTGGCAGGCGCTCGATCGTTCGCGGCTCGGTCCCGTCTTCGACATGCGCGTGTTCGGCGATGCCCACGCGGAATTGCACTTCTCGGCGTTTCAGGCGTCGGTGCCGCAGCTCGCGTGGATCGTGGAATCGTCGCTGATCGAGCAATCGCTCGATGCCGCGTTGCGCTTTTCGCCGAGTCTTTCGTGGTTCGAATCGCGCGCGCAGGGCATGACGGTCGAAACCGACGCCGGGCACATTGCGCTCGCGAGCGGCGAAATGCTGGAGACGGATCTGATCGTCGGCGCGGACGGCGCGCATTCGTGGGTGCGCGCGCAAATGGGCGCGAAGATGAATCGGCGCGATTATCGGCAGACGGGCGTCGTCGCCAATTTCAAGGCCGAAAAGCCGCACGGCGAAACGGCGTACCAATGGTTCCGCGATACCGAAATCATCGCGCTCTTGCCGCTGCCGGGCGATCACGTTTCGCTCGTGTGGTCCGCGCGCACCGAACACGCCGACGAACTGCTCGCGCTCGATCCGGCGCAACTCGCCGCGCAAGTCGAAACGGCAACGCAAAACCAGCTCGGCACGCTCGATTGCGTGACGCCGGCGCAAGGCTTTCCGCTCGGGCTGCAAACCGTCGACAAACTCGTCGCGCCGCGTGTTGCGCTCGTCGGCGATGCCGCGCATCTGATTCATCCGCTCGCGGGGCAGGGCATGAACCTCGGCCTGCGCGACGTCGCCGCGCTCGCGGACGTCATCGCGAACAAGGAGTCGTTCCGCGATCTCGGCGATCCGATCCTCCTTCGCCGATACGAACGCGCGCGCCGTGAAGACATCCAGAAGCTCATGTTCGCGACCGACGGCCTGCAGCGGCTTTTCGCCGTGCCGGGCACGCTCGCGCGCGCGGTCCGCAACACCGGCATGGCGTTCGTCGGCGCGCAGCCGCTCATCAAGCGCTGGCTCGTCTCGGCGGCGCTCGGCTGAAACAATCTCACTTTCTCGGGCGCGATGCCGCACGACTCACAGGAAACCGCATGAAAACCACCCTCAGACTGGCCCTGGCGACGGCCGCGGCGCTCGCCGTGACGCTCGGCGTCGGCTGTTCGGCGCAGGCCGATCAGACCACCGACAAGCTCAAGTCGGCGCTCGAATCGCGCATGGGCGACGCGACCATCAAGAGCATCGAAAAGACGCCGATTCCCGGTCTCTACGAGGTGAATCTCGGCTCGCAGATCGTGTATAGCGACGCGAGCGGCAATTACGTGCTGATCGGCGATCTCGTCGATACACGGAACAGCAAGAACCTGACCGAGGCGCGGCTTGCCGAAACCAACAAGATCGACTTCGCGAAGCTGCCGTTCGAGAACGCGGTGAAGGTCGTGAAGGGCAACGGCAGCCGCAAGATCGCGGTGTTTTCCGATCCGAACTGCCCGTACTGCAAGCAACTCGAATCGACGCTGAAGTCGATCGACAACGTGACGGTCTACACCTTCCTGTATCCGGTGCTCTCGCCCGATTCGACGGCCAAGTCGAAGTCGATCTGGTGCGCGCAGGATCGCGGCGTGTCGTGGGAAAGCTGGATGCTCGATCACAAGGCGCCGACCGCGTCGGCATCGTGCGATACGACCGCCATCGACAAGAATCTAAAGCTCGGCCGCGCGATGAACGTCACCGGCACGCCGACCGTATTCCTCGCCGATGGCCGGCGTCTGCCAGGCGCCGTGCCCGCCGACCGGCTCGAAAAGGAACTGTCCGCCGTGCGCTGAGCGCGGTCCGAAACGAAGAAGGGAGGCGCGTCATGCGCCTCCTGTGTTTTTACGGCCTTGCTTTTCCGAAAGCGCAGCGTAAACAAGCAAGGCGCCGGGCGCGGTTCGTTCAAGATCGACGCGCCCAGAACAAGAACAAAGGACATCGAGATGACTACGCTTTTGCAAACGGTGCAGCCCGTCCGCTACCGCATCGTTCCGAAAAATCCCGCCGCGCATCTCTTCGAAGTGACGCTGACCGTAGCCGTTCCCGATCCGGCCGGCCAGCGCTTCATGCTGCCGGTCTGGATTCCGGGCAGCTACATGATCCGCGAATTCGCACGCAACATCGTGACGCTGCAGGCGTTCAACGCGGCGGGCCGCAAGATCGCCATCGAAAAGATCGACAAGCACGCGTGGCAAGCCGCGCCGACCGACGGCCCGATCACGCTGCGCTACGAGGTCTACGCGTGGGACATGTCGGTGCGCGCCGCGCATCTCGACGACACCGTCGGCTTCTTCAACGGCACGAGCACGTTCCTCGCGGTGGAAGGGCAGTCGGGCGCGCCGTGCGTCGTCGATATCGAACCGCCGCAGGGCGGCGCGTATCGCAACTGGCGCGTCGCGACGGCGCTTTCAGAAGCGCGCGGCACGAAGCGCTACGGTTTCGGCGCCTATGAAGCGGCGAATTACGACGAACTCGTCGACCATCCGGTCACGCTCGGTGAATTCGCGCTCGGCAGTTTCAGCGCGCACGGCGTGAAGCACGACATCGTGATTTCGGGGCGCGTCGTCAATCTCGATATGAACCGGCTCGCCGCCGACCTGAAGCGCGTCTGCGAAGCGCAGATCGCGCTCTTCGAGCCGCGCACGAAGAAAGCGCCGATGGATCGCTACGTGTTCATGACCGTCGCAGTCAGCGATGGTTACGGCGGGCTGGAGCATCGCGCATCGACGGCGCTCATCTGCAATCGCACGGATCTGCCGGTGCAGGGCCGCCCGGAAACGACCGAGGGTTATCGCACGTATCTCGGCCTGTGCAGCCACGAGTATTTCCATACGTGGAACGTGAAGCGGATCAAGCCGGCGACGTTCGCGCCGTACGATCTGTCGCAGGAAAATTACACGACGCTCTTGTGGCTCTTCGAAGGCTTCACGTCGTACTACGACGATCTGATGCTCGTGCGCAGCGGCCTGATTTCCGCCGGCGATTATTTCAGTCTGCTCGGCAAGACGATCGGCGGCGTGCTGCGCGGCTCCGGGCGGTTCAAGCAATCGGTCGCGCAAAGCTCGTTCGACGCCTGGGTGAAGTACTACCGCGCCGACGAAAACGCGTCGAACGCGATCGTCAGCTATTACCAGAAAGGCTCGCTCGTCGCGCTGGCGTTCGATCTGTCGATTCGCGCGCAGACCGACAACCGCAAGTCGCTCGACGACGTGATGCGTCTGCTTTGGCAGCGCTACGGTCGCGAGTTTTACAACGGCAAGGGGCGCGGCATTGCGGAGGAAGACGTCGAGGCGCTTTTCGCCGAAGCGACCGGCGCTGACCTGCGCTCGCTGTTCCGCGACGGCGTGCGCGGCACGCGCGATCTGCCGCTCGACGCGCTTTTCGAGCCGTTCGGCATCGCGCTCGCACCGGATCTGCCGGGCAACGGCGCGGCCGTCAAGCCGTCGCTCGGCGCGCGCGTGCGTGGCGGCGCGGATTGCACGCTGGCCGTCGTCCACGAAGGCAGCGCGGCGCAGAAGGCGGGATTGTCGGCGGGCGATGTGCTCGTCGCGATCGACGGACTGCGCGTCAACGGCTCGAATCTCGATGCGCTGCTGTCGCGTTATCTGCCGGGCGCGAAAGTGGAGGTGCACGCGTTCCGTCGCGACGAGCTGCGCCGCACCGAGGTCAAGCTGGACGGACCGGAAGTCGCGCGTTACGTGCTGACGGCCATCGACGGTCGGGGTCCGTCGAAACAATGGCGCGAGCGCTGGCTGAAAGGCTGATTGCCGGAATATGTGGCGGATTGTTCTATCGGTGCAACGATCCGTCACGATCTGACGGCTTTTTCCCGAAGGTCGAAATGAGAAGAATGCTTCCTAACGGGACGCCGAGTGCGCCCGAACCTCTCAGAGACAGGAAGCCATCATGACGACGATTCTCCAGATCAACTCCGCCGCCCGTTCGCAAGGCGCTCAATCGACGCTGCTCGCCGACGAACTGACCGCGAAACTGCAACAAAGCAATCCGGGCGCGAAGGTGGTCGTGCGCAATCTGCTGGGCGACGCGCTGCCGCATCTCGACGACGCCACGCTCGGCGCGTTCTTCACGCCCGCCGATCAGCGCACTGCGGAGCAAGCCGCGATCAACGCCAAGAGCGAAGCGCTGATCGCCGAGCTGCAAGCCGCGAATATCGTCGTAATCGCAGCGCCGCTGTACAACTTCGGCATCTCGTCGCAACTGAAGACGTATTTCGACTGGATCGCGCGTGCGGGCATCACGTTCAGCTACACCGCGAATGGTCCGGAAGGTCTCGTGAAGGGCAAGAAGGTGTACGTGGTGTCGGCGCGCGGCGGCAAGTACGCAGGCACGCCGAACGATTCGCAGACGCCGTTCCTCAAGACGTTCCTCGGCTTCCTCGGCATGACGGACGTGAACTTCATCTACGCCGAAGGCCTGAACATGGGACCGGAAGCGGCTGGCGCGGCACTCGCGTCGGCGCGTGAGGCGATCGCAGCGGTTTAAGCGCTTTCGTATCGAAGAAAAACCCCGCGTGGCGGTAATGCCGTTCAGTTAAGGTCTTTTCTTAGATAGCGAACGGTGTACCGTTTAGGGCGGGATTTGACGACCCGGTCGCATGTGCGTCCGGGTCGTTTTTCGTTGCGCATAGACTTGAGCCTTTCGCGCAGACGCTGAAGGCAGGCGGGTAATTTTGCAAACGCCGGCGTGAGGGCCGCCCACATCATCTCGTGCTGGATCGTGTGAAGCGCTCGCACGAAGCTGATATCAGTCGGAGCAAGTTTCGCTTCTCGCGCGGCGCTCGCGATCTCACGTCGAATCAGGTTGTAGGCGATCAACGCGCCCCATATCTCCTGATAGACCCCTGCGACGGTGCGGCTGCGCAAGGTCAATTCCGAACCCAGCATCGATTGTTTGAGCTCGGCGTAACTGGTTTCGATTTGCCAGCGGCGCTCATAACAGGCGACGATATCAGCGGGTTTGAAGCGTCGGCGATCGATCAGCGAAGTCAGCAGCACGCGTTCGCGTCCGCGCGCGTCGATGGCACGGATCGCCCGCGCGCTCCAGAATTCGGGCAAAGCCGGACATTTCTGGCGCGCCTGCGGCGACACACGCATGCGCACCATCGCATCGTCAGCGCTACCCGAGACGACTTCGCAGCAGGTGTTGGCTTTGGCTGGAATCAGGAAGTGGCGATTGCGCGCGTTCATCGTCAGGCCACACAGGATTTCCGCGGCCAGAAAGCCCTTGTCGAACACCGTCAGTGAGTCTTCCGGGATCTGCGCCAGCAGGCTTTTGGCGTACACCATTTCGTTGGTGTCGTAGCGACCGAAATTGATATCGGCGATCAGGTGCGTCGGAATGGCGGTGAGCGTCACGGCGCGCACCTGCGGATAACTCGCCACCTTGCCGCTGGCATAGCCCTGCGCGCCAAAGTGCTCGCGGTTGGCCGCGCTGTCCGGGGTGCGGAGTGTGGTGCCATCCAGTGCCCACAGACTTAAGCCCTTGAACGCATGGTGGGCCGCGTCCTGAGTCGTCCACGCTCGCGCGGTCTGTTCAAACAGCCACGCCATCGGCGCTTCGCCAACGCGTTGGCGCGCCTGCGCCGCAGCGCTCTTGCTGACAAACGGGGCGGCCTCGTTGGGCAAGGCCAGATCGAGGCTGTCAAGGACCTCGCTGATCGACCAGTGACGGTACATCGCCAGCGCAATGACCAGCCACACCACCTGCTCGGCCGGAAGGCGACGGCGCCGGATGCTCGCCGTGCCGGTCGCCTGGACTGCGCGTTCGATCCACTCGAAGGGCAGATGCTCGGCCAACCGTCGCAGATCGGCCGGCTCCTGTGCTTCGATCAGGTACGTGAGGTGGTTGGCAAGCATCGCACCGAGAAGTTAACAGTCCGGCGCTCCGTTTACAACCACTTCTCGCTCCACAAACAAAAATGCCGTTCAGCGCTAACTGAACGGCATTACCGCGTGGCGGGGTTTTTTGCGTTTCAGGCGAGCAATTCAGGCTCGGCGGGCAGACGCCAGTCGATCGGCGCGCGTCCGTGCTTCGTCAGATATTCGTTCGCGAGCGCGAAGTGCCCGCAGCCGAAGAATCCGCGATACGCCGACAACGGCGACGGATGTGCCGCCTCCAGCACGCAATGCGCCTTCTGCGTGTCGTCGATCAGCTTGCGCTTCGCCTGCGCGTGCGCGCCCCACAGCATGAACACGAGGCCATCGTGACGCTGCGCCATTTCGTGGATCAGCGTGTCGGTGCATTGTTCCCAGCCGCGTTTCGCGTGGCTTCCGGCTTTATCGCGCTCGACCGTCAGCGACGTGTTCAGCAGCAGCACGCCTTGTTTGGCCCACGAATCGAGGCAACCGTGCGCGGGCGCGGGAAATCCGAGACTCGCGTGAATCTCCTTGAAGATGTTGCGCAAGGACGGCGGCGGGCGCACGGGTGCGGGCACCGAAAACGCGAGGCCGTGCGCTTGCGGCGCGCCTTTGTCCTCGCCGTGATACGGGTCTTGTCCGAGGATGACGACCTTCACGTCGGCAGGACTCGTGAGGCGCAGCGCGCGGAAGACATCGGCGGGATAGACGGTCTTGCCGGCGGCGCGCTCGGCATCGACGAACGCGCACAACGCCGCGTAATGCTTGCTGTCGATGAACGGCTTCAGATGGCGGCGCCAGTCGGCGGGCAGCGCGTCGAACTGACTTTCGAGCGTCGTGGAGTTCGACGACGCGTTCGCGGCTTCGTTATCCGCGAAAAGGGAAGGCTGCTGATTCATGCGTTGCGGTTCTTGCCTTCGGGCGGCTCGCGCAGCAGATAGCCGCGCTGCGCCTTGCTGAGGTCTTCGGGAACGATCTCGGGAAACGCGCCGCGCAATTCCGCCGCGAGCATCGAAAGCGCGCTTTCCTCGCCGGATTTCAGTTCCAGCTCCAGCTCGCTGATATCCGCGCGACGCGTCGTGCCGTCGACGTCCGCCGTGATTTCGCCGCGATCCAGCGCGACTTCGATATGCGAACCCTCGCGCTCGATGTCCCAGACGATGCGCCTGAAATTGGTCTTGAACAGCGCGATCAGGTCCGGCGCGGCGCGTTCCAGCGCTTCGCGCGCGGCGTCGTTGTCGCAGGCGGCAATGAGCGCATCGATTTCGAGCGCTTCGCCTTGCACCGGCAACTCCCACTCGTGCCGGTTGCTCAGGCCAGCCACCGATTTGCCGAGCGTCTTGAACGTCTGCAGCCATTGCTCCGGCGTGCGGCGCAGGCGCAGCGCGGATTTCGCCTTCGCGAGCGCGCAGTCCGGCGTGTCGAAGTAGACGTTGGCAAGCTCGATCGGCTTGCCCGCGCCGGTGCGTTCGTCGAAGAAGCGCGCCACGTCGTCGTGTTGCGACGGCGCGAGCGCGAGTTTCAATTCCCGTTCGATGCCCATGCGGTTCCCGTCGATGAGATTTAGAAGAACATGCGCGCGAGTTCGGCGCCCGGATCGTCGGCGCGCATGAACGCTTCGCCGACGAGGAACGTATGCACGCGCATCGCGCGCAGCCGGTCGACATCGACGCGCGACAGAACGCCGGATTCCGTTACCACGATGCGGTCATCGGGAATCTGCTCCAGCAAGCCGATGGTCGTTTCGATCGTCGTTTCGAACGTGCGCAGATTGCGATTGTTGATGCCGATGAGCGGCGTCTTCAGCGTGAGCGCGTCGCGCAGTTCGTCGGCGTCGTGGACTTCGACCAGCACCGCGAGCCCGAGCGAGTGCGCGTAGGCTTCGAGATCCTGCATCTGCGAGAGTTCGAGCGCGGCGGCGATCAGCAGAATGCAGTCCGCGCCCATCGCGCGGGCTTCGATGATCTGATACGGATCGATGATGAAGTCCTTGCGCAGCACCGGCAGACTGCACGCCGCGCGCGCTTCCTCCAGATACGCGACGCTACCCTTGAAGAACTGCACGTCGGTGAGCACGGAAAGGCATGCGGCGCCGCCTTTTTCGTACGAACGCGCGATGTCGGCGGGTACGAAATCCTCTCGCAGCACCCCCTTCGACGGGCTCGCCTTCTTCACTTCCGCGATCACCGCCGCCTGATTCGCCGCATGCTTCGCGCGCAATGCGCCGACGAAATCGCGCAGGTCGCGCGAACTGGCTTCGAGTTTCAGCTCTTCGAGCGGCGCGCTTTGTTCGGCAGCGCGGACTTCCTCGCGCTTGACCGCGATGATGCGATCCAGAATGTCACTCATGTCGGCTTCCGTTCGGGTTCCGTTATTTCTTTGCGAATTGCTGCGTGAACTTCACGAGCGTCTCGACCTTCTCGCGCGCCGCGCCGCTCTCGATCGCTTCGCGCGCGGCGGCCATGCCGGCTTCGATCGAATCGACGACATCCGCGGCATAAAGCGCGGTTCCCGCATTCAATGTGACGATCTCGCGCGCGACGCCCGCCTTGTTGTTCAGCGCGCCGAGCAGCATTGCCTTCGATTCCTGCGCGTCCTGCACCTTCAGCGAACGATTCGACACCATCTGCAGGCCGAAATCCTCCGGATGAATCTCGTACTCGGTGACTTCGCCGTTTCTCAGCTCGCCGACTTTCGTCGCGGCGCCGAGCGACACCTCGTCCATGCCGTCCTTGCCGTACACGACAAGAACGTGTTTCGCGCCGAGACGCTGCATCACGCGCACCTGAATACCGACGAGGTCTTCGTGAAACACGCCCTGAAGCTGATTCGGCGCGCCGGCCGGATTCGTCAGCGGCCCGAGAATATTGAAGATGGTCCGCACGCCGAGTTCGCGGCGCACGGGCGCGATGTTCTTCATCGCCGGATGATGATTCGGCGCGAACATGAAGCCCATGCCGGTTTCGGCAATGGAAGCGGCCACTTGTTCCGGTGTCAGATCGATGTTCACGCCGAGGGCTTCGAGCACGTCCGCGCTGCCGGATTTGCTCGACACGCCGCGGTTGCCGTGCTTCGCGACCTTCGCGCCCGACGCGGCCGCGACGAACATCGATGCCGTGGAGATATTGAACGTGTGCGAGCCGTCGCCGCCCGTGCCGACGATATCAACGAAATTCGAGTTGTCCGCCACTTCGACGTGATTCGCAAATTCGCGCATGACGGTCGCGGCAGCGGCGATTTCGCCGATGGTTTCCTTCTTCACGCGCAAGCCGGTGATGATCGCGGCGGCCATGACGGGCGACATCTCGCCGCGCATGATCTGGCGCATCAGATGCAGCATTTCGTCGTGAAAGATTTCCCGATGTTCGATCGTGCGCTGCAGCGCTTCCTGTGCGGTGATGGTCATGTCGTCAGGCTCGCTTTCCGGTCGAAGAGTTTTTCACGAAGTTTTCGAGCAGCGCGTGGCCGTGCTCGGAAAGAATCGATTCGGGATGGAACTGCACGCCTTCCACTTCCAGCTCACGGTGACGAACACCCATGATTTCACCGTCGGGCGTCCACGCGGACACTTCCAGACAGTCGGGCAAAGACTCGCGCTCAATAGCGAGCGAGTGATAGCGCGTCACGTTGAAGTGTTTGGGAAGATCGGCGAACACGCCTTTACAGTCGGTTTCGATCTGGCTCACCTTGCCGTGCATGATCGTCTGTGCGCGCACGACGCGTCCGCCGAACGCCTCGCCGATTGCCTGATGGCCGAGGCACACGCCGAGAATCGGCAGCTTGCCGGAAAACTCACGCAACACGTCGAGCGTGATGCCCGCGTGTTGCGGATTGCTCGGTCCCGGCGAAAGACAGATGCGCTCGGGGTTGAGCTTCGCGATTTCGTCGAGCGTGATTTCGTCGTTGCGATACGTGAGCACGTCCTCGCCGAGTTCGCCGAAGTACTGGACCAGGTTGTAGGTGAAGGAATCGTAGTTGTCGATCATCAGCAGCATGGCTTGTCTCCTCAGAAGTCGCTGTCGAGGCCGTCTTGCACTTGCTCGGCGGCGCGCAGCACGGCGCGCGCCTTGTTCTCCGTTTCCTGCCATTCGGATTCGGGCACCGAATCGGCGACGACGCCCGCTGCCGCCTGAACATAGAGATTGCCCTTGTGGATGAGACCGGTGCGGATCGCGATGGCCAGATCCATTTCGCCGCTGAAGGACAGATACCCGACAGCGCCGCCGTACAAGCCGCGCTTGATCGGCTCGAGTTCGTCGATGAGTTCCATCGCGCGAACCTTCGGCGCGCCGGACAGCGTGCCGGCAGGGAAGGTGGCGCGCAGCACGTCGAAATTGCTCATGCCTTCCTTGAGCTTGCCTTCGACCGAGCTCACGATGTGCTGGACGTGCGAGTATTTTTCGATGACCAGTTTGTCCGTCACGGTGACCGACCCGGTCTGCGCGATGCGGCCGACGTCGTTGCGCGCGAGGTCGATCAGCATGACGTGCTCGGCGACTTCCTTCGGATCGTTAAGCAGTTCGGTGGCGAGTTCGGCGTCGCGTTCGGGCGTGTTGCCGCGCGGGCGCGTGCCTGCGAGCGGACGAATCGTCACAATGCGATCGTCGGCGCGCTTTTCCTGACGCACGAGAATTTCCGGCGATGCACCGACCACGTGCACTTGGCCGCCGAAGTTGTAGTAGTACATATACGGCGACGGATTCAGCGAACGCAGCGCGCGATACAGCGAAAGCGGATTGTCGCGAAACGGCTTGATGAGCCGCTGGCCGACTTGCACTTGCATCAGTTCGCCGGCCGCGATGTATTCCTTCGCGCGGCGCACGGCGTTCAGATAATCGTCCTTCTTGAATTCGCGGAACGTTTCCGTACGCACGCTCGCGGATGTCACCGGCGGTTGAACCGTCACCCGCAAACGCGCCTTCAGTTCGCGCAGCCGATGCTTCGCCTTGGCATACGCTTCCGGCTTGGTCGGATCGGCGTAGACGATGAGATAAAGCTTGCCCGCGAGGTTGTCGATGACCGCGACTTCTTCGGTCAGCAGCAACTGGATGTCGGGAAGATCGAGATCGTCGGGCGGCGCACTGTGCGCGAGCTTCTTCTCGATGTAGCGCACCGCGTCGTAACCGAAGTAGCCCGCGAGACCGCCGCAAAAGCGCGGCAAGCCGGGCCGCGTCGCGACCTTGAAGCGCTTTTGATATTGCTCGATGAACGTGAGCGGATCGCCTTCATCCGTTTCGACGACGTTGCCATCGGTCACGACTTGCGTCTTGCCGTTTCGCACGCTCACGGTCGTGCGGGCCGGCAGACCGATGAACGAGTAGCGCCCGAAACGCTCGCCGCCCACGACGGACTCCAGCAGGAACGAGTTCGCGCCGTTGCGCTCGGTCTGCGCGAGCTTGAGATAGAGCGAGAGCGGCGTTTCGAGGTCGGCGAGGGCTTCGGCGATGAGCGGAATGCGATTGAAGCCTTCGTTCGCCAGCGATTGGAATTCGAGTTCGGTCATGTTGCGATCCTTGAGCGATGCGCGCTTTCTGGGTGGCGCGGTATCGGGGAGTGCAGGGCGCTGCGGTCGGTCGAATCTCGTGATGATCGCATACGACGGCCCCGCCGCTTCGATTTGCGGAAGCGGACAGGACGACTCGCGGCACTACACGACGCGTGCGTGAGCGAGGTTCGATATACGACGATTCAACGGAAACGGCGCGGGTATGCGCAGCGAAACAAAAAACGGATGCTGAAGCGCGATCACGCATGACGGCTTCAGCGCACCTCGGGCGAGGTTAGCGCGACCAGCGACGCCAGGGCCAGGCTCCCCGGTCGATGCTGCTCAGACTCCGTTTTCTGTTGAGAAACATGAATGGATGGACTTATTCAGTCAGTGTGGTGTCCGGCGGCGCCAAGGTGGCCGCAATCGCCGATGCTGCGGTGCGCAGCGAGGAAACTATACCATCGGATTTCACCGACTGTACAGGCTTCCCATGGTTGTAACCGTACGGAACGGTCAAGGTCGCGAGGCCGGCCGCGCGGCCCGCGAGCGCGTCGTTTTCCGAATCGCCGACCGCCACGGTCTCGCGCGGCAAGACGTCCAGTCGTTCGCATGCGGTGAGCATCGGGAGCGGATCGGGTTTCTTCGCGGGCAGCGAGTCGCCGCCGAGAATCACCTTGAAGAAATCCGCAATGCCGAAGTGCGCAAGCAACTCCACGGCGAAGCGATGCGGCTTGTTGGTCACGCATGCGAGCGCGACGCCGCTTTCACGCATCGCTTCGAGGCCTTCCCTCACTTCGGGGAATAGCGTCGAGTGCTTGCCGTTGACCTTCGCGTATTCGCTTTGATAGATCGCGAGCGCGTCGTCGAACTGCGCGACCGCCTGCGACGGCGACAGCCGCACGGCGAGCACGCTGCGGATCAGATTCTCCGAACCCTTGCCGACATAGCCCGTGACTTCATCGCGCGTGACCGGCTGTTCGATGGCGATGCGCGCGAGCATTGCATTCAGTGCCGCGACGAAGTCGTCGGCGGTGTCGACCATGGTGCCGTCGAGGTCGATGATCGCCGCGCGGATCGGACGATTCACGAAGGGCGATTGCGCCGCTGCGATCTCACTCATGCTTTCGCTCCAGATTCCACCTTCGCCAGTTCGGCGCGCATTGCGTCGATGACCGCCTTGTAGTCGGGCTTGCCGAAAATGGCCGATCCCGCGACGAACGAATCCGCGCCGGCCGCCGCGATTTCCGCGATGTTGTCGACCTTCACGCCGCCATCGACTTCCAGATGGATTTCGCGCCCCGTGCGATCCCGATACGCATCGATGCGCGCGCGTGCCTCGCGCACCTTGTTGAGCGCCTCGGGAATGAACGACTGCCCGCCGAAACCCGGATTCACCGACATGATGAGCACGAGATCGACCTTGTCCATTACGTGATCGAGGTAGATCAGCGGCGTGGCGGGATTGAAAACGAGGCCCGCCTTGCAGCCGTGATCGCGGATCAGCGACAGCGTGCGGTCGATGTGATCCGAACCTTCCGGATGAAAACTGATCACATTGGCGCCGGCCTTCGCGAAATCGGGCACGATGCGGTCGACCGGGCGCACCATCAGATGCACGTCGATGGGCACGTCCACGTGCGGGCGGATAGCCTCGCACACCATCGGACCGATCGTCAGGTTCGGCACGTAGTGGTTGTCCATGACGTCGAAGTGGATCCAGTCGGCGCCGGCGGCGACGACGTTGCGGACTTCCTCGCCGAGGCGGGAAAAGTCGGCGGACAGGATGCTGGGAGCGATGTGGAATTGCGCCATGGACGTATGCGGGTAGCGACCTAAAGCCGTGATTTTAACCCGCGTTTTCCGCGGAGTCCCTCGTCCGAATGGCCAACGGATGGCGCGCGGATGTGGCGGCGGGACGCCAATCGTGTTGCGGGCGCCGCGCGCATCAAGCAGAATGCCAGACCAATGGCCGCGCGCCGGCGCGCCCGTGTCTGGCGGCCAAGCGGCCGATCGAATTGGAATTGGAACAACGATGAGCCAGTACGAATTCAGCGTTTCCGTGGAGACGCGGTATTTGCCGGACCAATCAGACCCGGATAGCAGGCAGTACGCATTTGCCTACACGCTGACGATCCGCAATACCGGCCAGGTGGCGGCGCAGTTGATCTCGCGGCACTGGATCATCACCGACAGCAACGATCACGTTCAGGAAGTGAAGGGGCTGGGCGTCGTCGGGCATCAGCCGCTGTTGCCGCCGGGCGAGCAGTTCGAATACACGAGCTGGGCGGTGATCGCGACGCCGGTCGGCACGATGCGCGGCGAGTATTTCTGCGTGGCGGAAGACGGCGAGCGCTTCGAAGCGCCCGTAGCGGAATTTGCGTTGCATATGCCGCGCACGCTCCACTGAGCGAAACAGCGGCAGGCGGCGCGAATCAGCGCCGTTTCGCGGGATCGTTCGAGCGGTTCTGGTTCTTCTTCTTGCCCGATGCCGTCCATACGACGATGAAGATCAGCAAGGCGAGCGCCACGAGCGACTCGAGCGCAAAAATAAGCATTGGATATTCGTCGAACAGATCAGACATGGCGGTTCCCATCAAGAACGAGCATTGTATGCGCTTCGTGCGGCCGGCCGCACGAGCAGCGGCCTGGGCCGCATCGATTGCAACCGCTGTCCTGCTCGCCTCGTGCGGCGGCGGCAATTACGTGAAGCCGGGGCCTGCGACGGCGACCGGCACGCCGATCATCACCGGACAGCGCGCCGCTTCGCGCCTGACTGCGGTGAGCTGGCAGCAGGTGCCGGGCTGGCAGGACGATTCGCTGATCGGCGCCACCGCCGCGCTGCGCCAGAACTGCAACCGGCTCTCGCGACAGGCCAACTGGCAGAAGGCGTGCGCGGCGGCCGAGCGGCTCGACGACCTCGACATGTCGGCGGCGCGCAGCTTCTTCGAAGCCTATTTCACGCCATTTCAGCTCGCCAACACCGACGGCACGCTCGACGGTCTCGTGACCGGCTACTACGAGCCGCTTCTGCGCGGGTCGCGCACGCGTCACGGGATTTATCAGTATGCGTTGTACCGGTGGCCGTATCGATACAAGCCCGGTTCGGCGCTTCCCGCGCGCGCGCAGCTCGAACGTTCGGGCGCGTTGAACGGCAACGAACTCGTGTGGGTCGACGATCCGATCGAAGCGTTCTTTCTGCAGGTGCAGGGTTCGGGGCGCGTCGTCATGGAAGACGGCAGCGTGATGCGCGTCGGCTTCGGCGGCACCAACAACCAGCCGTATCGCTCGATCGGCAAGGAATTGCTCGATCGCGGCGAACTCACGCCCGCACAGGCGACGATGCAAGGCATCAAAGCATGGGCGAAGGCGAATCCGGCGCGCGTCGACGCACTGCTCGACGTGAACCCGCGCTTCGTCTTTTTCCGCGAGATGCCCGCTAACGAAACGGTGTCCGCAAGTCTCGGCGACGGTCCCGTCGGCGCGCTCGGCGTGCCGTTGACGCCGGAGCGTTCGATTGCCGTCGATCCGTCGGCGATTCCGCTCGGCACGCCCGTTTTCCTGCAGACCACGCGTCCGCTCAGCAATCAGCCGATGAATCGCCTCGTTTTCGCGCAGGACACCGGTTCGGCGATCAAAGGCGGTGTGCGCGCGGACTATTTCTGGGGACTGGGGGACGATGCCGGCGATCTCGCCGGGCGCATGAAGCAGGGCGGCAGGATGTGGCTGTTGCTGCCCAATTCCTGATATCGCCGGTTTCCCGGCAGCTTCACAAAAAGCTCGCGGCCATCATGGCTCGCGAGCTTTTTGCTTCAAGAGGCGACGTTGCGCCGGTCGATCACGCGCCGCGCCTTGCCGACGGATCGCTCGATGCCGTTCACCGCGAGCACGTTCACCACGGCGCTCACACCGATCAGCGCCTTGATGTCGTAGGCGAGCGCGGACTTCGCGTTTTCGAGCGCGGTCACATCCGGCGCGGATTCGGGGCAAGGCTCGACGTTCAGCGTGAGTACGTCGAGCGGGCCTTCCTTGGTGAGCACGATCTGATAGTGCGGCGCGAGTACCGGGCGCTTGAGCAGCAATTCCTCGATCTGCGTCGGGAAAACATTGACGCCGCGCACGATCATCATGTCGTCGGAGCGGCCGGTGATCTTCTCCATGCGTCGCATCGTGCGAGCGGTGCCGGGCAGAAGGCGCGTCAGATCGCGCGTGCGATAGCGGATGATCGGCAGCGCTTCCTTCGTGAGCGACGTGAACACGAGTTCCCCGAATTCGCCGTCCGGCAGCACCTCGCCGGTTTCCGGATCGATGATCTCGGGATAGAAGTGATCTTCCCAGATCGTCGGGCCGTCCTTGGTTTCCGCGCATTCCGATGCCACGCCCGGCCCCATTACTTCCGAGAGTCCGTAGATGTCGACGGCGTCGATGCCCATGCGCGTTTCGATCGCGCGGCGCATGTCGTTCGTCCACGGCTCCGCGCCGAAGATGCCGATGCGCAGCGAGCAACTTGCCGGATCGATGCCCTGGCGCTCCAGTTCATCGGCGATCGACAGCATGTAGCTCGGCGTGACCATGATGATGTCCGGCCGAAAGTCCTGGATCAGTTGCACCTGCTTCTCCGTCTGGCCGCCGCCGAACGGAATGACGGTGAGTCCCGCGCGCTCGGCGCCGTAGTGCGCGCCGAGTCCGCCGGTGAAGAGGCCGTAGCCGTAACTCACGTGCACCTTGTCGCCACGACGTGCGCCGGCCGCCCGAATGGAGCGTGCGACGAGGTTCGCCCAGTTGTCCAGATCCTGCGCCGTGTAGCCGACGACAGTCGGCTTCCCCGTCGTACCCGATGACGCGTGGATGCGCGAGACCCGCTCCTGCGGAACCGCGAACATGCCAAACGGATAGTTGTCGCGCAGATCCTTCTTGGTCGTAAACGGAAAACGGCCAAGATCCGAGAGCGACGTGACGTCATCCGGATGAACGCCTGCTTCGTCAAACTTGCGCCGATAAACCGGCGAGTTCTCGTAAGCATGCTTGAGCGTCCATTTGAGACGCTCGAGCTGCAGCGCCGCGAGTTCGTCGCGGCTCGCCTTCTCGATCGGATCGAGCGGCAGCGATGTGGTCATTGCTGTCTCCTTGATGCTGACTACGCGGCGCGGCTTTTAGATGCCGCGTCCGTTATATGAACGAGTCCGTCACACGGGAATTACGTTGCCTCTTATCTGAGCCGACTTGCCGCGGAACATCGCGACCGGCTCGCCTTCGCGATTCGTCACGCGGATATCGTAGATACCCGTGCGCCCGCTCAGCGTTTGCTCGATCGCTTCGGCAGTCAGGCGATCGCCGCCCTGCACGGGCCGCAAAAACTCGATCGAGCAGCCCGCCGCGACCGTGCTGATGTTGTACGAGTTGCAGGCGAACGCGAACGCGGAGTCCGCCAGCGTGAACATCAGGCCGCCGTGGCAAATCGCATGGCCGTTCAGAAAGTCGGGGCGCACGTCCATTTGCAGACGCGCATAGCCGGGCCGGACTTCGATCAGCTCGATGCCGAGCGCGCGCGAGCATGCGTCCGCTTCGTACATGGCTTTCGCCGTGGCTTCCGCGAGTTGTTGTGGCGTCACAGATATCTCCAGTTCGATTCGGTTCTCACAGACCTTCGAAGCGCGGTGCGCGCTTCTCCTTGAACGCGGCGACGCCTTCGATGTAATCCGGCGACGCACCGAGCTCGCGCTGAAGATCGCGTTCGAGATCGAGCTGCTGGTCGAAAGTCCTGTTCGCGCTCGCGCGGATCGCTTTCTTGATCGCGACGACCGCGCGCGCCGGCTGCTGCGCGAGTTGGGCGGCCAGTTGCGCGGCCGCTTGCTGCAGCTCGGCATCGTCGACGACGCGCCACACGATGCCCCACGCCTCCGCCTTCTCGGCGCTGAGTTTTTCGCCCGTCAGCGCGAGCCCGAGCGCACGCGCCTCACCGACGCGGCGCGACAGCAGCCATGTGCCGCCCGAATCGGGCACGAGGCCGATCTTCACGAATGCCTGAATGAAGCTGGCCGAGCGCGCCGCGACGACGAAGTCGCACGCCATCGCGAGATTCGCGCCGGCTCCAGCGGCCGTGCCGTTCACTGCCGCGATGACCGGCATCGGCAAAGCCTGAAGCCTGCGCACGAGCGGATTGAAGTGCTCGTCGATGAGATCGCCCAGATCCGACATCGAGCCAGGCGTGAAATCCAGATCCGCGAGATCCTGTCCCGCGCAGAAGCCGCGACCCGCGCCGGTGATGACGAGCGCGCGCGCATTGCCCGCTTCTATTTCAGTGAGCGCCTGGTTCAACTCGCGATGCATCTCGCGCGTGAAGCTGTTCAGTTTGTCGGGGCGATTGAGCGTCAACGTCGCGACGCGCGTCTCGACATCGACGTGAAAGAACACGGACTTCTCTGTCATTACATTTCCTCTCTCGACGAATCCGGCTGCGGCGGCGCGTGCTCGCCGCCATTCCTTGCATCCGATACTAGCCGCGCGACCGCGAGCTTTCCATTAGGCCGAATGGCATAAGCCGTTTGCACGGCGATCCGGCCTTTGGATCGTTTGTGTCGATTGGCTTATGCCGTCTGGCCAGCTTCCGCCGACGCGGCCTTCGGTGCAACATGGACGCGGCTTTGCACTACTCGGAAGCGATTTGCGACGAAAGCTGCATCCGAAAGCGCTGCGTTGGCCGCGGGGTTCGCGCCCGTGCCGTGGAAGTCGGAGAACGCCGCGGTCTGATTGACGAAGACGCCGCCGGTGAGGTTGATCGAGAGCGCGACACCGCCTTCAATGGCTGCTTCGTGCGCGGCTTCGATCACCTTGTCGTCGGTGCTGTAGACCGAGAACGTCAAGGCGCCGTGCGTGCGCGCGATCGACCCGGCGAGTTCGAGCGATTGCGCGGTCGAGTCGGTCGCGACGACGAACGAAATCGGGCCGAACCATTCCTTGGTGAATTTCGCTTCGTCGGTGCGCGCGTCGAGCTTGAGCATGAGGGGTGTGTGAACGCGGGCTTCGGGAAACGCAGGGTGCGTGAGAGATTGGCTGTCGAGCAGCATGTCGCCGAGCTTGCGCGCTTCGGTGACGCGTTCCACGACGCCATCGTTCTGAATCGCTCCCGTGAGCTCGACGGCGCGGGCCGGATCGGATGCGAGTTTTTCGACGGCGCCCGCGAGCGCTTTCGCGACGTCATCGAAGCTCAGTTGGCCTTCGGCGGTGCGGATGCCATTGCGCGGCACGTAGATGTTCTGCGGCGCGGTGCACATCTGACCGGAATAGAGGGCGAGTGAGAAGGCGATGTTGCGCGCGGCGGACTTCATGTCGTCCACGGAATCGATGACGATCTGATTCACGCCCGCCTTCTCGGTGTAGACCTGCGCCTGATGCGCGTTGCGCTCGAGCCAGGTGCCGTTTTGCGTGCTTCCCGTGAAATCGATGAGCTTGATTTCGGGACGCACGGCGAGTTCCTGGACCAACGCGCCGTCGTTGGGTTCGGTGGCCAAGAGCGTGACGACGTTCGGATCGAAGCCGGCCTCACGAAGCACTTCACGCGCGATTCGCACGGTGATCGCGAGCGGCAGGATCGCGCCGGGGTGCGGCTTGACGATGACGGCGTTGCCGGTTGCGAGATCGGCGAACATGCCGGGATAGCCGTTCCAGGTCGGAAACGTGCAGCAGCCGAGCACAAGCCCCGTGCCGCGCGGGACGATGGAGAAGCGCTTTTGCATCGCGAGCGGCGGATTTTTGCCCTGCGGCTTTTCCCAGTGCGCTTCGGCGGGGATGCGACGTAGCTGGTCCCACGCATAGACAACGGCTTCGAGCGCCCGGTCTTGCGCGTGCGGGCCACCGGCCTGGAATGCCATCATGAATGCCTGGCCGGTCGTGTGCATCACGCCGTACGCGATCTCGAAGCTGGCGCGGTTCAGGCGCGACAGGATTTCGAGGCTCACGCCCACCCAAGCCTGCGGGCCGGCGGCGCGCCAGGCGGACTGCGCCTTGGCCGCAGCTTGAGTCAGCGCGTCGGGATCGGCCTTCGGATAGCGGACGTCCAGCGCGATGCCGAACGGCGAACGCTCCTTCCCGACCGTTTCGCCCGTCGAAGGCTGATCGAGTTCGAAAGTCTTGCCGAGATGAGCTTTGAATGCTGCCTCTCCATCGGCGCTGGCCGTTTCCCCGTACACTTTGGGGCTCGGCATTTCGGCGAACGGGCTCCAGTAGCCGCGCGTTTCGATGGCTGCGAGCGCTTTGTCGAGCGTCGCTTCGTGCTTCGTGAATAGCGGATGTGTCATGGTCGCGAGAAGAGAAGAACGAGGGAAAGGTGCCAGGCCGAATAATTAACCGACCGGTTGGTTGGTGATGGTAGCATTATCGAGATGCAGTGACGAATGACTTTTCATTAGGGCTTACCTGAGGATCGCAAGGAGGAGCGAATGGCTTACGAGAATCTGCTGGTCGAGACGCGTGGTCGGGTCGGACTGATTACGCTGAATCGTCCGAAAGCGCTGAACGCGCTGAATGACGCGCTGATGGACGAACTGGGCGTCGCCCTCAAGGCATTCGACGCCGATGGAGACATCGGCGCAATCGTGCTGACCGGCAGCGAAAAGGCGTTCGCGGCGGGTGCGGACATCGGCATGATGGCCGGCTACTCCTATATGGATGTCTACAAGGGCGACTACATCACGCGTAACTGGGAAACGATCCGCACGATTCGCAAGCCGATCATTGCCGCGGTCGCGGGTTTTGCGCTCGGCGGAGGTTGCGAACTCGCGATGATGTGCGACATCGTCATCGCCGCCGACACGGCCAAGTTCGGTCAGCCCGAGATCAAGCTCGGCGTGATTCCGGGAGCGGGCGGCACGCAGCGCTTGCCGCGCGCTGTATCGAAAGCCAAGGCGATGGATATGTGCCTGACTGCGCGCATGATGGACGCGAGCGAGGCCGAACGGGCGGGGCTGGTGTCGCGCATCGTCGGGGCGGATCGCCTTCTGGACGAGGCCGTCGAAGCGGCGACGATCATCGCCGGCTTCTCGCTGCCCGCCGTGATGATGGCCAAGGAGGCTGTTAATCGCGCTTACGAGACAACGCTCGCAGAAGGTGTTCATTTCGAGAGGCGTCTGTTCCATTCTCTGTTCGCGACGGAGGATCAGAAGGAAGGCATGGCGGCGTTCGTTGAAAAGCGTGAGCCGGTTTTCAAGCATCGGTGACGTTCATGTGAGAAAGCGCTTGCGCTCCTCGATTCCGCTCACTAGAATTCCGCTCCTTCGCGATTCGATGAACGCGAAGGAAGCGGGAGAGGGCGGTATCGGCGGTGTGCTCGGGGGTAGGTTGTAGAAGGCTCCGGGCGCGGATCGGCAAGAAAAAGAAACTTCGAATTCTTGTTGACACGAACCGAAGCGTTCTTCATAATCTCGTTTCTCTGCTGCTGATGCAGCGACGCAAGACGGAAGTTGAAGTAAGGCTTGTCTTGCGATGTGCTCTTTAAAAACTAACAGCCGATAAGTGTGGGCGCTTGATGGCGAGTGCGGCTGGTTCTTCGGAATCGGCGATAG
>NZ_JALQDP010000018.1:0-3538 GCF_023631165.1 Caballeronia sp. AZ1_KS37 | reverse complement strand
GGACCGTGAAACGACTCCACGCCGATGATAGTGCGGATACCCGTGTGAAAGTAGGTAATCGTCAGGCTCCTCATGCTCCAAACAAAAACCCCACCCCAAAAGGTGGGGTTTTTGCGTTGGGGCGTGAAAATCTAAATCGCAATTAAGCCAGCAGAAGCGTAACGGCGACCATCAACGGGCGAGGAATTTCTCCGCCAGTCTTACCCAGTACGACGATCCGATCGATAACAAATCATCATTAAAGTCGTAGCTGGCGTTGTGCAACATGCACGGCCCCGCGCCGTGTCCTTGCTCCCGGTGCCCGCCGTCGCCGTTACCTAGAAACGCATAACATCCGGGCTTTTCGAGAAGCATGAACGAAAAGTCCTCGGCGCCCATCGTCGGCTCGACGGCGCTATCGACCTTATCCTTGCCCACCACTTCTGCCATAACTTCCGCCGCGAATCTTGCCTCTTCAGGCGAATTGATCGTCGGCGGATAGTTTCTGTGGAAATGAATTTCCACCTCGCAGTCGTAGGCCGCTGCGGTTGCATCGGCGATTTTGCGCATGCGCGCCTCGATCAGATCGAGCGTCTCCACCGTAAAAGTACGCACAGTTCCTCCGAGCCAAGCCTGATCGGGCACCACATTGGCAGCCTGGCCAGCGTGAATCTGGGTAATCGAAAGCACGGCCGTATCGATCGGCTTCTTGCTTCGCGTGATGATGCTCTGAAGCCCGTTCGCGATCTGAACCGCCGTAAAAACGGGATCGCGCCCGTTATGTGGCAAGGCCGCGTGCGAACCGGTTCCTCGAATGGCGATGCGAAACTCGTTGCTCGAAGCCATGATCGGCCCTTCGACGACACCGAAATGCCCCGCCGGAATGCCAGGCCAGTTGTGAATGCCGAACACCGCATCGACCGGAAACCGCTTGAAAAGACCATCTTCGATCATGGCCTTCGCGCCCGCGCCGCCTTCCTCAGCCGGTTGGAAGATGAAGACGACCGTCCCATCGAATTTGCCGTGCTTGGCGAGATATTTCGCCGCGCCGAGCAGCATCGCCGTGTGACCATCGTGGCCGCAGGCATGCATACGGCCGTCGTTCGTCGATCGATGGCCGAATGTATTCAATTCCTGAATGGGCAGCGCGTCCATATCCGCGCGCAGCCCGATCGAGGCACTGCCGGCGCCGCGCTTCAGCACGCCGACGACGCCCGTCTTGCCCAATCCCCGATGTACTTCGATTCCCCAACTTTCGAGGCTCTCGGCAACCAGTTTTGCGGTGCCAACCTCTTCATAGCGCAATTCGGGATGGGCATGGATCGTTCGTCGGAGCGTCTTGATCTCGTCGTGCGATGCTTCGATTTCTGGGATCAGATTCATTTCAACTGCTCTCACGTTTGAATTCGGATTGCGCGTATTGACCGCGCCTGGTCGTTCCATTCTACGCCGCCGCTATTTGCGCCATCGGACGGTCGATCGCATAGCGGCCGTAATAGAATTCCGTCATCTGCCGCTTTTACTTCGATTTACGGACTTTCCGATGAATGCTCCAGCCGAGTTTGCCCGAGCCGTGTGCCCGCACGATTGCCCCGATACTTGCGCGATGCGCGTAACGGTCAAGGATGGAAAAGCGGTCAAAGTCAGCGGCGAACCTGATCATCCACCGACGCAAGGTGTGTTGTGCACAAAGGTCACGCGCTATGCCGAGCGTACGCATCACAAGGATCGTCTTCTGACTCCGTTGCGTCGAATCGGCAAAAAGGGCGAGGGCCGATTTGAGCCGATCGGCTGGGATGAAGCGTTGCAACTCGCCGCCGAACGCCTGCAGCCTATCGCCCGGCGCGCGCCTGAAGCCATCGTTCCATACAGTTACGCGGGCACGATGGGCCTGGTGCAAGGCGAAAGCGTCGCTGCCCGATTCTTCAACGTGCTTGGCGCATCGCGACTCGAACGCACGATTTGTGCGGCTGCTGGCGCCGCCGGCCTGCGCTACACGTACGGCGCGAGCCTCGGAATGCATTCGGAGTATTACGAAGAGAGCGAGCTGATTCTGATCTGGGGCGCGAATCCGATCGCGTCGAGCCTGCACTTCTGGACGCGCGCGCAGGAGGCAAAGCGTCGTGGCGCGAAGCTGATCGCGATCGATCCGTACAAGTCGCTCACGGCGGAAAAGTGCCATCAGCACATCGCGTTGCGCCCGGGCACCGACGCCGCGCTCGCGCTCGGCATGATCGACGTGTTGATCCGCGAGAATTTCATCGATCACGAGTATGTGAGCGCGCATACCGTCGGCTTCGATGAACTTGCGGCGCGCGCGGCGCAGTATCCGGCTTCGCGCGTGGCGCAGATCTGCGGCATCGACGAAAAGGTCGTTATCGAACTCGCCCGTGCTTTCGGATCGACGAAGAAGGCCGCAATTCGCCTCAATTACGGCATGCAGCGCGTGCGCGGTGGCGGCAATGCCGTGCGGGCGATTGCTTGCTTGCCGTCGTTGACTGGCGCGTGGCGCGAGCGCGCCGGAGGCCTGCTGCTTTCGTCGTCCGGCTGGGCGCCGATCGACGGCAGCGCGCTCGAGCGTCCCGATTTGCTGCCGGGCTGGCCCTCGAAGCTTCCGCGCGCGATCAACATGAACGCGATCGGCGACGCGTTGCTGCATCCGGGCGACGAAGCATTCGGGCCGAAGATCGAAGCGCTGATCGTCTACAACTCGAATCCCGTTGCGGTCGCGCCCGATTCGGCCAAAGTCGAGGCGGGCTTCGCGCGCGAGGATCTGTTCACGATCGTGCTCGAACACTTCCAGACAGATACCGCCGATTACGCGGACCTCGTCTTTCCCGCGACGACGCAGCTCGAGCATCTCGACGTCCACAAGTCCTACGGGCACACGCACGTAATGGCGAATCTGCCGGCGATTCCACCCGTCGGCGAAGCGCGCCCGAACACTGAAATATTCCGCGGACTCGCACGCGCCCTGGGCCTTACCGAGCCGGCGCTTTTCGAGACCGACGAGCAGATCGCATCGAAGGCATTCCGCTGGAACGACCCGACGCTCGAAGGTCAGAGCTGGGACACGTTGAAGGCGTCCGGCTGGCTGAAGCTCGGAATCGCGGAAGCGCCGCTGGCCGAAGGCGGGTTCCGCACCCCGTCGGGAAAATGCGAGTTCTACAGCGAGCGCCTGAAACGCGAAGGTCTCGATCCGTTGCCCGATTACCTGCCGCCGTACGAATCTGCGGACGGATCGCCGGATCTGGCGGCCCGCTATCCGCTCGCGATGATTTCGCCGCCCGCGCGCAACTTCCTGAACAGCAGTTTCGTGAACATCGAAAGTCTGCGGGCGGCGGAGCGCGAACCGCATCTCGATATTCACCCCGCCGACGCGCAAGCGCGCGCCATCGCCGATGGCGCAGTCGTGCGCATCTTCAACGATCGCGGTTCGATGCAGGCCCGGGGGGGGGGGGGGGGGGGGGGGGGGGGGGGGGGGGGGGGGGGGGGGGGGGGGGGGGGGGGGGGTTTTTTTTGGGGGTGTCGCGCCCCGCACCGCGGGGGGGGTGTGGCG
>NZ_JALQDP010000017.1:0-123588 GCF_023631165.1 Caballeronia sp. AZ1_KS37 | reverse complement strand
CGCCCGCGCCAGCGCCGTGGGCGCTGGCGTGCGCAAGTGCAACGAGGGGGGTTCGAGGCAGGCCCGCGCGCGCGTGACGCACCGCCCGCGCGAAGGCGTCGTCGTCGGCTTGTCGATCTGGTGGAAGAAGTTGTCTCCCGATGGCCGCAACGCCAATCAGGTGACGAGTCAGGCGCTGACCGACCTCGGGGGCTCGGCGACGTTTTACGACTGCCTGGTGGAAGTGGAGCCAATGCATTGACAAGCTTCGGAGCGGCGGACTCGGACGGGTTTGGTGGAAGGCGTCTAACCCGATTGTCGGAGACCGGCCGAAAAGCTAGGATCTCGTTTCCGCACGATCATTCTAAAATCATATAAAGGAGACGCCGTATGGAGAAACCCTGGCTGAAGTCTTACCCGGCCGGCGTGCCTGCGGAGATCGATCCATCCGCGTATCGGTCCGTTTCGGAGCTGCTCGAGGACAGCTTTCGCGCGAATCGCGATCGCCGCGCGTTCGTGTGCATGGGCCAGGCGATCACATACGCCGAACTCGACGCGATGTCGAGAAAGCTGGCCGCGTGGTTCCAGAAGCGAGGAATGAAGCCGGGCGCGCGCGTCGCGCTGATGATGCCGAACGTGCTGCAGTATCCGATCGCGATCGCGGCGGTATTGCGCGCGGGTTACATTGTCGTCAACGTGAATCCGCTTTACACGCCGCGCGAACTCGAGCATCAGCTCAAGGACAGCGGCGCGGAAGCAATCGTCATTTTGGAGAATTTCGCCGGCACGTTGCAGGCGGTCGTCAAGAACACGGCGATCAAACATATCGTCGTCGCGGCGATGGGCGATCTCATGGGTTTGAAAGGGGTGCTCGTCAACTTCGTCGTGCGCAGCGTGAAGAAGATGGTGCCAGAGTGGAAACTGCCTGGCAGCGTCCGATTCAACGAAGCGCTGAGCGAAGGCGGCCGCGGCACGCTCCAGCCGGTCACCCAAAGTCCCGATGACGTCGCGTTCCTGCAGTACACCGGCGGCACGACGGGCGTCGCGAAAGGCGCGACGCTCACGCATCGCAATCTGATCGCGAACACGCTGCAGTCAGAAGTGTGGCTCGACCCGGCCCGCAAGCGCCGTCCCGACATCGATCAGTTCGTTTGCGTGGTCGCGCTGCCGCTTTATCACATCTTTGCGCTGACGGTCTGCGGCATGCTCACGATCCGTACCGGCGGCCTTGGCGTGCTGATACCGAACCCGCGAGATATCGCCGGAACCATCAAGGAACTGAAGGGCGTTCCCATCAACACATTCCCGGCCGTCAACACGCTCTACAACGCGTTGTTGAATCATCCAGACTTCAACAAGCTCGATTTCTCGAAGCTCATCGCTGCGAACGGCGGCGGGATGGCCGTGCAGGAAGCCGTCGCGAAGCGCTGGTTCGCGGCGACCGGCGTGCCGATCGTCGAGGGTTACGGCTTGTCCGAAACCTCGCCGTGCGTGACCTGCAATCCGGTGACGGCGATTGAATACACGGGCACGATCGGCTTGCCGCTTCCGTCCACGGAAATCTCCATCCGCGACGACGACAACAACGAAGTGCCGCTCGGCCAGCCCGGCGAGATCTGCATTCGCGGCCCGCAGGTGATGGCGGGCTACTGGAATCGTCCCGACGAAACCGCGAAGGTGATGACCCCCGACGGCTTCTTCCGCTCAGGCGACGTCGGCGTGCTCGATGAGCGCGGCTACGTGAAGATCGTCGATCGCAAGAAGGACATGATTCTCGTCTCCGGCTTCAACGTGTATCCGAACGAGATTGAAGATGTTGTCGCGATGCTGCCCGGCGTGTTCGAAGTTGCCGCGGTGGGCGTGAAGGATCAGGCGTCGGGCGAAGCGGTGAAGCTCTTCATCGTGCGCAAGGATGCGAGCCTGACGGAAGCGGATGTCATCGCGTACTGCAGGGAACGGCTGACCGGCTACAAGCGTCCGCGCATGATCGAGTTCCGCAACGAGTTGCCGAAGAGCAATGTCGGCAAGATCTTGCGGCGGGAATTGCGCGACGGCCGCGCGTAGCGGCTGCATCGTCCAAAGCGAAAAGCCTTCGTGTCGCGAGATGCGAAGGCTTTTTTGTTGCCCGCAGCGGAACGAAAAAAAGGCGCCCGAAGGCGCCTTTCAGTGCGTACTGCTTTGTTACGACCTTATTAGAACTTGTGGCGGATACCGACAACAGCGGCAACCTGGTTCGACGTCGACGACGCCGACAGGCCGTTGATGTTCGCAACCGCAGGGCGGTTCAACGAATCCGTGCCGCTTGCGTGCTGGTAGATACCGTCGATGTACACGTCCGTGCGCTTCGACAGGAAGTAGTCCGCGCCGAGCATGCCTTGGTGGTACTTGGCATCGGCCAGGCCGTAACCCTTCGTGTAGTCATATGCCACGCCCAGCAGCAGGGCCGGGGTCAGCTGATACTTGAAGTTGATTTCGGCGTTATGGAACTTGCCCGAGCCGCCCGTGTAGCCAGCCGGGTTCAGGCCAGCGCCTGCTTCGTTGTTGACGTCCTTGAACTGCGTGTTGCTATACGTCGCGCCGATGGTCGCTGCGCCGAACGTGTAAGCACCGCCAGCCGAGATGACTTGCTGCGTCTTGGCCGATGCGAAGCCCGAGTACACGCGGCTCGACATGTTCGAAGCCGTAGGCGTCGTGGCAGCGTTGCGGCTCGTGGCGTTGTTGCCGAAGAACGAGTAGTTCGGGTCCTTGACGTTCAAGTAGCCCGCGCCCAATTGCAGCGGACCCTGCGAGTAGCCGAGACCAACCGACCAGATCTGGTTGCGGTTGAACTGGCCAGCTTGGCCGCCGAGGCTGTACAGGCCGCCGAACGTGAAGCCGGCGTAGTTCGCGCTCGTGTACTTGATCGCGTTGTTCACGCGATTCGAGTTGTTCATGTTGTCCAGGTCGCCCGGGTGCGCGCCGAAGTACGACGCCCACTGGCTACCGACTTCGAATGCGCCGGTGTAGTCAACCACGGAGTCGTACTGGCGACCCAGCGTGACCGTACCGAATTGCGTCGAGCCCAGACCGACATAAGCCTGGCGGCCGAACAGGTCGCCGCCTTGGCCCAGCTGGCCGTTGAACACGTTGAAGCCGCCTTCCAACACAAAGATGGCCTTCAGACCGCCACCGAGGTCTTCCGTGCCGCGCAGGCCCCAACGGCTACCTTGCAGGTTGCCGCTGTTCATGGAGTACAGCTTTTGGCCGTTGCTGTTGTTGTTGTACGCGAAGCCAGCGTCGATGATGCCGTACAGCGTCACACTGCTCTGCGCATGTGCGGCGCCTGCGAATGCGCCCAGTGCGGCGAGAGCGAGAAGCGACTTTTTCATTGATTGAATCTCCAAGGAGTGTTTGCGACTTTTGGCAAGGTCACTGTTCTTAGCGCCAGTGTGTTGACGGTCCCTGCCTGCTTCTTAACGAAGGTGACACGTAATGTAACAAAGAGGCTTTAACGGACAAAGGAAAAGGGGCTGGTCCGCCGGACTCATGTGACGTTTACGCAACAGGCGCTAAAATGTTGGTTTTGCAGGATATTTGCGACCCGTGTTTGCCCTAATTACCAAAACAGGTGCTTCATAAGGGGCGATCGGGCGGTCGACGGTGTCAGGTTGGTGCCATATTCGCGATCAGACTTCGAGCCTGTAATCCGGAGAAATCGCACATGCTCCGTGGCCGCTGAACGCGGTATCCGGCAAGCCCGCGCCCCTTCGGCGCCAGTCGATGTGCGCTAAAATTCGCGTTTTCCGCGAGCGTCCGCTCCGTCTGCGGACCATGAAGAGAGAGGTGACACCATGACGCTCGATGAAGTCATCAGCGAATTCGATCGAGGCTTGCGGTCCATGACGGGCGTGAGCCGCATGTCGCGTCCGATTCCTGAATCGACGATGTCGCCTCTGGACGCGACCGGCGATGTCCTCTCGGAACAATCGCAACTCACCGAAGAAGAACGCGCCCATTCGGCCGGACTGATGCGCGTGAATCACGTTGGCGAAGTCTGCGCGCAAGCGCTTTATCAGGCGCAGAAGCTCGCCACAAGCTCGCCCGAGCTCAAGGCCAGTTTCGAGCGAGCGGCGCGTGAAGAGGAAGACCATCTCGCGTGGACATCGACGCGGCTGAAAGATCTGGAATCGCGGCCGAGCCTGCTGAACCCGTTGTGGTACGCGGGTGCGCTGGCGATCGGTTTCGTCGCGGGGCGCTTCGGCGATCGCGCGAGTCTCGGCTTCATGGCCGAAACCGAGCGTCAGGTCGAGCAGCATCTCGATGGCCACATGAAGACCTTGCCCGTCAACGATCACGCATCCCGCGCGATCGTCGAGCAAATGCGTCTCGATGAAAGCGCGCACGCCGCAGCAGCCATCGGCGCTGGTGGGAGCGAGGTTCCGTTTCCGGTGCGCGCGTTGATGCGCGCAGCTTCCAAAGTCATGACGCGCACGGCCTATTACATATAGTGTGACAAAGCCTCGTTCGCTCGCTTGCCGGGTCGAGCGAGGCATTCGCCGCCGAAACTCATCATCGAATCAAAAAACGGCTGTAAGAACCGTTACATTTCCCTCATTTCGCCTGCTCTTTTCACGTACTACCTTCACATCCCGCACTAGCTCTCTAATTCATAACGGTTTTCTCTTTTGCCGTTACTTCAAGCTCCTGCGCTAAGTCCTTGTTCTAGCAAATAAAAAGCACTCGAAAAAAAGGTGCGCGTCTTGACCGAGGAAATGCGTTCCTCTAAAGTGGGAGACAGTGTGAGAAAGTGGTCTTTTGTGTGATTCACAACCCATTTTCGAGCAAAACTGGAGAGGGACGGGCGTCGTGGTGGGCGTCCGAAAACGGGGAGAAGGGCGAGTGTTCCAAGGGGCGTCGGCGCTGACGCTCGATGCGAAAGGGCGGATGTCGGTTCCGTCGCGCTATCGGGAAGCGCTGCAAGGGCAGGCAGAAGGCCGGGTGACGCTCACGAAGAGCCCGGATGGATGCCTGTTGCTCTTTCCCCGCCCGGAGTGGGAAGTCTTCCGCGCCAAGGTCGCCGCGCTTCCGATGGAAGCCATGTGGTGGCGGCGCATCTTTCTCGGTAATGCAATGGATGTCGAACTCGACGGCAACGGGCGCGTGCTGGTCTCGCCCGAGCTGCGCGCTGCCGCGTCGCTGGAAAAAGAAGTGACGCTGCTCGGCATGGGCGCGCACTTCGAGTTGTGGGACTCGCAGACTTACGCGGCGAAGGAAGCCGCGGCCATGGCGCAGGGCATGCCCGACGCGCTGAAAAATTTCACTTTCTGACGCGGCGCTGAACAACATGGCTCCTGCGATGGGAAATGAACTGCAGCATCGCACGGTGCTGCTGAAGGAAGCGGTAGACGGGCTGCTCACGCGCGCGGACGGCATCTATATAGATGGCACTTTCGGGCGCGGCGGTCATAGCCGGGCGATTTTGCAGCGACTGGGTGACGCGGGGCGGCTGATCGCCTTCGACAAGGATCCGCTCGCGATCGCCACGGCGCAACAGATTCAGGATTCGCGCTTTTCGATCGTGCACGACAGCTTCGCGGCGTTGCGCGACGCGGCGAGCGAGCGCGGAGTAGGGCGGGTGTCGGGCGTGTTGCTGGACCTTGGCGTGTCGTCGCCGCAGGTGGACGACCCGGAGCGCGGCTTCAGCTTCCGCGCAGAAGGTCCGCTCGACATGAGGATGGACCCGACTCGGGGCGAGTCGGCGGCAGAGTGGCTCGCGCGTGCCACGGTGCAGGAAATCACGGAGGTCATCAGAGATTATGGGGAAGAACGGTTTGCTTTTCAGATTGCAAAGGCGCTTGTTGCTCGCCGGGCAGAGTCCGACCGTCTTGGGCCTCTCGACAGCACGCGCGAGCTTGCCGAAATCGTGGGTCACGTCGTCAAAACCCGTGAAAAGGGCAAGGACCCGGCAACTCGCACCTTTCAGGCTATACGGATTCACGTCAATCAAGAGCTTGCGGAGCTGCAGGTAGTACTCGAATCGGCATTGGCATTGTTGGAGCAAGGGGGGCGGCTGGTCGTGATCAGCTTTCATTCACTCGAAGACCGGATCGTCAAGCGGTTCATGCAGGCGCACGCGAGCGCGCCGGCGGTGGACCGTCGTTTGCCGATCCGCGCGGTCGATCTTCCCAGCCCGCCGCTGCGCGTGGTCGGCCGCGTGTTTCCGAGTGATGCCGAAGTCGCCGATAACCCGCGCGCCCGTTCCGCGGTGATGCGTATCGCCGAGCGGATCGCGCCATGAATCGCCTCAATATCTTCCTGCTCATCATCGTGCTCGGGTGCGCGCTGTCGGTCGTCAGCTCCACCAATCAGCAGCGGGAGATTTTCATCGACTTGCAAAGGGCGCAATCGCAAGAGCGTCAACTGCAACAGGATTACGCGCAGTTGCAGTACCAGCAGAGCGCGTTGTCGAAGACATCGCGCATCGAGCAGTTGGCCACCAACTCACTGAAAATGCAGCCCGTGACGACCGGCCGAACGCAATATCTCACCTACGACACGGCCGCCAACAAGGCCGCCGACGCACCCATGCCGCCGCCGCTGCCGGCGTCGGCGCCGCCTGCACGCGGAGCCAAGCGATGAAAAAGTCCGCGAAGCAGAAAGACATCGCTCACACGCCGAATCCGCTTCTCGCCGTGCGCCTGCCCATGTGGCGCTCGAAGCTCGTCGTGTTCCTGCTATTCATGGCGTTCGTCGCGCTGGCCGGGCGCGCGTTCTGGATTCAGGGCCCGGGCAACGCGTTCTTCAAGAAACAGGGCGAAAGCCGCTATCAGCGCACGCTCGAAATGCCTGCGACGCGCGGGCAGATCCGCGACCGTAACGGCCTCGTGCTCGCAACGAGTTTGCCGGTGAAGGCCATCTGGGCGATTCCCGAAGCCGTGCCGAACGATCTCGGCGCGGACAAGTTCGCGCAATTGTCCAAACTTCTCGAAATGCCGGAAAAAGAGCTTCGCGCGAAGCTCTCGATGGACAAGACCTTCGTCTATGTGAAGCGCCAGGTGCCGCTCGAAGTCGCGCAGAAGGTCGCCGCGCTCGACATTCCCGGCATCTATTCGCGCGGCGAATACAAGCGCTTCTATCCGGAAGGCGAAATCACCGCGCACCTGATCGGCTTTACTAACATTGAAGACAAGGGACAGGAAGGCGTCGAACTCGGCGACCAGAACGTCCTCGCCGGCACGCCGGGCATGCGCCGCGTCATCAAGGACCGCATGGGCCATATCGTCGAGGACGTCGACGAGCAAGTCGTGCCGCACAACGGCGCGGACGTCGAACTTTCGATCGACAGCAAGATTCAGTACATCGCGTACACGAACCTGAAGGCCGCCGTCGAGAAGACGAAGGCGAAGGCCGGCGCGGCAATGGTCATCGACGTGAAGACGGGCGAAGTGCTCGCGCTCGTCAACTATCCCACGTACAACCCGAACGATCGTTCGCGGATGACCGGCGAGCAGTTGCGCAACCGCATTCTCACGGACACCTTCGAGCCGGGCTCGATCATGAAGCCGTTCACCGTCTCGCTCGCGCTCGATCTGCATCGGGTGACGCCGAATACGCTCGTCGAAACGGGCGGCGGCGTGTTCGTGCTCGACGGCGCCCGCATTACGGACGATTCTGGCTTCGGCACGCTCACCGTCGGCGGCGTGATTCAGAAGTCGAGCAATATCGGCGCGACCAAAATTGCGATGCAATTGCGTCCCGAGGAAATGTGGAACATGTACATGAGCATCGGGCTCGGTCAGGCGCCGAAAGTCGGTTTTCCGGGCGCCGTGACCGGGCGTCTGCGCCCGTGGAAGAGCTGGCGACGCATCGAGCAGGCGACGATGTCGTACGGCTACGGCCTGTCCGTGTCGCTGTTCCAGCTCGGGCGCGCGTACACGGCGATCGCGAACGACGGCAAGATCCTGCCGGTCTCGATTTTCCGCACGGCGGGCGATCAGCCGCCGCTCGGTCAGCAAGTGTTTTCGCCGACTACCGCGCGCGAAGTGCGTGCGATGCTCGAAACCGTCGTGTCGAAGGGCGGCACGTCGCCGGATGCGGCGGTGGCCGGCTATCGCGTCGGCGGCAAATCGGGCACGGCGTACAAGCATGCGGGCCACGGCTACGACCATTCGAAGTACCGGGCATCGTTCGTCGGCATGGCGCCGATGCCGAATCCGCGCATCGTCGTGGCCGTATCGGTGGATGAACCGACGGTCGGCAGCCACTTCGGCGGTCAGGTGTCGGGTCCGGTGTTCTCGGGCATCGTCGGCGATACCTTGCGCGCGCTGAACGTGCCGCCCGATATGCCAGTGAAGCAAATGGTCGTGACGGACGATTCGAACTCCGCCACGCAAGCGGCCGCCAAGCAGCCGGCGAATACGAACAACGCGAATACCGCGAAGAAATTCGCGGTGTCGAGCAATACGAAGACGCACCCGGGAGTCGTGCGATGAGCGCGCAAACCCGACAGAGCAAGATGCAAAAGGACGTATCACAAGCCGTTCAATGGCTGCGCGCCCACGCGCAGCCCGAGGCGCAATTGCACGCCGACACGCGCTCGCTCAAAAGCGGCGACGTGTTTCTAGCCTATGCGGTCGACGGCGCGGACAACCGTCCGTATCTCGACGCCGCGCTCGCCGCAGGCGCGGCTGCGGCGCTCTATCAGCCGGAGAATTTCGCGGGCAAGCCGGACGCGTCGAAGACGCTCGCCGTGAAGGCGCTGAACGAACTCGCGGGCCCGATCGCATCCGCGTGGTACGGCGAGCCGACCGCGTCGATGCTTACCGTCGGCGTGACGGGCACGAACGGCAAGACTTCGTGCAGCCAATGGATCGCGACTGCGCTCTCCGCGCTCGGCCGTCCGTGCGCGATCGTCGGCACGCTCGGCATCGGCATGCCGGGCAAACTGGTGCATAGCGGCTTCACCACGCCCGACGCGCCGCAGCTTCAGCGCAATCTTGCGCAATTGAAAGCTCAGGGCGCGGAAGGCGTCGCGATGGAAGTGTCGTCGCATGCGCTGCATCAGGGGCGCGTGAACGGCGTCGATTTCGATATCGCCATCTTCACGAATCTCACGCAGGATCATCTCGACTACCACGGCACGTTCGAGGCGTACGAAGCGGCAAAGGCGCGTCTTTTCGCGTGGCCGTCGCTGAAGACGGCAATCGTCAATCGCGACGATGCGGCCGGTCAGCGTCTGATCGAATCGCTGCGCGGCAAGGTGCGGACGATTGCCTACGGCGTCGAGATGCCCGCCGATGCCGCGCCGAGCGCCGACGCGTTCCTGCTCGCAACGCAAGTCCGCGCGACTGCGACCGGCACTGCGTTTCATCTGTCGTCGGACTGGGGCGAAGCCGATGTCGAAGTCGGCACGCTCGGCACGTTCAACGTGAGCAATCTGCTTTCCGTGCTCGGCGTGCTGCTCGAAGTGGGCGTGCCGTTCGATGCCGCCATCGCGCGCATCGAAAAGCTCGAATCGGTCAACGGCCGCATGGAGCGTCTCGGCGGACGCATTCAGAGCGACGAGCCGCTCGTCGTGATCGACTACGCGCACACGCCCGACGCGCTCGACAAGACCCTCACCGCGCTGCGCCCGATCGCCGAGGCGCGCGGCGGCGAGCTCGTCTGCATGTTCGGCTGCGGCGGCGACCGCGACGCCACCAAGCGTCCGCTGATGGGCGAAATCGCCGAACGCCTCGCGGATCAGGTCGTCATCACGAGCGACAACCCGCGCAGCGAAGATCCCGTCGCGATCATCGATCAAATCGCCGCCGGCATGAGCGAAGCCGCGAAGGCGCGCCGCGTCGAAGACCGCGCGAGCGCGATTCTGCAAGCAATACGAAGTGCGGCGCGCGAGGACGTCGTCGTGCTCGCCGGAAAAGGGCACGAAGCCACGCAGGAAATCATGGGCAAGAAGCGCGCGTTCTCGGATCAGGATCACGCGCGTCTCGCTCTGGCCGCACGCGCCACACAACAACGCGGAGGCGGCGAATGACGATGTTCACTTTGCGCGAAGCCGCCGCGATGATTCCCGGCGCCGTCCTTAAGGGCGATGCGGGTATCGCCATCGCGCGCGTCGTCACGGACAGCCGCGGCGTGCAGGCCGGCGATCTGTTCGTCGCGGTGAAGGGCGATCGCTTCGATGCGCATGATTTCCTCGATCAGGTGGCGAAGAGCGGCGCGGCTGCTGCGCTCGTGTCACGCGACCCGAGCAACTCCGGTGCCTGGCCACTTCCGGTCATCAAGGTAAAGGACACGCGCGCGGCGCTCGGTGCGTTGGCGCACGGCTGGCGCAAGCGCTTCACGATGCCGCTCGTCGCGGTCACGGGCAGCAACGGCAAGACGACGGTCAAGGAGATGATCGCGTCGATCTTCGCGGCTGCGGTCGGCGAGGAAGCGCGCCTCGCGACGGCGGGCAACTTCAATAACGACATCGGCTTGCCGCTCACGCTGTTTCGTCTGAAGGCGTCGCACAAGCTCGCGGTCGTCGAACTGGGCATGAATCATCCGGGCGAAACCGAAGTGCTCGGCAAGATCGCCGCGCCGGATGTCGCCGTCGTCAACAACGCGCAGCGCGAGCATCAGGAATTCATGGCGACGGTCGAAGCGGTCGCGCTCGAGCACGCATCGGTCATTCATGCGCTAGGCGATACCGGCACGGCCGTGTTTCCCGCCGACGACCAGTACGCCGTCTTCTGGCGCACGGCCGCGACCGGCAACGCGATCATCGATTTCGCGCTGACCGCCGATGCATCGCAGGCCGCCGTCACCGGTACGCTCGAAGGCACGACGGTCCACATGCAAACGCCGCAGGGCGCGGTCGACATCGCGCTGAACGTGCTCGGCGAACACAACGCGCGCAACGCAATGGCGGCGACCGCGGCAGCGCTTGCCGCAGGCGTTTCGCTCGATGTCATCAAGCGCGGTCTCGAAGCGTTCGAGCCGGTTAAAGGCCGCTTGCAGGTGAAGCGCGCGATGCTCGGCGCGCTCGCCGGCGCGACCGTCATCGACGACACGTACAACTCGAATCCCGATTCGATGCGCGCCGCGATCGACGTGCTCGCATCGCAGGCAACGCCCCGCGTGCTCGTGATGGGCGACATGGGCGAAGTCGGCGAGGAAGGTCCGGCGTTTCATCGCGAAGTCGGCGCGTATGCGGCGGAGTGCGGCATCGATGCGCTCTTCGCGCTCGGCGCCGCGAGCGTCGATTCGGTGAACGCATTCAACGCGGCCGCATCGAAGCAAACCGCGCAGCATTTCGCCGATGTCCGCGAACTGCTCACCGCGCTCGAACAGGCAGGCTACGGCAACAAGGCCACGTATCTCGCGAAAGGCTCGCGCTTCATGAAGATGGAGCGCGTGGTGGATGCCTTGACGAGTCCACAACAACCCGCAGCGGGCGATGCGCCCGCTGCACATTGATTCACTGAAGAGAAGGACCAGCATGCTACTCGCACTCGCGCAATGGCTTCAGAATGACGCCAGCTTCATGCGCGTGTTCACCTACATCACGTTCCGCGCGGTGGGCGCCACGGCAACGGCGCTTCTGATCGGTCTCGTCTGCGGCCCGTGGGTCATCCGCAAGCTGACCTTGCTCAAGGTCGGCCAGGCCGTGCGCAAGGACGGCCCGCAGACGCATCTCGTGAAGTCCGGCACGCCGACGATGGGCGGCGTGCTGATCCTCATCGGCATTGCCATTTCCACGTTGCTGTGGGCCGATCTCACGAACCGTTTTGTATGGATCGTGATGCTCGTCACGTTCGGCTATGGCGTGATCGGCTGGGTGGACGACTATCGGAAGGTCGTGCACAAGGATCCGCGCGGCATGTCGTCGCGCGAGAAGTATTTCTGGCAATCGGTGATCGGCCTGTTCGCGGCGGTGTATCTCGCGTTTTCCGTGTCCGAAGCGAACAACGCGCGCGTGTTCGATCTCTTCATGGCGTGGGTGCGCAGCGGCCTCTCGATGGGCCTGCCCGCGCGCGCCGACCTGATGCTGCCGTTCCTCAAATCGATCACGTATCCGCTCGGCGTGTGGGGCTTCATCGCGATGACCTACTTCGTCATCGTCGGGTCGAGCAACGCCGTGAATCTCACCGACGGCCTCGACGGCCTCGTCATCATGCCGGTCGTGCTGGTCGGCGCGTCGCTCGGCGCGTTCGCGTATGTGATGGGCTCGTCGGTCTATTCGAAGTACCTGCTGTTCCCGCACATTCCCGGAGCGGGCGAGCTTTTGATCTTTTGTTCCGCAATGGGCGGCGCCGGTCTCGCGTTTCTCTGGTACAACACGCACCCCGCGCAGGTCTTCATGGGCGATGTCGGCGCGCTCGCGCTCGGCGGCGCGCTCGGCACGATCGCGGTGATCGTTCGTCAGGAAGTCGTGCTGTTCATCATGGGCGGCGTGTTCGTCGCGGAAACGCTTTCCGTGATGCTGCAGGTCTTCTGGTTCAAGTTCACGAAGCGCCGTTATGGCGAAGGCCGCCGTTTCTTCAAGATGGCGCCGCTGCATCACCATTACGAGCTGTCCGGCTGGACCGAGACGCAAGTCGTGGTGCGCTTCTGGATCATCACGTTGATGTTGTGCCTGTTCGGTCTGTCGACGTTGAAGTTGCGTTGATTCATTCAAGTTTCGGTAAAAGGTAAAGCGATGTTTGGCGAGAAGTTTATCGGTCGGCAAAGTCCGATGGTGCTCGTGCTTGGGCTGGGTGAATCCGGTCTGGCGATGGCGCGCTGGTGCGCCAGGCACGGTTGCCGCCTGCGGATCGCCGACACGCGCGAAGCGCCGCCGAATCTCTCCGAACTCGCGATCCACAAGATCGATGCGGATTTCGTCGGCGGCGCGTTCACGCCCGCGTTGCTCGATGGCGGCATCGAACTCGTCGCGATCAGCCCGGGGCTGTCGCCGCTCGCGGATGACCTCGCGCCGCTGATCGCTGCAGCGAAAGAACGCGGCATTCCCGTCTGGGGCGAACTCGAACTGTTCGCGCAGGCGCTCGCCGGACTCGGCGCGAACGGCTATGCGCCTAAAGTCATCGCGATCACGGGCACGAACGGCAAGACCACCACGACCGCGCTCACCGGCCTCTTGTGCGAGCGCGCGGGCAAGTCGGTCGCGGTCGCGGGCAACATCAGCCCGGCGATGCTCGACAAGCTGACCGAAGCCATCGACCAGACCGCGCTGCCCGATGTCTGGGTGCTCGAACTGTCGAGTTTCCAGCTCGAAACCGCGCATACGTTCGCACCGGATGCCGCCGCGGTGCTGAACATCACGCAGGATCATCTCGACTGGCACGGCGGCCTCGACGCCTACGCCGCCGCGAAAGGGCGCATCTTCGGCCCGGCCACGACGCGCGTGCTGAACCGCGACGACAGCCGCGTCATGAAGCTCGCGGCGAACGTCGCGCAACATCGCGTCGTGACGTTCGGACTGAACGAGCCGCTGAATGTCGGCGACTACGGTTTGCTGCGCGATAACGGCATGCAGTGGCTCGTCGTTGGCATCGATCGGGACGCGTCGGAAGAGACTGCGACTTCGCGTCGCCGCAAGAAGGACGAGGCCGAGCCGAATCTCGTTTCCAAGCGTCTGATGCCCGTCGACGCGCTGCGCATCCGCGGTCTGCACAACGCGGCGAACGCGCTCGCAGCGCTGGCGCTGGCTCGCGCGATCGATCTGCCGCTTGCGGCGCTTTTGCACGGCTTGCGCGAGTATCGCGGCGAGCCGCATCGCGTCGAAGTGATCGCGCAGATCGACGGCGTCGATTATGTCGATGACAGCAAAGGCACGAACGTCGGCGCGACGGTCGCCGCGCTCGACGGCCTCGCGCAACGCGTCGTGCTGATCGCCGGCGGCGACGGCAAGGGCCAGGACTTTTCGCCGCTCGAAGCGCCGGTCGCACGCTGGGCGCGCGCCGTGATGCTGATCGGCCGCGACGCGGCACGCATCCGCGAAACGCTGGCATCGACGAATGTCGAATTGCAGGATCACGCGACGCTCGAGGAAGCGACGAACGCCGCCGCGAAAATCGCGGAAGCCGGCGACGCCGTGCTGCTTTCGCCCGCGTGCGCGAGCCTCGACATGTTCAAGAACTACGCACATCGCGCCGACGTGTTTCGCGGCGCGGTCGAAGATATCGCCGCCGCGCGGGGAGTGATGCTATGAGCTGGTCGGAACGCTTCGGATCGAAACTCACCGGACAGCGCAACGCCATGCCCGGCGACTCGCTCGCGGGCCGCTCGAATTCGGGCACGCGCGGCGGCATTTCGAGCGCGGTCAACGGCGTGCGCCCGGCGCGCTCGCGCATGCTCGACTACGACTATTCGCTGTTGTGGGTGATGATCTCGCTGCTCGGCCTGGGCATCGTGATGGTGTACTCGGCGTCGATCGCGATGCCGGATTCGCCCAAGTACGCGAGCTATCGCGACTATCACTTCCTCGTGCGTCACCTCGTTTCGATCACGACGGCGCTCGTCGGCGCGACCATCGCGTTCAAGATTCCGATCAAGACGTGGGAAAAGTACGCGCCGAAGCTTTTTCTCGTCGCGCTGGCGATGCTCATCATCGTGCTGATTCCGCACGTCGGCAAAGGCGTGAACGGCGCGCGCCGCTGGATTCCGCTCGGCATCACGAACATGCAGCCGTCGGAGATCATGAAGCTCGCGGTGACGATCTACGCTGCGAACTACACCGTGCGCAAGCAGGAATTCATGCACAGCTTCGGCAAGGGCTTTCTGCCGATGGCGGTCGCGGTCGGCGCGGTCGGTGCCCTCTTGCTGCTCGAGCCCGACATGGGCGCGTTCATGGTGATCGCCGCGATCGCGATGGGCGTGCTGTTTCTCGGCGGCGTCAACGGCAAGCTGTTCGGCGGCCTCGTGCTGACGGCGGTGGGCACGTTCACGATGCTCGTGTGGCTGTCGCCGTGGCGTCGCGAGCGGATCTTCGCTTACCTCGATCCGTGGGACGACCGTTACGCGCAAGGCAAGGCGTATCAGTTGACGCACTCGCTGATTGCGTTCGGGCGCGGCGAGTGGTTCGGCGTCGGCTTGGGCGGCAGCGTCGAGAAGCTGAACTATCTGCCGGAAGCGCATACCGACTTCATTCTCGCGGTGATCGGCGAGGAGCTCGGTTTCGTCGGCGTGATCTGCGTGATCCTGCTGTTCTACTGGATCGTGCGCCGTGCGTTCGAGATCGGCCGTCAGGCGCTTGCGCTCGATCGCACGTTCGCCGGTCTAATGGCGAAGGGCGTCGGCATCTGGTTCGGCGCGCAGACGTTCATCAACATGGGCGTGAATCTCGGTCTTCTGCCGACCAAGGGTCTCACGCTGCCGCTCGTGTCCTACGGCGGCTCGGGCATTTTGCTGAACTGCGTCGCGCTGGCGGTGTTGCTGCGCGTCGATTACGAAAATCGCGTCTTGATGCGCGGAGGAAAAGTATGACCGCGCAACGCGACCGCACCTTGATGGTGATGGCGGGCGGCACCGGGGGCCACGTGTTCCCGGGGCTCGCGGTCGCGCACTGGATGCAGGCGCACGGTTGGCGCGTCGTGTGGCTCGGCAATGCGAGCGGCATGGAAGCGACGCTCGTGCCGAAGCACGGCATTCCGATGGAATACGTGCGCTTCGGCGGCGTGCGCGGCAAGGGCATCAAGACCAAGCTGATGTTGCCGGTGAATCTGCTGCGCGCATGTTCGCAAAGCCTCGCCGCGCTGCGCCGCGTGAAGCCGGACGTCGTGCTCGGCATGGGCGGCTATATCACGTTTCCGGCGGGCATCATGACGAAGCTCGCGGGCTGCCCGCTCGTGCTGCACGAACAGAACTCCATCGCGGGGCTCGCGAACAAGGTGCTCGCGCATCTCGCAAAGCGCGTGCTCGTCGCGTTTCCCAATGCTCTGCCGAATGCAGAATGGACCGGTAATCCGATCCGTGCGGAACTAACGAGCGCATTGCCACCCAAAGAACGCTACGCCGCGCGTTCGGGACGCCTGAACGTGCTCGTCGTCGGAGGCAGTCTCGGCGCTGCCGCGCTCAACGAAACCGTGCCCAAGGCGCTCGCGATGCTCGCATCGGAAGAGCGCCCGCGCATCGTGCATCAGGCGGGCGCGAAGCATATCGAAGCACTGGAAGCGAACTACGCGGCTGCGGGTCTCACGCGCGGTGAAGACCTGCAACTCGTGCCGTTCATCGAAGACATGGCGAGCGCGTATGCATCGGCGGATCTCGTCATCTGCCGGTCGGGCGCGATGACCGTCTCGGAAATCGCCGCGGTCGGCGTGGCGGCGCTCTTCGTGCCGTTCCCGTTCGCCGTCGACGATCACCAGACGACCAACGGCGCGTTCCTCGCGAAGAACGGCGCGGCTGAACTGATACAACAACGCGATCTGTCGGCGCAAAAGCTCGCCGACTGGTTACGCGTACAGACGCGCGACACGCTCGCGGCTATGGCCGAGCGCTCGCGCGCGCTGGCGAAACCGGACGCGACCGAAAAAGTCGCGAGCATTTGCGCCGACGTGGCCGGCGCGCGTTTCGACGCGCAAGCTCGGGAGGCACACTAAATGAAGCACATCGTCAAACATATACATTTCGTCGGGATCGGCGGCGCGGGCATGAGCGGGATCGCCGAAGTGCTGCTCAATCTCGGCTATCACGTGAGCGGATCCGATCTTTCGAACGGCGCGGTCACCGAGCGTCTGCGTGCGCTTGGCGCGCGCGTCGAGATCGGTCATCACGAGCAGAACATCGAAGGCGCGAATGCGGTGGTCGTTTCGACGGCCGTGCGCCCCGACAATCCAGAAGTGCTCGCGGCGCGGCATCGCCGCGTGCCGATCGTGCCGCGGGCCGTGATGCTCGCGGAACTCATGCGCCTGAAGCAGGGCATCGCCATCGCTGGCACGCACGGCAAAACGACGACGACTTCGCTCGTCGCGAGCGTGCTGGCGGCGGGCGGGCTCGATCCGACCTTCGTCATCGGCGGGCGGCTGAACAGCGCGGGCGCGAACGCGCGTCTCGGCACGGGCGATTTCATCGTCGCTGAAGCCGATGAGTCGGACGCTTCGTTCCTGAATCTTTTCCCGGTGATCGAAGTCATCACGAACATCGACGCCGATCACATGGACACCTACGGCCACGACTTCGCGCGGCTCAAGCAGGCGTTCATCGAGTTCACGCATCGGCTGCCGTTTTACGGCATTGCCGTGCTATGTGTCGACGATCCGAACGTCCGCGAAATCCTGCCGTTCGTGTCGAAGCCGATCATCCGCTACGGTCTCGGCGCGGAAGCGCAAGTGCGCGCGGTGAACGTCGAGGCGCGCGACGGCCGCATGCATTTCACGACGCTGCGTGAAGACGCGCCGTCGCTCGACATCGTGCTGAATCTGCCGGGCACGCATAACGTGCAGAACGCGCTCGCGGCAATCGCGATCGCGACTGAACTCGAAGTCGCGGATGCCGATATCCAGCGTGCGCTCGCTGAATTCAACGGCGTAGGCCGTCGCTTCCAGCGTTACGGCGAAGTGAGCGCGGCGAGCGGCGAAGGCGCGTACACGCTCATCGACGACTACGGTCATCACCCGGTCGAAATGGCCGCGACGATCGCGGCGGCGCGCGGCGCGTTTCCGGGGCGGCGTCTCGTGCTCGCGTTCCAGCCGCATCGCTATACGCGCACGCGCGACTGTTTCGAGGATTTCGTGAAAGTGCTGTCGACGGTCGACGCCCTCGTGCTCACCGATGTCTACGCCGCCGGCGAAGCGCCCATCGTGGCCGCCGACGGCCGGGCGCTCGCGCGTGCGATCCGCGTCGCGGGCAAGGTGGAGCCGGTGTTCGTCGAGACGATCGACGAAGTGCCCGACGCGGTGACGACCATCGCGCGCAACGGCGACGTGGTGATCGCCATGGGCGCGGGTTCCATCGGCGGAGTGTGCGGCAAGCTGGCTAACCCCCAGCCTCAGTAAGAGCAAGACCATGAGCAATCAAGTGAATCAAATCGATCCGAAAGTCTTCGGCAAAGTCGCGGTGCTGCTCGGTGGCAATTCCGCCGAACGCGAGGTCTCGCTCAATTCCGGGCGCCTCGTGCTCGAAGGCTTGCGCGAGGCGGGCATCGACGCGCACGCGTTCGATCCGGCGCGGCATCCGCTTTCGGATCTGAAGGCGCAAGGCTTCGTGCGCGCGTTCATCGCGCTGCATGGCGGTTACGGCGAGAACGGGCAACTGCAGGGCGCGCTCGATTTCTACGGCATCCGCTATACGGGCAGCGGCGTGCTCGGCTCGGCGCTCGGCATGGACAAGCTGCGCACGAAGCTCGTGTGGCAGCAGGCCGGCATTCCCACGCCGCCGTTCGAAACCGTCTTTCGCGGCGAAGACTACGCGGCGCGCGCGCAGGACATCATCGCGAAGCTCGGGCTGCCGCTCTTCGTCAAGCCGGCGAGCGAAGGATCGAGCGTCGCGGTCATCAAGGTGAAGAGCGCGGAAACGCTCGTGCCCGCGCTCGAAGAAGCGGTGAATTACGACAAGATCGTGATCGTCGAGAAGAGCATCGAGGGCGGCGGCGAATTTACGTGCTGCATCGCGGGCGATCTCGACTTGCCGGTCATCAAGATCGTGCCGGCGGGCGAGTTCTACGACTATCACGCGAAGTACGTCGCGGACGACACGCAATACCTGATTCCGTGCGGCCTGACCGAAGCCGAAGAAACGCGCATGAAGCAGCTGACGAAGCGCGCCTTCGAGATTCTCGGCTGCACCGACTGGGGCCGCGCGGACTTCATGCTCGACTCGGACGGCAACCCGTATTTCCTCGAGGTGAACACGGCGCCCGGCATGACCGATCACTCTCTGCCGCCGAAAGCCGCGCGCGCGGTCGGCATCAGCTACAAGGATCTCGTCGTGAAAGTGCTGTCGCTCACGCTGAAGAACTAGGTCGATCACACACAGGACACGAACAAGCGAAACCATGTGGAACAACGTTCGCCAACTCAACCTCGCCGCCAACGGGCTGCACGTCGTGCTCGTGCTGCTGCTTCTCGGCGCCGCGGGGTACTGGGCGATCCAGCGTCCCGAGTTTCGCCTGCGCGAGATTCAGATCGACGGGGATACGGCGCACATCAGCTCGCCGGTCGTGCGGGCAAGCGTGATCGGTCATCTGAAGGGCAACTACTTCACGGTCGATCTCGATGCGGCGCGCGCCGCGTTCGAGCAGGTGCCGTGGGTGCGCCACGCGAGCGTGCGCCGCGTATGGCCGAACGCGCTCGCGGTGACGCTCGAGGAATACAAGCCGCTCGGCACGTGGGGGAACGATCAACTGGTGAGCGTGGACGGCGATCTCTTCACCGCGAATCAGGGCGAACTCGACGACGATCTGCCCGCGTTCGACGGCCCCGAGGGCACGGCGAAGGAAGTGGTCGCGCGGTATCACGATTTCGAGAAGTGGTTCGCGCCGCTCGACGCGAAGCCGGAAGAAGTCACGCTGTCGCCGCGCTTCGCGTGGACGGTCAAGCTGTCGAACGGCACGCAGGTCGAACTCGGACGCGAGCGTAATCAGGACACGCTGAACGACCGTTGCAAGCGTTTCGTCGCGTCGTGGCCGTCCGTCACGGGACGCTGGGGGAAGGACATCGAATATGCGGATTTGCGGTACCCGAACGGCTTTGCCATACGAGCCGCGAACATGCGCTTCATCAACGACACCGACAAGGCCAAGAAGTAAGCAGACATCACAGGCATGAGCACGCTATGAGCAAAGACTACAAAGACCTGCTGGTTTCCCTCGACATCGGAACGTCGAAGGTGGTCGCGATCGTCGCCGAATTGAAGGGCGAAGGCCACTACGAGGTAATCGGACTCGGTCAGAGCGACTCGAAGGGGTTGAAGAAGGGCGTCGTGGTCAATATCGAGGCCACGGTGCAATCCATCCAGCGCGCGCTCGAAGAAGCCGAACTGATGGCGGATTGCAAGATCACAAACGTATTCACCGGGATCGCGGGCAGCCATATCCGCAGCTTCAATTCGAGCGGGATGGTCGCGATCAAGGACAAGGAGGTCACGCAGGCGGATGTCGCGCGCGTGATCGAAACGGCCAAGGCGATCAACATCCCGACCGATCAGCAGGTGCTGCATATCCTCACCCAGGAATTCATCATCGACGGGCAAGAGGATGTGCGCGAGCCGATCGGCATGAGCGGCATCCGCCTCGAAGTGAAGGTGCACATCGTGACGGGCGCGGTGAGCGCGGCGCAGAACATCGTGAAGTGCGTGCGCCGCTGCGGCCTCGAAGTGAACGACCTCATTCTGCAGCCGCTCGCGTCGTCGCTTGCGGTGCTGACCGAGGACGAGAAGGAACTGGGCGTGGTGCTCGTCGATATCGGCGGCGGCACGACGGACATCGCCATCTTCAGCGAAGGCGCGATCCGACATACGGCGGTGATTCCCATCGCGGGCGATCAGATCACGAGCGACGTCGCGATGGCGCTGCGCACGCCGACGCCGGATGCGGAAGACATCAAGGTGAGCTACGGCATCGCGAAGCAGGCGCTCGCTGATCCGGACGAAATGATCGAAGTGCCGGGGCTGGGCGAGCGCGGTCCGCGCACGCTGTCGCGGCAGGCGCTGGCGGCGGTCGTGGAGCCGCGCGTCGAAGAGCTGTTCTCGCTGGTGCAGCAGGTCGTGCGCGAGTCGGGCTATGAAGAACTGCTGTCGAGCGGCGTCGTGCTGACCGGCGGCGCGGCGATGATGCCCGGCATGGTCGAGCTCGGCGAAGACATCTTCCTGAAACCGGTGCGCATCGGCGTGCCGGAATACGCGGGCGGCCTTGCCGATGTCGTGCGCAATCCGCGCTATTCGACGGCAATGGGCCTGCTCGCCGAAGGACGCTCGCAACGCATGCGCGGCCGCAAGGTCGCGGTACAGAACGGTTCGATGGGACAAGTCTTCTCGCGGATGAAAGACTGGTTCCTCGGGAATTTCTAAGCAATACGCAACACGCAACAAAAAGAATTTCGCGCCGGTACCGGCGGCTGGTGCGCGACAAGGGGTTGCCCGATCTCTCGTCGAATAACGCCGATCTTCATTCTTGACGGAGGCAACATGGATTTCGAAATGCTGGAAACGGAAACCAACGGAACGATCATCAAGGTCGTGGGCGTTGGTGGTGCTGGCGGCAACGCGGTTCAGCACATGATCAACCGCGGCGTGCAGGGCGTCGACTTCATCGTGATGAACACCGACGCGCAAGCGCTCGCCCGTTCGCGCGCGCCGGCGGTTCTGCAACTGGGCATGACCGGTCTCGGCGCTGGCGCGAAGCCGGAGAAGGGCAAGGAAGCGGCGGAAGACGCGCGCGAGCGTATCGCCGACGCACTGCGCGGCGCGCACATGGTGTTCATCACCGCGGGCATGGGCGGCGGCACGGGCACGGGCGCGGCGCCGGTGGTCGCGCAGATCGCCAAGGAAATGGGCATTCTCACCGTTGGCGTCGTGAGCAAGCCGTTCGAGTTCGAAGGCGGCCGCCGCATGCGCGTCGCGGAAGCGGGCTCGCAGCAACTGGAGGATCACGTCGACTCGCTGATCGTCGTGCTGAACGACAAGCTGTTCGAGGTGATGGGCGATGACGCCGAGATGGACAAGTGCTTCCAGTGCGCGGACGACGTGCTGAACAACGCTGTCGCCGGTATCGCTGAAATCATCAACGTCGATGGTCTCGTGAACGTCGACTTCGAAGACGTGAAGACGGTGATGGGCGAGCAGGGCAAGGCGATGATGGGCACGGCGACGGTTGCCGGCGTCGATCGCGCGCGTCTCGCCGCGGAACAGGCGGTCGCGAGTCCGCTGCTGGAAGGCGTGGATCTGTCGGGTGCGCGCGGCGTGCTGGTGAATATCACGTCGAGCCGTTCGCTGCGTCTGTCGGAAACGCGTGAAGTGATGAACACCATCAAGTCCTACGCAGCCGACGATGCAACGGTCATCTTCGGCGCCGTGTACGACGACGCGATGGGCGACGCGCTGCGCGTGACGGTGGTGGCGACGGGCCTGGGCCGCGCGGCGAAGAAGCAGCAGCAAGCGCCGATGACCCTCCTGCGCACGGGCACCGACAATCAGCCGGTCGCACACGCGCATCACGCCGCCGCGCACAATTCGTACGGTACGCAGCACGGTCAGAGCACGACGGATTACGGTCAGCTCGACACGCCGGCAGTGTGGCGCTCGACGCGTGAAACGGCGGCTTCGCACGTGCAGGCGCTGCAGGAAAAAGGCGTCGATACTTACGACATTCCGGCGTTCCTGCGCAAGCAGGCGGACTGAGCGAAGCGCACGTTATTTGCTGCTGAGTTCGTGACGAAGCGGCACACCGCGTGCACGCGCTGAACGTCCGGCGCGCACGATGCAGGCTTCGCGTGGGGCGACTGTCCAAGGCCGCGTCCTGATGCAAAACGGACGCCGGGCCGTGGCCAGCCGACCTCCACGAATCTGCCCCTGACGTCGAGGAAGGCAGAGTGAAGCCGTAATCGCTGCGGAGACTTTCGGCGCGGTTGCGGGACGATGCGATCGCGAGGATGTCCGCGAGCACTGATGAGGGAAGGACCGAGCATGATCAAAGTGGGTGAAACGTTGCCCGACGTGCGTCTCTTCGAGTTCATCGACGAGGCCACCGAGGGCTGTGCCGTGGGACCGAATGCGTTCCCGGTGCGCGAGCGGAGCGCAGGCAAGCGCGTGGTGATCTTCGGATTGCCGGGCGCGTTCACGCCGACGTGCTCCGCCAGACACGTGCCCGGCTATGTCGAAGCGGCGGCGGATTTGTCCGCGGCAGGCATCGACGAAGTCTGGTGCGTTTCCGTCAACGACGCGTTCGTCATGAACGCGTGGGGACGCGATCTTCAAACCGCGGGCAAGGTGAAGATGATTGCGGACGGCAGTGCGCGTTTCACTCAGGCACTCGGACTGGATCAGGATTTGTCCGAGCGTGGCATGGGAATCCGTTCCCAGCGCTACGCGATGGTGGTCGACGACGGCGTGGTCAAGACGCTGAATGTCGAAGCGCCCGGCAAGTTCGAAGTCAGCGACGCTCGCAGTATCCTGGCGACGTTGCGCTGAGTGCAGCGGCGCGCCGCGTTGCCCGCGCGCAACGCTTGAAGCGCCCTCGCATTGAGCTGCAATTTGGGGCCGATGACCGGAAATGCCTCCATTCCGGCCATCGGCCCGTTCTACTTCACAAATCCTTCGCCTTGGCGTAACACAGGGAAACAGTTGATACCACCTGGATCAGGACGGCATGCGGCGAATGGAGTATAATTCGACCTATTAGAATTTAACGCACGATTAATTTCCTTTATAGGATCTTGAATCGGAAAGAACATCATGTTGAAGCAGCGAACAATCAAGACCGTCGTCAAAACCGTGGGGATCGGGCTCCATTCCGGCCGCAAGGTCGACCTGACCCTGCGCCCAGCGCCGATCGGGACGGGCATCGTCTTTTCGCGTATCGACCTGCCCGAGCCGGTCGATATTCCCGCGTCCGCGATGGCGATTGGCGACACGCGTCTCGCTTCCGTGCTGCAGAAGGACGGCGCGCGCGTCTCGACCATCGAGCATTTGATGTCGGCGTGCGCGGGCCTCGGCATCGACAATCTGTATGTCGATGTGACCGCCGAGGAAATCCCGATCATGGACGGCAGCGCGGCATCGTTCGTGTTTCTGATTCAATCGGCGGGTATCGAAGAGCAGAACGCGCCGAAGCAATTCATCAAGGTGACGAAGCCCATCGAAGTACGCGACGGCGACAAATTCGCGCGCCTCGAACCGTATTTCGGCTTCAAGCTGAGCTTCACGATCGATTTCCGCCATCCGGCCGTCGACAAGACCGGTCAGGCGCTCGAAGTGGATTTCGCGACCACGTCGTATGTGCGTGAAATCGCGCGCGCCCGCACGTTCGGCTTCGCGCATGAAGTGGAGATGATGCGCGAACTGGGGCTCGCGCGCGGCGGCAGCATGGACAACGCGATCGTGCTCGACGAGTACCGCATCCTCAACAATGACGGCCTGCGTTACGACGACGAATTCGTGAAGCACAAGATGCTCGACGCGATCGGCGACCTGTACGTGGTCGGCCGTCCGTTGCTGGCGTCGTACAAGGCGTACAAGGGCGGTCACGCGATGAACAACATGCTGCTGCGTGAGTTGCTCGCGAACGAAGACGCTTATGAAATCGTCACATTTGAAGATACGAAAACCGCACCGCGCGGTTTCGGTTTCGACACGCAGACGGCGTTTGCTTAACTGAAAGCCTCAACGGATGAACAAGAATGAGCGGCCGGGCGCCGCTCATTTTTTTTGTCCGCGCGCCTGATGCCGCGCCGCCATCCGCGCGAGCGCTTCCTGTAGAGGCGACGGCTCGAGCGAGGCCGCCAGATCATGCAGCGCCGTTGCGCCCGCCGCCGACATGCGCGCCTGCTTCGGCGGCGCGGATTCTTTCATCGGCTGCGGACGGACGCGGATTTTCAGCGCGTTGACGGCCCAGCCGCGTTGTTGCAGGTCGGAAAGCAGACGCGGCTCGATATGCCGCAGCCGCGCCGCCAGCGCGTTGTGCGCGGCGAAAAGCGCGAGGACTCCGTCCTTGATGAAACCCGGTTCCACGTTCGACGCCAGATAATCCGGCAAAAGCGAGCTCAGATCGCGCTGCAGCGCCGCCACTTGCTCGACGCCCGCGCGCAACGCGCGGAACGCATCGGTGCGATCGAGGACGTCGGCGACGGCTTGCGGCCGCCGCGGATCGAAACCCGATCTTGAATTCGTAGAAAAGCTGCTCATTTTTGTATAGGCGCAGGCCCGACGGAACGGTTCGATTGTACGCGAGGCGGCCCGTTGCTTCGGGCGGGGAAACGAGTTTCGCCCGAGCTTTCAGCGGGTTGACTGTCGCGTTCCGTCTACGCACGCGCGGGCACGCCGACGCAAGGTCTGCCAAACTCACATGCTAAAATTCCCGATTCGAATTTCACCTTATGGACTTAAGTCGCCGAGGTTCTCCGAGCCCGGACGCAGCTTTGTGCTGTGGCCGTCCGAAGCCGCGACGCAGACACTGATCCGATGACGACCGGTTTCCTTCAGAAGATTTTTGGCAGCCGCAATCAGCGGCTGGTCAAGCAGTATCAAAAGACCGTTGCGGCAATCAATGCCCTCGAGCCGACCGTCGAGAAGTATTCGGACGACCAGCTGCGCGCCAAGACCGATGAGTTCCGCCAGCGCGTCGCGGGCGGCGAATCGCTCGACGTGATCCTGCCCGAGGCGTTCGCGGTCTGCCGCGAGGCGAGCAAGCGCGTCCTGAAGATGCGCCACTTCGACGTGCAGCTCATCGGCGGCATGGTCCTGCATTACGGCAAGATTGCGGAAATGCGTACCGGCGAGGGCAAGACGCTCGTCGCGACGCTCGCCGCGTATTTGAATGCGCTGTCGGGCCGCGGCGTGCACGTCGTGACGGTGAACGACTACCTCGCCCAGCGCGATGCCGAATGGATGGCGCGCCTCTACAACTTCCTCGGTCTGTCGTGCGGCGTGAATCTGTCGCAGATGGAACACTCGCAGAAGCAGGAAGCGTACGCGGCGGACATCACGTACGGCACGAACAACGAGTTCGGTTTCGATTATCTGCGCGACAACATGGTCTACGAGACCAACGCGCGCGTGCAGCGGCCACTCAATTTCGCGATCGTCGACGAAGTGGACTCGATCCTCATCGACGAGGCACGCACGCCGCTCATCATCTCCGGTCAGGCTGAAGATCACACCGATCTCTACGTGCGCATGAACGCGCTGCCGCCGCTGCTCGAGCAGCAGATCGGCGAAGAGAAGGCCGACGGCACCGGCGTCGAAAAGCCGGGCGATTACACGCTCGATGAAAAAGCGCGTCAGGTGTTCCTGACCGAATCGGGCCACGAGAAGGCCGAGCGCCTGCTCGCCGAGTGGGGTTTGATCGGCGAAGGCGAGAGTCTCTACGCGCCGCAGAACATCACGCTGATGCACCACATCTATGCCGCGTTGCGCGCGCATACGCTTTTCCTGCGCGATCAGCACTACGTGGTGCAGAACGGCGAAGTCGTGATCGTCGACGAATTCACCGGCCGCATGATGACCGGCCGCCGCTGGTCGGACGGTCTGCATCAGGCGGTCGAAGCAAAGGAACACGTCCAGATTCAGGCCGAGAACCAGACGCTCGCGTCCATCACGCTGCAGAACTATTTCCGCATGTACTCGAAGCTGTCCGGCATGACCGGCACGGCGGACACGGAAGCCTACGAATTCAACGAAATCTACGGCCTCGAAACGGTCGTGATTCCGACCAACCGTCCGCCGAAGCGCGTCGACAAGCAGGATCAGATCTACAAGACGTCGAAAGAGCGTTACGACGCGGTGATTCGCGACATCCGCGATTGCGTCGAGCGCGGTCAGCCGACGCTCGTCGGCACGACGTCGATCGAAGCGTCCGAATTGCTGTCGCACCTGCTCACGCAGGCGGGCGTGAAGCACGAAGTGCTCAACGCGAAACAGCACGCGCGCGAAGCGGCGATCGTCGCGGAAGCGGGCCGTCCGGCCGCCGTCACGATCGCGACGAACATGGCCGGCCGCGGCACGGACATCGTGCTTGGCGGCAACGTCGAGAAGCAGGCGTCGTTCATCGAAGCGGATCTCTCGATCCCCGAGAACGAGAAAGCCGCGCGCATCCAGAAGCTGCACGACGAATGGCAGGCGCTGCACGATCACGTGAAGGCGGCGGGCGGTCTGCATATCATCGGCACCGAGCGTCACGAGTCGCGCCGTATCGACAACCAGCTGCGCGGCCGCGCGGGCCGTCAGGGCGATCCGGGTTCGTCGCGCTTCTATCTGTCGCTGGACGATCCGCTTCTGCGCATTTTCGCGGGCGATCGCGTGCGCGCGATCATGGATCGCCTGAAGATGCCGGAAGGCGAGCCGATCGAAGCAGGCATGGTCACGCGTTCGATCGAAGGCGCGCAGCGCAAGGTCGAAGCGCGCAACTTCGACATCCGCAAGCAACTGCTCGAATACGACGACGTCGCGAACGATCAGCGCAAGGTCATCTATCAGCAGCGTAACGAACTGCTCGAAGCGAACGACGTGCAGGAAACCATCGCGGCGATGCGTCAAAGCGTGATCGGCGACGTCGTGCGAACCTTCGTGCCGGCGGGCAGCATCGAAGAGCAGTGGGAAGCGCCGGAGCTGGAAGAAGTGCTGCGCAACGACTGGTCGCTCGATCTCGCGGTTCAGGAGATGATCAACGAGTCGAATTCGATCGACGCGGAAGAAATTTGCGAAGCCGTGCTCGCCGCCGCCGACGAAGCGTACGAAGCGAAGGTCGCGATGGTCGGCCGCGAATCGTTCAGCGCGTTCGAGCGCTCGATCATGCTGCAGACGCTCGATAGCCGCTGGCGCGAGCATCTCGCCGCGCTCGATCACTTGCGGCAGGGCATCCATCTGCGCGGCTATGCGCAGAAGAACCCGAAGCAGGAATACAAGCGCGAGGCGTTCGAACTGTTCGCCGCGATGCTCGACGCCGTGAAACAGGAAGTCACGCGCGTCGTGATGAACGTGCAGATCCAGTCGCCGGAGCAGCTCGAAGAAGCCGCCGAGCAGTACGAAGAGAAAGGCAGCCATCTGGAAAACGTGTCGTTCACGCACGCGGATTTCAACGCGCCGGCCGCCGAGCCGACGCCCGCCGCGGCGGCGGCGAGCGCCACCGCGCAGATGGTCAGCCAGGCGATGGCCGCCGGCGACGACATCAGCGTGGCGACGCGTCCTTCGGACGACGTGCCGAAGGTCGGCCGCAACGATCCGTGCCCGTGCGGCAGCGGCAAGAAGTACAAGAACTGTCACGGCAAGCTGGTGTAATCGGCTCGTGACGTGACGAACAAGCGACGCAGCGATGCGTCGTTTGTCTTTGCAGCATCCATCATTCACGGCGCCGGTTCGAATCCGCTGGCCGGCGTCAGTCTTTCATCATGTGCCGGTTCGATGAGCCGGCATTCGCCACTTTCAGCGAGACGCGAACATGGCCGTCAACTTCCCCTCGATCGATCCCGCAGCGCTTCATCCCGTCCCCGGCGTCACGCTCGGTTACGCGGAGGCGAACATTCGCAAGCCCAATCGCAAGGACGTGCTCGTCATTCGCGTCGATGAAGGCGCGAGCGTCGCGGGTGTTTTCACGCAGAATCGCTTCTGCGCCGCGCCGGTTACGGTCTGCCGTGAGCATCTCGCGGCGGCGGGCCAAGGCGGCAAGGGCATTCGTGCGCTCGTCGTGAATACGGGCAACGCGAACGCGGGCACCGGCGAGCCGGGCATGGCGCACGCGCGCGAAACCTGCGCGGAGCTCGCGCGTCTCGCCAATCTTGATGCGCAGCAAATCCTGCCGTTCTCGACCGGGGTGATTCTGGAGCCGCTGCCGATCGATCGCCTGAAGGCCGGTCTGCCCGCCGCGCTCGCGAATCAACAAGCCGCGCACTGGTTCGACGCCGCGCAAGCGATCATGACGACCGACACGCTGCCGAAGGCGGCGTCGCGCCAGGTAACGATCGACGGTCACGTCGTCACGCTGTCGGGCATCAGCAAGGGCGCGGGCATGATCCGCCCGAACATGGCGACGATGCTCGGCTTCCTCGCATTCGATGCGAATGTCGCGCAGCCGGTCCTCGATCAGCTCGTGAAGCACGTCGCGAATCGTTCGTTCAACTGCATCACGATAGACGGCGATACGTCCACCAACGATTCGTTCATCCTGATCGCGTCGGGGAAGTCGTCGCTGCCCCCGATCACATCGACGGATTCGCCCGCGTACGCCGCATTGCGCGACGCCGTGACCGAAGTGGCGCAGGAACTCGCGCAACTCATCGTGCGCGACGGCGAAGGCGCGACCAAGTTCATGACGATCACGGTGGAGGGCGGCCAGGACGCGGCGGAGTGCCGTCAGATTGCCTACGCGATCGGCCATTCGCCGCTCGTTAAGACCGCGTTCTACGCGTCCGATCCGAACCTCGGCCGCATTCTCGCTGCGATCGGTTATGCGGGCGTAACGGATCTCGATGTCGGCAAGATCGATCTTTATCTCGATGACGTGCTGGTCGCGAAAGCCGGCGGGCGCAATCCCGCGTACAAGGAAGAAGACGGCCAGCGCGTGATGAAGAAGAGCGAGATCCTGATTCGCGTCGTGCTCGGGCGCGGCGACGCGCAAGCGACCGTCTGGACCTGCGACCTTTCGCATGATTACGTGAGCATCAACGCCGACTATCGCTCCTGAACGCGGACAACTCGATGGATAAACTCGAACAATTTCTCACGCGCGCCGAAGCGGTGCTGGCGCGCATCGAAGGCATGTTGCCGCCCGCCGCGCCCGATATCGACTGGGAATCCGCGGTGGCGTTTCGCTGGCGCAAGCGTCAGGGACGCGGCTTCCTGCAACCCGTTTCCGCCATCTCGCAGATCTCGCTCGACGACCTTCAGAACATCGATCGTCAGAAATCGCTCATTCGGCAGAACACGCAACAGTTCGTGAACAAGCTGCCCGCGAACAACGTTCTGCTGACGGGCGCGCGCGGCACGGGCAAGTCGTCGCTGATCAAGGCGTGTCTGAACGCGTATGCGAAGGACGGCTTGCGCCTGATCGAAGTCGACAAGGACGATCTGCATGATCTCGGCGATATCGTCGATCTGATCTCCACGCGGCCCGAGCGTTTCATCGTCTTCTGCGACGATCTCTCGTTCGAGGAAGGCGAGTCGGGCTACAAGGCGCTGAAGGTCGCGCTCGACGGCTCCGTCGCCGCGCAATCGGACAACGTGCTCATCTACGCGACGTCGAACCGCCGCCATCTGTTGCCCGAATACATGAGCGACAACGAGACGTACAAGCACACGTCCGACGGCGAGATTCATCCCGGCGAAGTGGTCGAAGAAAAGATTTCGCTTTCCGAGCGCTTCGGCCTTTGGGTCAGCTTCTATCCGTTCAAGCAGGACGACTATCTGTCGATCGTCGGACACTGGCTGAAGCACTTCGGCTGCGCCGACGCCGAAGTCGAAAGCGCACGCGGCGATGCGCTCGTGTGGGCGCTCGAACGCGGATCGCGCTCGGGCCGCGTGGCGTGGCAATTCGCGCGCGACTGGTCGGGACGCAAGCAATGACCGATGCGAAGCCGGACATCGCGCCCGATGGCCGCAAGGTGACCGAAGTGGCCGTCGGCGTGATGGTGCAGCACGACGGGCGCTATCTGCTTGCGCAGCGGCCCGCGGGCAAACCGTATGAAGGTTACTGGGAGTTTCCCGGTGGCAAACTGGAGCCGGGCGAGAGCATCGAGGCGGCGCTCGGTCGCGAACTGCACGAGGAACTCGGCATCGATGTCACCGCGTGCCAGCTCTGGCGCACGCTGGAGCATGATTATCCTCATGCGTACGTGCGGCTTTTCTTCTGCAAGGTGACGGAGTGGAACGGTTCGCCGGTCGGCCGCGAAGGTCAGGCGATCGCCTGGCAGACGCTTCCCGTCGAGGTCGCGCCGCTCCTGCCGGCAGCCATTCCGATTCTGGAATGGCTCGAAGAGGAAGAGCGCGAATAACGGCGCTCAGTTGAGTCCGCCGCGATTGTCTTCGTCCGGCGGCGTTTCCTGCGAATTACCCGCGATCTTGTACTTCTCGGCCGCCCACGCGCCGAGATCGATCTGCTTGCAGCGCTCGGAACAGAACGGGCGAAAGCGGTTTTCGGGAACCCAGCGGACATCCTTGCCGCAGGTCGGACATTTGACGACAGTGGTCATGACGAATACGAATTGAGCCGGTTACGGACGATATTTGACCACATGAGGCCAAACCGTTCCGATTCAAAGGCTGCAAAGCGTCAGATGAAACGGCACGTCGACATCGACGGCGCGCGGTTTCAGATCGCCGTCCTGCACCGTGAAGCGCACCCACAGCATGTACTTGTTCGCGCTTGCTTCCGGAATCACGCGCGTGTCCGGTGAGACGCGCACTTGCATCAGCTGATACGTGCGGCCGGACAACATCTGCTGGTAGCTGCCCTGCATCGCCATGACTTTCGATGCCTGACCCGACTCACGCGCGAGCCGCAATACGATGGCCGCCGCGTCGCGCAACGCGAGCATGGGCATGACCCACTTCGCGATGTCCTGGCGGCGCTCCTCGACCGGCAACTGCTGCCAGGCGTAATACGACGGCAAATCGAACTTGCACGTTCCGCCGGGAATGATCGTGCGGCTGCGGATGCTCGCGAGCCATTCGTTGTCGGCGAGATGCTGGCCGGTCTTGCCGTGCATTTCGGTGAGGCCGGCGAGCGTCTGCTCGATTTCGCCGAGCACGGCTTCGAGCGCTTCCTGTTCGATGCCCGGATTGCCGCGAAACGGCGCGAGCGTTTGCCGCTGCCGTTCCAGTTCCTTCATGAGGTCGGCTTTGAGGTCCGTGCGGCCAGCGACTTCCGCGATCTCGAAGAGCGTCGTGAGTGCAACGTGATGTTCTCGCGCGTCTTCCTGAGTCAGAAAGAACGTGAAGCGCTCGAACAGGTCTTCGAGGCGCAGCAGCGTCCGGATTCGCTCGTTGAAGGGATACTCGTAAAGGATCAAGCGCGCTCGCCTCGGCGTGGGTCGGTTGCTTCCATGAGCGGAAGTGAGCACATTCTAATGCCGCATCCTCACCCTAGCAAATCGGGCCATATTCGGGCGCCGAATGGCTCGTTTCGGCGGAAAACGGGGAACTTTTCGACGATTTCGCTAACTCAGGCGATCGCCGTCGCGTCATGCGGACGCAAGCGAAAGATAACGGCCGTGCAGTGTTTCGACTTGCTGCGCGAGCGTGTCGAGCGTGGCGGTTTCATCGTTGAGCACGATGTCGTCGGCAGCCGCGAGACGCGCTTCGCGAGACGCCTGCTTCGCGATGATCGCGAGTACCTGTTCGCGCGTGAAGCCGTTGCGCCGCATGACGCGAGCGATCTGCGTCTCGAGGGGGCAATCCACCACGAGCACGCGCGACACGCGGCTCGCCCATTCACCGGACTCGACGAGCAAGGGCACCACGACGATGTGATACGCGCCCTGCGCCGCGAACCGCTGGCGTTCCGTCTCGGCGCGAATCAGCGGATGCACGATGCCTTCGAGGCGCGCCTTCGCGGTGTCGTCGGCGAAGACGAGCGCGCGCATCTTCGCGCGATCGAGCGAGCCGTCCGCCGCGATGAATCCGTCGCCGAATTCGCTCGCGATGAGCGGCATCGCGACGCCGCCCGGCGCCGTGATTCGATGGGCGATCAGGTCCGTGTCGATCAGCGGCACGCCGCGCGCTGCGAAGAGATCAGCGACCGTGCTCTTGCCGCTGCCGATGCCGCCGGTAAGACCAATGCTGAACATCCGTTGCTCCGTTCGGTTCGATCAACCTAACAATGCATAAAGCGGCGTGCCGATGAAAAGCGTGATCGCGCCGCCCGCTGCGAGAAACGGTCCGAACGGCAACGGCTCTTCGAAACGCATGCGCTTGCGCCACGTCGCCACGATGCCGAACGCGGCGCCCGCGACGGCCGCGATCAGAAGCACTTGCGCGAGCGCCGACCATCCGAGCCACGCGCCGATCGCGGCGAGCAGCTTGAAGTCGCCGTAGCCCATGCCTTCCACGCCGCGCACGAGCTTGAAGAGCCAGTACACGCACCACAGGAACAGATAGCCTGCGACTGCGCCCGTCACGGCGTCGTGCAGCGTCGCGAATCCGCCTTCGCCGAAATTGACGAGAAGCCCGGCCCAAAGCAAGGGCAGCGTCAGTACATCGGGAAGATAGCGTGTGTCGTAGTCGATGAGCCCTGCCGTCAGCAAGGCCGCGCATAGACCGAACGCGGCCAGCGCGGGCCACGTGGGACCGAACGCGTAAAGCGATAGCGCCGCCAGCGCGCCGGTCGCGAGTTCGGTCAGCGGATAGCGCGGGCTCACGCGTGCGCCGCATGCCGAGCAACGTCCGCGCAGGGCCAGATAGCTGATGACGGGAATGTTTTCCCACGCGCGCAGCACGTGCTTGCAATGCGGACACGCGCTGCGCGGCACGGCGAGATTGAAGCGCTCGGGATAGGGATCGGCGGCGGCGAATTTGGTGGCATCGGACGCCTCGGGAATGGCTGCGTCGACTTCCGCGCGCCACGCGCGTTCGAGCATGACGGGCAGACGATGCACGACGACAGTAAGAAAACTGCCGATCACGAGGCCGAACACGATGGCGAACCCGTACTGCACGGCCACGGGCAGCGCCGCGAACGCCGCCAGATAGCGGCTCGCGAAATGCGCGGCGGTCGGATCGAACGAAGGCTGCATGATGGACGAACGGTTGCTTTGGCCCGCGATGCTACACCACGTTGCCGAGCTGAATGACAGGAAGATACATCGCGATGACAAGGCCGCCCACGAGCGCGCCCAGCACCGCGATGACGATCGGCTCGCAAAGACTCGCGAAGCCGCCGATGCGCTCGTCCACCTGACGGTCGGCGAGCGTGGCTAGATCGAGAAGCATCGCATCGAGCGAGCCTGATTCTTCGGCGACCGCGATCGGCTGCACGACGTCCTGCGGAAAGCATCCGACGGCGCGCATTGCGGCCGCGAGACGCTCGCCGTTGTGCAGGCGCGCGGCGATGTCGACGGTGGCGCGGTCGAACACGCGGTTTCCTGTGGCATGCGTGAGTGAGTTGAACGCATCCGACAGCGGCGTGCCCGCCGAGAGCAGCGTGCCGAGCGCGCGGCTCCATCGCGCGACCGCGAGCGAGCGCAGCAGCTTGCCTGCAAGCGGCAGGCGCAGCGCGGCGTGATCGGCGGCGGCGCGTGCATCGGGCGAACGCTTCATCCAATTCCATCCGATGAATACCGCAGATGCGGCTGCAATCCCGAACGGCACGCCGACATTCGCGACGCCGTCCGAAAGCGCGAGCACGAAACGCGTCGGCGCGGGCAGCGCGGCGCCGAAGCCGTCGAAGATCGTCTTGAAGGTCGGCACGACGCCGATCAGCAATCCCGCCGTAATCGCGAGCGAAAGCAGCAGCACCATCACGGGATAGGTGAGCGCGGCGCGCAATCTGGCCCGTTGCGACGCCGCCCGCTCGCGGTCGTCGGCGAGGCGGGCGAGCACCGTCGGCAACGCACCCGCGACTTCACCGACCGAAACCAGCTGGCAGTACAGCGTGCCGAACGCAGCCGGATGCCGTGCCAGCGCGCCCGAGAATGGCACGCCGCGCGTGATATCGCGGGCCAGCGCGCGCACGATGCGCGGCATTCCGCTGGCGGACGCGCTGCCGGCGAGCAATTCGAGCGCGCCGACGAGCGGCAGTCCCGCGCGCAGCAGGCCGGCGAGCTGTCGCGTGAAGACGGTCACGTCGGCGGTCCGCGCTTTGGGCGGCGGCGCGGCGCCGAGCGTTTCGAGCAGGGTGACGATCACGCCTTCGCGCCGCAGCGACGCGCGGGCCGCGAGTGCGTCGGCGGCGATGATCTTTCCCCGCATCGGCTGGCCTTCGCTGTCCATGCCGCGCCACGCGAAGCGCAGTTCGAGCGCGTCGTTCATCATTCGATCTCCGTCGCGTCGACTGCTTCGGCGACGCTCGTTACGCCTTCGCGCACGCGCGCGAACGCCGCATCGCGCAACGCGGGCATGCCTTGCGCCTGCGCCGCGCGCGCGATCGCATGCGTCGCGGCGCGCGAGACGATCAACTCGCGCAGTTCATCCGATACCGGCATCACCTGGTGCACGCCGACGCGCCCGCGATAACCGACGCCATGACACGCCGGACAGCCGCGCGGCTCGAACGGATGAAACCCGTCCGCGAGCGCCAACGCCGACGGCGCGCGGCAGAACTCGCACAGCTTGCGCACGAGCCGTTGCGCGGTGACGAGCTTGAGCGCCGACGCGAGGTTGTAAGGCGCGACGCCGATATCGATGAGACGCGCGATCGCGGCGGGCGCATCGTTCGTGTGCAAGGTCGAGAGCACGAGATGGCCCGTTTGCGCAGCCTTCACCGCGACGTCCGCCGTTTCCGCGTCGCGTATTTCGCCGACCATGATGACATCCGGATCCTGACGCATGAACGCGCGCAGCGCCACGGCGAAGGTCAGTCCCGCCTTTTCGCGCACGCTCACCTGATTGATGCCCGCAAGTTGAATTTCGACAGGATCCTCGACCGAGCACACGTTGCGGGCTTCCGCGTTGAGCATCTGGAGGAAGCAGTAGAGCGATACGGTCTTGCCGCTGCCGGTCGGGCCGGTCACGAGGACGAGACCGTGCGGCGCGCGAATCGCCGATTCGACCGCGCGGCCTTGCGCGTCGTCGAGACCGAGCGAGGCGAGCGAAAGGTCGGGCGGCAGCGCTTCGAGCCGCCGCAGCACGAGTTTTTCGCCAAAGAGCGTCGGCAGCGAATTGACGCGATAGTCGCCGATCCGCCCGCCCGGCAGATTCAGGCGCAGCCGGCCGTCCTGCGGCACGCGCCGCTCGGCGATGTCCATTCGCGCCAGCACCTTGATCCGCGTGACGAACGCATCGCGCAAATGGGGCGGCGGGCGCTTCAATACGTGCAACGCGCCATCGACGCGCAGCCGGATGCGCCATGCGTGCTCGGACGGTTCGACATGGATATCGGACGCGCCGCGCTCGGCGGCTTCGCGCAAGGTGTCGGTGAGCAGCGAGACGGCGGGCGTCTCGTGGTCGGATGGCGTTTCGCGGAAGGAAGGGGAAATCATGGCGTCGGCGGTCGAGTCGAGATGATCCGATGATCCCGTCCTCGGCCGCCGGCGCACAGTCGTCCGAATGGCTAACGCAGCGCGTGTCGCGTGCCTTCGGGCGGGCGGAAAATCTTGACGGTTCGGATCGCCTGATCGTCGCTGCGCATCACTTCGAAGGTCACGCCCGCGATCTGCACCGAAACGTCGCCGTCGGGGATGTCTTCGAGCGTTTCGAGGATCAGGCCGTTGAGCGTTTTCGGGCCGTCCGTCGGCAGCGACAGATGCAGCCAGCGGTTCAGTTCGCGCAACGGCATGCTGCCCGCCACGATGCACTCGCCGCTCTCGTCCCAGCCGCCGCGCGAGCCGGCGCCGCGCGGAATCGTCGTCGTGAATTCGCCGATCAGCTCTTCGATGATGTCCTCCGGCGTGACGAGGCCCTGCAATTCGCCGTACTCGTCGACCACGATCGCGATACGGTGGCCGCTTTCCTGGAAGTACTGCAATTGCTGGAAGACAGGCGTGCCCGCGGGCACGAAATACGGTTCGGTGAGCAGTTCGCGCAGCGTGTCGCGCTCGAGTTCCTGGTTGTGCAGCGCCGAGAGCGTCTTGCGCACGTGCAGAATGCCGAGCACGCGATCGATGTCGCCCTGAAAGACGACCAGCTTGTTGTGGTAGCACGTCTCGAGCTGGTGCAGGATCTGTTCGAAGGGCGCGTCGAAGTCGAGCGCTTCGATGCGCCGGCGCGGGATCATCACGTCATCGACGGTGATGTTCTCCAGATCGAACAGATTGAGCAGGATGCTGCGGTGCTTGGTCGGCATGAAGCTGCCCGTTTCCAGCACGATGGTGCGCAACTCTTCGGGCGAGATCCGCTGATCGCGCTTGCCCTTCGTGTTGATGTGCAGTGCGGCGAGGATCGCGTTGGCGAACAGATTGACGAACCAGATGAGCGGCCGCGCGACGCGCATGAGCGGCGCGAGCACGAGGCTCGCCGGCAGCGCCACTTTCTCGGGATACGTCGCGCCGACGATCTTCGGCGCGATTTCCGCGAACACGATGATCAGGAATGCAATGACGCCCGTCGTGATCGACAGGACGAGGTTGTTATGGCCGAAGGTGCGCAGCGCGATGGATGTCGTGAGCACCGGGATGATCGTGTTGATCAGGTTGTTGCCGATCAGGATGACCGAGAGAAGCTGATCGGTCTTCGCGAGCAGGCCTTGCGTCGTGCGGGCGCGTAGCGATCCTTGGCTCGCCAGATATTTCAGGCGATGGCGATTGAGCGCCATCATCGACGTTTCGGAGATCGAGAAGAAGCCGGAAAGGAAGAGAAGCAGAAAAATGGCGCAAATTTGCGCCCATAAGGGAAGGTTGTCCACGCGGTGATCGAGTAGGGGCGGAGATGGGAGGCAATATAGCAGACGGGCCGGCAAGCTCGCCCTCGGCCTTTCGGCCAGCGTACGCGGTTTTGCCGCCGGAAATAAAAAACCCGCATGGCGAACCATGCGGGTTTTTGCAATTCTGGTCGGGGTGAGAGGATTCGAACCTCCGGCCTCTACGTCCCGAACGTAGCGCTCTACCAGGCTAAGCTACACCCCGAATTTGACCAACTTGGACTCTTACGCTGCTTCAGTCTCGTTCAAGACTGCCGTGACGTCGAGTAAGAACATAATTCTAGCAGGCTATCTTTGTAGATGGAAGAGGGAAATGAAGAAATCGCATTTGCCGCTGCCTGAGCTTCCTTGCGCGCGCATTCCAGCGTGTGATCGAGCGCGCCGGACGTCGTGATTGCGTGGAAGATCGTGTCGAAGCGATCCGTGCCGCCTTGCTCGATCGCCTCGCGTGCGAGGGCCGCCTGGTCCGGCGTGCCGTGCTCCATCAAATAAATGAGCGGCAGCGTGGGCTTGCCTTCGCGCAGGTCGTCGCCGGCGTTCTTGCCCATCGATTCGGGCGTGCCGGTGTAATCGAGCCAGTCGTCCATGATCTGGAACGCCGTGCCGATGCGCCGGCCGAACTCCGCCGCCGCCGCTTCGGTCCGCGCATCCGCACCCGAAAGCACCGCGCCGAGCTGCGCCGCCGCTTCGAACAGCTTCGCCGTCTTGTAGCGGATCACCTGCATGTAGCGTGCTTCGTCCACGTCCGGATCGTGCATGTTGAGCAGTTGCAGCACTTCGCCTTCGGAAATGATGTTGGTCGCGACGGACAGGATTTCCATCACGCGCATCTTGCCGACGCTCACCATCATCTCGAACGAGCGCGAATACAGGAAGTCGCCGACCAGCACGCTCGCCGCATTGCCGAACAGCGCGTTCGCGGTCTTGCGGCCGCGGCGCAAATCCGATTCGTCGACGACGTCGTCGTGCAGCAGCGTCGCCGTGTGGATGAACTCAACCACCGCCGCCAATTCGTGACGATGCCCGGTCGTGTCGCCCAGCGCGCCCGAGACGAGGAGCAGCAGCGCCGGCCGCAGCCGCTTGCCGCCCGCGCCGATGATGTACTCCGAAATCTGGTTGATCAGCATCACTTCTGATGCCAGGCGCTGCCGGATGACGCGATTGACCTGCTGCATGTCCTCGGCGATCGGGGCGAGCAGCGCGGCGGCGTTGGGAGAGGAAGTGGCGGTGGACGACATGATCGGCAAAAAGGGTAATCCGGCGGATTATAAGGCGAATCCGACAGACGCCGGGTGGTCCGGTGTTCCGACTCGCGCAATGTCGGCGAATTTCGGCTGCGATTCGCTTCGTTTTCGCCGAGGTTCGGAGCCGGATCGCGCGTTGCGCCGCCCGCGCGGGCATCGTCACGGCGCTTTGACGTCGAGCGTAACTCTATGTATAATCGCGTGTTTTCCCCGCGTGGTGCGTGGAAAAAGAATTCTGAGTGAGGTTCTCAATGTACGCGGTCATAAAAACCGGCGGCAAGCAGTACAAAGTTGCCGTTGGCGAAAAACTTAAAGTAGAACAGATACCGGCAGACATTGACGCTGAAATCACGCTCGACCAGGTTCTCGCAGTAGGCGAAGGCGAATCGATTCAGTTCGGTACGCCGCTGGTCAGTGGGGCTTCCGTCAAGGCTACCGTCGTGTCCCAAGGTCGTCACAAGAAAGTGACCATCTTCAAGATGCGCCGCCGGAAGCACTACCAAAAGCACGCTGGCCATCGCCAGAACTACACCGAACTGCGCATCGACGCGATCAACGCGTAAGCGCATCGGTTAAGGAGCTAAGCAAATGGCACACAAAAAAGCAGGCGGGTCTTCCCGCAACGGCCGCGACTCCGAGAGCAAACGCCTCGGCGTGAAGGTGTACGGCGGCCAGGCAATCAACGCAGGCGGCATCATCGTTCGCCAGCGCGGCACGCGCATGCACCCGGGTGAGAATGTCGGCATCGGCAAGGATCACACGCTGTTCGCGCTGGCCGACGGTCACGTCAAGTTCGTGACTAAGGGCGCTGCGAAGAAGCACACGGTCGTCGTCGTCCCGGCAGCGTAAGTTTTACGCACGGGCTTCAGGACCGAAGAAATGGCCCCGCGAAGTTCGCGGGGCCATTTTTATTTGGTGCGGTCAAAAATTGGTTATGAGTGACCGGCCAGGTCGGTCACGGCAAAATAGAGCGAATACACGGGACGGAGCAACGCATGAAGTTCATTGACGAAGCGAGGATCGAAGTCATCGCCGGCGACGGAGGAGATGGCAGCGCGTCGATGCGCCGCGAAAAGTTCGTCCCGTTCGGCGGACCGGACGGCGGCGACGGCGGGCGCGGCGGCAGCGTCTACGCGGTCGGCGACCGCAACATCAACACGCTGATCGACTACCGGTTCTCCAAGAAGCATCAGGCGCGCAACGGCGAAAACGGCCGCGGCGCGGATTGCTACGGCAAGGGCGGCGACGACATCACGCTGCGCATGCCGGTCGGCACGATCATTTCGGATCAGGAAACGGGCGAGATCATCGCCGATCTGACCGAGCACAATCAGCAGGTCTTGATCGCGAAGGGCGGTGCGGGCGGCCTCGGCAACCTGCATTTCAAGTCCAGCACGAACCGCGCGCCGCGTCAGAAAACCGACGGCAAGCCGGGCGAGCGCCGCATGCTCAAACTCGAGCTGAAAGTGCTCGCGGATGTCGGTCTGCTCGGCATGCCGAACGCGGGCAAGTCCACTTTCATCTCGTCGGTGTCGAACGCGCGGCCGAAGATCGCGGATTATCCGTTCACGACGCTCGCGCCGAATCTCGGCGTGGTGCGCGTCGGGCCGAGCAAGAGCTTCGTGATCGCGGACATTCCGGGTCTCATCGAAGGCGCGGCGGAAGGCGCGGGCCTCGGGCATCGTTTTCTGCGGCACTTGCAGCGCACGGGCGTGCTGCTGCATCTCGTCGACATGGCCCCGTTCGATGAAAACGTCGATCCGGTCGCGGAAGCGAAGGCGATCGTCAACGAACTGCGCAAGTACGACGAGCAGCTTTACGAGAAGCCGCGTTGGCTCGTGCTGAACAAGCTCGACATGGTGCCGGAAGACGAACGCGAGGCGCGCATCGCCGATTTCGTCGAGCGCTTCGAATGGGACGGTCCGGTCTACGAGATTTCGGCGTTGACCGGTCAGGGCTGCGAGGCGCTCACCTACGCGATCTACGATTACATCTCGCAGCATTCGGACGCATCGCGCGCGGCTGAAGCGGAAGATCTGGCCGCCGACGTGCGCTTCCGCGACGACGAAACGAAGGAATAAAGCAACCACGAGGAGAAAGCGCACGATGCGTTCGGTCATCGCCGCTGCGAAGCGAATCGTAGTGAAAGTAGGGTCGAGCCTCGTCACCAATGACGGTCGCGGGCTCGATCATGCGGCAATCTCGCGCTGGGCGTCGCAAATCGCGGCGCTGCGCGAACAGGGCAAGGAAGTCGTGCTCGTGAGTTCGGGCGCGATCGCGGAAGGCATTCACCGGCTCGGCTGGACAAAGCGACCGCGCGAAATCGACGAATTGCAGGCGGCGGCCGCGGTCGGCCAGATGGGTCTCGCGCAAGTCTACGAAAGCAGCTTCGGCGCGCACGGCATCCGCACCGCGCAGATTCTGCTCACGCACGCCGATCTCGCCGATCGCGAACGCTATCTGAACGCGCGCTCGACGCTGCTCACGCTGCTGCGCCTGGGCGCCGTGCCGATCATCAACGAGAACGACACCGTCATCACCGACGAAATCAAGTTCGGCGACAACGACACGCTCGGCGCGCTCGTCGCGAATCTGATCGAAGGCGATGCGCTCGTCATTCTCACCGATCAGCGTGGCCTCTTCACCGCCGATCCGCGCAAGGACCCGAACGCGACGCTCGTCGAGCAAGCCGACGCCGGCACGCCCGAACTCGAGCAGATGGCGGGCGGCGCGGGTTCGAGCCTAGGACGCGGCGGCATGCTGACCAAGATTCTCGCGGCGAAGCGTGCCGCGCACAGCGGCGCGAACACGGTCATCGCGAGCGGCCGCGAAGCCGATGTGCTCACGCGCCTCGCATCGGGCGAGATGATCGGCACGCAACTCATCGCGCGCACCGCACGCATGGCGGCGCGCAAGCAGTGGATGGCGGATCACTTGCAAGTGCGCGGGCATGTCGTCATCGACAAGGGCGCGGTCAACAAGCTCACCGCCGACGGCAAGAGCCTTTTGCCGATCGGCGTCATCGACGTGAAAGGCGCCTTCGATCGCGGCGAAGTAATCGCGTGCGTCGACGATCAAGGGCAGGAAGTCGCGCGCGGCATCACGAACTACAGCAGTTCGGAGGCGCGGCTGATTCATCGCCGGCCGAGCGGCGAGATCGAATCGGTGCTCGGCTACATGCTGGAGCCGGAACTGATCCATCGCGACAATCTCGTGCTCGTCTGAAACGAAAACGCCCGCTGAATCAGCGGGCGTTTTCACATCGTCACGCCGACGCGCGGCGCAATCAGCGCAGATTGATCACGCTTTGCGTGCGCTTGTATTCCATGTTGTTGACGATCTGTTTCGCGGTGCCGACGGGCAGCTTGCTCGTGCAGAAATAATCCTGATAGAGCGCCGCCTGATACGCGTTCAGCTCGCCGTTTTCGATGCGCTTGAAGTCGAATGCGGAACCTTGATCCCAGCCGTTCTGATCGTCGTTGATGCTCGCGTAGCGACGCCATTCGTAGGTGTCGCAACGAATGCCTTCATAGTTGACGTTGCGCGCGCCCGCCGGACTCGTCGCGACGATCACGTAACGAATGACGCCATCCTTGCCGACCGTGAGCGTGGTCTTGTCGACGGCGAACGTGAGCGGCGTGTTCTGCGACACGTTGAACGCGACCAGATTCGATGCCTGCGGCAGCGGTGGCATCGTGTCGATTTTTTCTTCGGTCCAGTTCGGCTTGCGGTCGAGCAGATAGGTGAACACGCCGTCGTCCTGCGTGGACGGCGCCTTGTTGCTGGAACAGCCGGCGAGCACGGCGAGCGCTGCCGCGGATGCCGCGATTACCGCGAGTGAGGCATTCACTTTCAATTGGGTCTTCCCGGAAACATGCGCGCGGGCTTCATGCGCCCGCCCGGCGGAACAAAGCGAGATGGCACGGCGAGAAGTTCGCCGTGCCATCGATCGCAATCGAGTTGAGTGTCAAAGTGCTCGAAGCGTTGCAGTGCCCGGATTCACGATGAGCGCTGCACGATCACATGCACTTCTTCGCTGACCGTGCATTCTGCCTGAACTGCCGCGCCGGAGGCAGTAACGGCAGGAGCTTCGATCGTCATCGTCTGGACGACGCGTGGATAGCGCGGCCCGTGATGCGCGGCTCGCTCGCCGCGCTCACCGCGGGAGTTGGTACGCCGCAGAAAGCGGGACAGCTCGGATAGAGCCATTTGATAAACGTCGCGCTTGAACTCGATGACCGCATCCAGCGGTACCCAATACTCGTTCCAGCGCCAGGCATCGAATTCCGGATGGTCCGTCGCGCGCAGGCAGATGTCGCAATCGCGGCCCACCATGCGCAGCAGAAACCAGATCTGTTTCTGACCGCGATAATGTCCGCGCACCTCGCGCTTGATGAACTTGTCCGGCACCTCATAACGCAGCCAGTCGCGCGTGCGACCCACAACTTTTACATGCTCCGGTAGCAGGCCGGTTTCTTCGTGTAACTCCCGATACATCGCTTGCACAGGGGTCTCACCGTATTTGATGCCCCCTTGCGGAAACTGCCAGGAATGTTCACGCAGCCGCTTGCCCCAAAACACTTCGTTGCGCGCGTTCAAGAGGATGATGCCGACGTTCGGGCGAAAGCCTTCACGATCCAGCATACAGCCACCTTCAAATCCTTTAAAATTGCTTTGATTATAAACAGTTATTGGCCTCGACGCACTGGCACGAACCCCAATTCGGGGCATCCGTGTGAATGTCTTTGCCAGAGCATCCGGCAGGCGGCAAAATCTTCTTTTCTCGCCGGTCGTTCCGTCGTTCACCTTGATCCGCCTGCTTCGGCGCTGTCCGCTCCGAAGCGCGCCGCATTTGGAAAATTTGAATGAAAGCATCCCGTTTCTTCATCGGCACCCTGAAGGAAGCTCCCGCCGACGCCGAGATCGTCAGCCACAAGCTGATGATGCGTGCAGGCATGATCCGCCGCGTCGCGGGCGGCATCTACGATTACATGCCGATCGGTCTGCGCTCGGTGCGCAAGGTCGAGGCCATCGTGCGTGAAGAGATGAACCGCGCGGGCGCGCTCGAATTGCTGATGCCCGCCGTGCAGCCCGCCGAACTGTGGCAGGAGTCGGGCCGCTGGGAGCAATACGGCCCGGAACTGTTGCGTTTCAAGGATCGCCACGAGCGCGATTTCGTCATGGGCCCGACGCACGAGGAAGTCGTGACGGACATCGCGCGCCGCGAGATCAAGAGCTATCGCCAGTTGCCGGTGAACTTCTATCAGATTCAAACGAAGTTCCGCGACGAAATCCGTCCGCGCTTCGGCGTGATGCGCGGCCGCGAATTCATCATGAAGGACGCCTATTCCTTCGATAAAGACCTCGACGGCCTCGCAGAGTCGTATCGCAAGATGTACGAAGCCTACGTGCGCATCTTCACGCGCATCGGGCTGGAGTTCCGCGCGGTCGCGGCGGACAACGGTTCGATCGGCGGCAGCGGTTCGCATGAATTCCACGTGATCGCCGATACGGGCGAGGATGACATCGCGTATTGCCCGAGCTCGGACTTCGCGGCGAACGTCGAAGCCGCCGATGCGCTGCCGCTCATCGCGCAACGCGCCGCGCCCACCGAAGAACTGAAGAAGACGCCCACGCCCGGCGCCGCGAAGTGCGAGGCGGTCGCGCAGCTTCTGAACATTCCGCTGGAACGTACGATCAAGTCGATCGTTCTCGCGACCGACAACGAAGGCGCCGAACCGACCATCTGGTTGCTGATGCTGCGCGGCGATCACTCGCTCAACGACATCAAGACGGGCAAGCTGCCGGGCCTGAAGGGTTATCGCTTCGCGACGGAAGCCGAGATCGTCGAATGGTTCGGCACGCCGCCGGGCTACCTCGGTCCGCTCAACACGAAGAAGCCGGTGCGCGTGATCGCGGACCGCACGGTCGCGAACATGAGCGACTTCGTCGTCGGCACGAACGAGGTCGATTACCACACGACTGGCGTGAACTGGGGCCGCGATCTGCCCGAGCCGGAAGTCGCGGACATTCGCAATGTCGTCGCGGGCGATCCGTCGCCGGACGGCAAAGGCACGCTCGAAATCTGCCGCGGCATCGAAGTGGGTCACGTGTTCCAGCTCGGCACGAAGTATTCCGATTCGATGGGCGCGACCTTCCTCGACGAAAACGGCAAGCCCGCGCCGATGCAGATGGGCTGCTACGGCATCGGCGTGACGCGCGTGCTGGGCGCGGCAATCGAACAGAATTTCGACGACAAGGGCATCATCTGGCCGGAAGCCATTGCGCCGTTCGAAGTCGTGATCTGCCCGATGGGCTACGACCGCAGCGACGCCGTGCGCGAGCAGGCCGACAAGCTGTACGCGACGCTGCAGCAGGCCGGCATCGACGTGATTCTCGACGATCGCGGCGAGCGTCCGGGTGTGATGTTCGCGGACTGGGAATTGATCGGCGTGCCGCATCGCATCGTGATCGGCGATCGCGGGCTGAAGGAAGGCAAGCTGGAATATCAGGGCCGCCGCGACGCGGAAGCCACGCTGCTGCCGGTCGATGAAGCCGCCGATGTCGTCGTCGGGAAAGTGCGGGCCGCGCTCGCGAAGTAATGCAGTACAACTTCCTGTCGGCGACGATCTTGCTGCTGCTGATCACCGATCCGCTCGGCAATATCCCGATCTTCATCAACGCGCTGCGCGGCGTCGCCAAAGAGCGGCGCCGCGTGGTCGTGCTGCGCGAAGTGGCGATCGCGTTCGTCATTCTGCTGGTGTTCATGCTGGCGGGCGATCGCTTCCTGCGCGCGATGAACCTCACCGATGTCTCGTTGCGCATCGCGGGCGGCATCGTGCTGTTTCTGATCGCGCTGCGCATGATCTTTCCGCATCCGGACGGCGCGATGGGCGGCGATTCGCGCGGCGGCGAGCCGCTGATCGTGCCGCTCGCGATTCCGGCGCTGGCGGGGCCATCGGCGCTCGCGACGGTGATGCTGCTGACGTCGCAGGCGCCCGGCAAAATGTTCGAATGGATCGGCGCGCTCACGGTGACGATGATCGTCTGCGCGATCGTGCTGATTCTCGCCGAGAAGATTCAGCAATGGCTCGGCGAGCGCGTGGTGACGGCTTTCGAGCGTTTGATGGGGCTTGTCCTTGTCGCGATTTCCGTCGAGATGATGCTCACGGGCATACGCACTTTCGTGCATCAGCTATGAAAAAAGCGGCCCGCGGGCCGCTTTTCTTTTGGATACGGGCGGGGATCACGCCCCTTCCGTCAACGCCCGGATCGTCGGCAGATTACGCCAGTAACCCTTCGCGTCCATCCCGCAGCCGAACACGTAACGATCCGGCACTTCGAATCCGCAAAAATCCGGACGCAGCGGCTTCGCCTTCGGGATGATCTTCTCGCACAGCACCGCGGACAGAAACGTCTTCGCGCCCATCGCCATGATGCGATCGCGGATCGCGGCCATCGTTTCGCCTTCGTCGAGAATATCGTCGAGCACGAGCACCACGCGATCCTTCACCGATTCCGCCGGCGCGACGCGCCACTGCATCTCGCTGCCGCCCTTGATGGCGTTGCGATAGCGCGTCAGGTGGATGTAATCGAACTCGAGCGGGAAGTCGAGATGCGGCAGCAGCATGCCGGTGAACACGGCCGCGCCCCCCATGACCGAGAGCACGAGCGGGAAGTCGTCTTTCGTCGCAGCCTTGATGGCCGTGGCCATCTTGCCGATCGATGCGTTGACTTCGTCAGCCGTCACGATCTCTTCGGAGTGGCTGAAAATATGGAGGGCTTCTTCGCGATTCATAAGGGGAAGCGGGAAAGGCTGACTTCTAAGTGTGGAAAAAAACGGCGGCGTGCGCCATATGATAAACCCGCGTTTCTTTCGAGTCGGACGCCCGAAGAGAACGCGGGTTCAATAAAAGTGCGGGTCAGCGCATGCCGGGCAGCATGCCCTTCATGCCGCGCATCATCTTTTGCAGGTTGCCGCCTTTCAGCTTCTTCATCATGCCGCGCATCTGCTCGTACTGGTTGAGCATGCGGTTCACCTCCTGAACGTGCACGCCCGCGCCCGCGGCGATACGGCGTTTGCGCGCCGCCTTGATGAGCTCCGGCTTCGCGCGTTCCTGCAGCGTCATCGAATTGATGATGCCTTCCATGCGGCGCATCTGCTTTTCCGCGTTGTTCATGTCCGCGCCTTGCGCGGCCTGCTGAAACTGCGCGGGCAGCTTGTCCATGAGTGACGAAAGGCCGCCCATCTTCTTCATTTGCGAGAGCTGCGCCTTGAAGTCGTTCAGATCGAAGTCGCCGCCTTTCTTGACCTTGTCGGCGAGCTTCTGCGCGGCCTGGCTGTCGACGCCGCGTTGCGCTTCCTCGACGAGCGCGAGAATGTCGCCCATGCCGAGAATCCGGTTCGCCATGCGATCCGGATGGAAGACTTCGAGGCCGTCGAGCTTTTCCGCGACGCCGACGAACTTGATCGGCTTGCCGGTGACGTTGCGCACCGAAAGCGCCGCGCCGCCGCGCGAATCGCCGTCGAGCTTGGTGAGCACGACGCCGGTGAGCGGCAGCGCGTCGTTGAACGCCTTCGCGGTGTTGACCGCGTCCTGCCCCAACATGGCGTCGACGACGAAGAGCGTTTCAGCGGGCTTGAGCAGCGCGTGCAGCTCGCTGATTTCCTTCATCATCGCTTCGTCGATACCGAGACGGCCGGCCGTATCGACGATCACCACGTCGTGATAGTGCCGCTTCGCCCAGTCGATCGCCGCGCGCGCGATATCCGCGGGCTTCTGATTCGCTTCCGACGGGAAGAAGTCGGCGCCGACCTGTTCCGTCACCGTCTGCAACTGACGGATAGCGGCGGGGCGATACACGTCGACGGAAACGGTGAGGACCTTCTTCTTGCTCTTTTCGCGCAGCAGCTTGGCGAGCTTGCCGGTCGTGGTGGTTTTACCCGCGCCCTGCAGACCGGCCATCAGGATCACGGCGGGCGGCGCGACCGCCAGATTCAGCTCGGCTGCCTTGCCTTCGTAATCGCCGCCGATCACGGCCGTCAGTTCCTTCTGGACGACGCCGACGAGCGCCTGACCCGGCGACAGGCTCGACAGCACTTCCTCGCCGAGCGCCTTTTCCTTCACCTTCGCGATGAACTCGCGCACGACCGGCAGCGCGACGTCGGCCTCGAGCAGCGCGAGACGCACTTCCCGCAACATCTCTTGCGTGTTGGCCTCGGTGAGCCGGGCTTCGCCGCGCAGCGTCTTGACGACGCGGGCCATCCGTTGAGTCAGGTTATCGAGCATGGGAAACGGTAGTGAATGCGGCCCTTTTTCAGCGCAAAACGACGTAATCGCCCCGCGTTGCCGCAAGGGAGAAAACGTCGTGATTCAAGGGCCTAGTGTAAACTTCGAACATGGATATTGTACTGTATGCCCTCACTGCGCTTCTCTATGGCGGACTCGCCGTAGCGGGCTGGCGCGCGCATCGCCACACGGCCGTGGAGCCGGCGCTGGCCGGCGTGCCTCCGGGCATCGCATCGCCGGCGGCGGCCAAAAAATCGCCGGACATGGGCGGATTGGGCCGCGCTCTATTATTAGTAGCGTTGCTCGTGCACGGCCTCCTGCTGCACACGACCATCTTTCCCCAGAACGCGATGATCTTCGGCTTCGCGTTCGCGCTCTCCGCGATGTTCTGGCTCGGCGCGGGCATCTACTGGATCGAGAGCTTCTTCTTTCCGCTCGACGGCCTGCGCCTGCTCGTATTGCCGCTCGCGTGCATCGCGTCGCTGTTGCCGCTCGTCTTCGGCGGCGTGCGCGTGCTGTCGTATTCCGCCGCGCCGATGTTCAAGCTGCATTTCCTGATCGCGAACATCGCGTACGGACTCTTCGCGATCGCCGCGCTGCACGCCGTGCTCATGCTGATGCTCGAACGCCGCCTGCAGCGCATGCGCGGCCTCGCGACGCGTCATACCGGCAATGGCTGGCTCGCGAGCTGGCTCGACACGCTGCCGCCGCTTCTGACTCTTGAAAAGCTGCTGTTCCGCCTGATCGCGGCGGGCTTCGTGCTGCTCACGCTCACGCTCGTGTCGGGCATCGCGTTCAACGAGCAACTGGTCGATCGCGCGCTGCGCTTCGATCACAAGACTGTGTTCGCGTTCGTCTCCTGGCTGATGTTCGGCGCATTGCTCACCGCGCGCCGCCTCTCGGGATGGCGCGGACGCGCCGCGTTGCGCTGGGTGCTGGCGTCGTTCGCCGCGCTGCTGCTCGCGTACGTCGGCAGCCGCTTCGTGTTCGAAGTGCTGCTGCATCGCGCGGTCGTCTGAGCGTCTGAATCTATCGGCATTGAATCGATGCGAAATTTCTTCTTTCTGATCGTCCTCTTTTTCCTGTGCCAGTGGCTTCTGAAGAAGCTGCGCCGCGCGAACGAGCGCGCGCAGCAGGGCGACGCGCCAGCCGGCGGCGCGACCGCGGGCGGAGCGCATGACGCACGCCGCGCCCGCAGCGGCAACGGTCATGGCAACGGCGCGGCCGCGAGCGCGCCGCAACTCGCCGATCCGCTCATCCGTTGCGCGCAGTGTGGCGTGCACACGCCGCGCAGCGAATCGATCATCGTCGCGGGCGAGCGCTTCTGCTGCAGCGATCACGCGCGCCATTACGCGGCCCGTCCGACCGGACGCGACGCACGATGAACGCCAACGTCGTCAGACAGCGCGATCCGCATATCGACGCGCAAGGCTGGTTCACGCACGCGACGCGCCTGCCGTCGCCGAACTTCGAGGCGCGTCCGGGCGACGCGGTGCCGACGCTCATCGTCGTGCACAACATCAGCCTGCCGCCCGACGATTTCACGACGAACGCCATCGCCGATTTCTTCCTCAACAAGCTCGATCACGACGCGCATCCGTACTTCGATCATCTGCGCGGCATGCGCGTGTCGGCGCACTTCGTGATCCGTCGCGGCGGCGCGATCGAGCAGTTCGTCTCCTGCGACGAACGCGCGTGGCACGCGGGCGTCTCGTCGTTCTGCGGGCGCGAGCGCTGTAACGACTTTTCGATCGGCATCGAGCTCGAAGGCAGCGATCGCGTGCCCTTCGAAGACGCGCAGTACGACGCGCTCGCCGCGCTCGTGCGAGTCGTGGTGAAGCGCTATCCGATCGATGCAGTCGCGGGTCACTCCGACATCGCGCCCGGCCGCAAGACCGATCCGGGCCCGCATTTCGAGTGGTCGCGTCTGCGTCACGGCAGCGCGCTGCCGCCGTCGTTCTTTCCGTTTCAATCCAACATCTGAGCGCTGCGTAAGGTCTTTCTCGTTGCGGCGCAGCAGCGTCGCGCGCGAGGCCTTGTCGCGCTTTGCTATAGCAAAAGTCAACCCCGCGACCGCAGACTCAGGGCAAATAAAACTTTTTGAGACTGCGATGTTGTCCACTATACTTGGTGCCGACAGACGTACTTTGCACTAGATCTTGTGTTGTTGACGCGGCGCCCGCTCCAGTGAGCCGGCGCCGTCGGCTTTCCGGCGTAGAAGAAGTTTGGCTGGCCCGGGGCGATGCGCGAGACGGTTTCTCTTTGCGAGGAGAGAGGCGTCGGGCGCGTCGGGCGCCAGCGAGCAGCACCGTGAAGAAGGCATGCAAGCAAGCGCGAATTGCGTCGACCGACACCGCGCGCCAACGCGGGCACCGCATGAGACGCCAATGACAATGCGGGCCGTAAGCGCCGCGATTCGTGTTTTCAGCCTGCTGCATTCACAGCCCGGCTTGACCGCCAAAACACCGCGCGACTTTCACGACGAGTTCGTCACGCGCGCGGCATAAGTGATAAATCCGCGGACCATCCGCACCAATCGAACACCAGGAGTTTTGCACATGCAAACCACCGAAAACGCCACGACTTCATTCGAAGGCGCATCCGCACAGCCGATGAGCGGTGCGCAGGGCGTGGGCGCTCAGGCGCTCGCGCCGAACACGACGTTTGCCGACTACAAGGTCATCCGTCGCAACGGAAGCGTGGTGTCGTTCGAGCCGACGAAAATCGCGATCGCCGTGACGAAGGCATTCATCGCGGTGAACGGCGGTCAGGGCGCAGCTTCGGCGCGTGTGCGCGAGCAAGTCGAGCAACTGACGCAAGCCGTCGTGCGCGCGCTCGTGCGCAGCCGTCCGCACGGCGGGACTTTCCACATCGAAGACATTCAGGATCAGGTCGAGCTCGCGCTGATGCGCGGCGGCGAGCACAACGTCGCGCGCGCGTACGTGCTGTATCGCGAGAAGCGCACGCAGCAGCGTTCGCAAGAGCGCTCGGCCGCGCAAAACGCGCAGTCGCACGAAGGCGCGATCAACGTGACGGACAACGGCGTCACGCGTCCGCTCGATCTCCAAGCGCTGAAGGCGCTGATCGTCTCCGCGTGCGCGAATCTGGGCGATGCGGTGTCCGCCGAGCCGATCGTCGCGGAGACGGTGAAGAACCTGTACGACGGCGTGCCGATGTCGCAGGTCTACGATTCGGCCATTCTCGCCTCGCGCACGATGATCGAGAAGGATCCGGCGTACAGTCAGGTCACGGCGCGCATCCTGCTGCACACGATCCGCCGCGAAATTCTCGAAGAGGAAGTGACGCAAGCCGAAATGGGCGAGCGTTACGCCGAATACTTCCCGCAGTTCATCAAGCGCGGCGTCGAAGCCGGCCTGCTGGATGACAAGCTGCAACAGTTCGACCTCAAGCGCCTCGGCGCCGCGCTCGATCAGAATCGCGATCTGCAGTTCGGCTATCTCGGCCTGCAGACGCTGTACGACCGCTACTTCCTGCACGTCGACGGCACGCGCATCGAGTTGCCGCAGGCATTCTTCATGCGCGTCGCGATGGGCCTGTCGCTGAACGAGATCGACCGTGAAGCGCGCGCGATCGAGTTCTATAACGTGCTGTCGTCGTTCGACTTCATGTCGTCGACGCCGACGCTCTTCAATTCGGGCACGCATCGCTCGCAATTGTCGTCGTGCTATCTGACGACGGTCGCCGACGATCTCGACGGCATCTACGAAGCGCTGAAGGAAAACGCGCTGCTCTCGAAGTTCGCGGGCGGCCTCGGCAACGACTGGACGCGCGTGCGTGCGCTCGGCTCGCACATCAAGGGCACGAACGGCAAGTCGCAGGGCGTCGTGCCGTTCCTGAAGGTCGTGAACGACACGGCCGTCGCGGTGAACCAGGGCGGCAAGCGCAAGGGCGCGGTGTGCGCGTACCTGGAATCGTGGCACCTCGACATCGAGGAATTCCTCGAGCTGCGCAAGAACACCGGCGATGACCGTCGCCGCACGCACGACATGAACACGGCGAACTGGATTCCCGATCTGTTCATGAAGCGCGTCGTCGAAGGCGGCGACTGGACGCTGTTCTCGCCGTCGACCTGCCCGGACCTGCACGATCTGTTCGGCGCCGACTTCGAAAAGGCGTACGTCGCTTACGAAGAGAAAGCCGCGCGCGGCGAAATCAAGCTGTTCAAGAAGCTGCCGGCGGCGCAACTGTGGCGCAAGATGCTTGGCATGCTGTTCGAGACGGGCCATCCGTGGATCACGTTCAAGGATCCGTGCAATGTGCGTTCGCCGCAGCAGCACGTCGGCGTCGTGCACTCGTCGAACCTGTGCACCGAAATCACGCTGAACACGAGCGAGACGGAAATCGCCGTCTGCAATCTGGGCTCGGTGAACCTCGTCGCGCACATGGTGAAGCAGGCCGATGGCAGCTACGCGCTGGATCACGCGAAGCTCAAGCGCACGATCAGCGTCGCGATGCGCATGCTCGACAACGTCATCGACATCAACTACTACGCGGTGCCGAAGGCGCGCAACTCGAACCTGAAGCATCGTCCGGTCGGCATGGGCATCATGGGCTTCCAGGACTGCCTGCATCTGCTGCGCACGCCTTATGCGTCGGGCGAGGCGGTCGAGTTCGCGGATCGTTCGATGGAAGCCGTCTGCTACTACGCGTACTACGCGTCGACGGAACTCGCGGAAGAGCGCGGTCGTTACGCGACGTATCGCGGCTCGCTGTGGGATCGCGGCATTCTTCCGCAGGATTCGCTGAAGCTCCTGGCCGAGGCGCGCGGCGGTTATGTCGAAGTGGATACCTCGGAGACGATGGACTGGGCGCAACTGCGCTCGCGCATCTCGACGTACGGCATGCGCAACTCGAACTGCGTGGCGATCGCGCCGACGGCGACGATTTCGAACATCATCGGCGTGTCGGCGTGTATCGAGCCGACGTTCCAGAACCTGTATGTGAAGTCGAATCTGTCGGGCGAATTCACGGTGGTCAACGACTACCTCGTGCGTGATCTGAAGGCGCGCGGCCTGTGGGACGAAGTGATGGTGTCCGATCTGAAGTATTTCGACGGCACGCTTTCGCGCATCGACCGCATTCCGGCCGATCTGCGCGCGATCTACGCGACCGCGTTCGAAGTCGACCCGAAGTGGCTCGTGGAAGCGGCGTCGCGCCGTCAGAAGTGGATTGATCAGGCGCAGTCGCTGAACATCTACATGGCGGGCGCGTCGGGCAAGAAGCTCGACGAGGTCTACAAGCTCGCTTGGATTCGCGGTCTCAAGACGACGTACTACCTCCGCACGATGGCGGCGACGCACGTCGAGAAGTCGACCGTGGCGCACGGTGCGTTGAATGCGGTGCCTTCTTCTTCCGGTGACGGTGGGGCGGGTGCGGCTGGCGGGTTTGGTGGCGGTGCGGCGTCGGCTGCCGGGAATGGTGGCTTCAATGCTGCTGCCGCGAGCGCGCCGGCGGTGGAGGCGGCTCAGGAAGCCGATGGTCCCGTCTGTATGATGCGCCCCGGCGATCCGGGCTTCGATGAGTGTGAGGCTTGTCAGTAAGGTTTTGAGCTGAGAGTCGGTCTCTGCGGACCGGTGCTGGGTGCTTCCTGCTTATGGAAGCGGTCGGTGCCGGTCCGTTTTTGCTTTTTGCTTTTTGCTTTTTGCTTTGCGTTTTGGTTTCGGTTTCGCTGGATCCCGCTTTCGTGTCGGTCTATTAGCGTTGCCCCTGTGCGGGGCGGCACTCACTTTCTTTGCTGCTGCAAAGAAAGTAAGCAAAGAAAGCAGCTCGTCACGGCCCGCGGTCACACGCAATTTGGGTAGTCCTCTCGTCCCAGGCGGCACTCGCCTAAAGAGTGCCCTCAAACACCTAATCGGACTTGGATCGCGCACGGTCCGCCGCCCGAAGACGTTGAGGACATTGGTTCAGCACGAGATGGCTTCGGCACAGCGCTACGCGCTGCCGCCGGGTACGCAAGGGAAACCAACGGGCGGCAAGTGCAGCGGGACGGAGACGTTAGTAGAGAAGCGCGTGCATCCCCGATTGACCGGTCGGCCGCGAAGCGGGCCGGAGCTATTTGGTGCTGAACCCGTTTGGTGTGTGGTGCGATGAGACGGACCGTGCGCGAGCCAAGCCCGATGGGACCGATGAGGGCACTCTTTAGGCAGCCCACGATGGACGAGAGGACTACCCAAATTGCGTGTGACCGCGGGCGTATCAGTAGCTGCTTTCTTTGCTTACTTTCTTTGCAGCAGCAAAGAAAGTGAGTGCCGCCCCGCACAGGGGCAGTGCTAATAGACCGACACGATCACGGGATCCGGCGAAACACCGAGCCGACACGATCACGGGATCCGGCGAAACACCGAGCCGACACGATCACGGGATCCGGCGAAACAAAACGCAAAACAGCGAACTCACCCCCGCGTACCGCGAGAAATCTCCGTCCCAGCATCATGCGAAAGCCGCGCCGTAATCGGCATCGAAAGAAAAGAGAACAGCCCGACGACGACAAACGCCGGCCAGAAATCCGACCATTGCACACTCGCATGACCGTTCAGATATTGCGAGAGCTCGAGCGTGATCCCCGCGATCGTCACGCCGAGCCCGAGCGAAACCTGCTGCACGAAGCTAGCAAGGCTCGTCGCGCGGCCCACATCGCGTGTTTCGATCTCAGCGTAAGCAAGCGAGTTGAGGCTCGTGAACTGCAACGCAGGGAAGAAGCCGCCGAGCAGCACGACGGCCCAGATCACCCAGGCCGGCGTGCCGGGAAAGAACGCGCCGCACGCCGCGATCGCGATACCCGACAACGCCGCGTTGTAGAACAGCGTCTGACGGAAGCCGAAGCGATGCAGCACGCGCGATGCGAACGAGCGCATGAACATGCCGCCGAAAGCCGACGCGCACGTGATCGCGCCGGACTTGAACGCGCTCATGCCGAGACCCTCCTGCAGCGCGAGCGGCAGAAGAAACGGCACGGCGCCAAGCCCGATGCGAAACATCGAACCGCCGAGCACGCTCGCCTGAAACGTCGGCACGCGGAAAAAGCGCAGATCGAGCAGCGGCTTCTCCACACGTCGCGCGTGGACGCAGTACAGCACGACCATCAGCGCGCCGGCGACGCACATCGCAAAGGCGACGCGCTGCGGAATCAGTTCGCCGCCGACGAGCGAGAGCCCGAGCAACAGCAGCACGCCCGCGCTCGCGGAGAGAAAGAAACCGAACCAGTCGAGACGGCCCGGATGTTCCTCGTGCGAGTTGGCGATGTAGCGGTTGGTCAGCCAGATGCCCGCGATGCCGATCGGGATGTTGATGAAAAAGATCAGGCGCCAGTGCAGATACGTCGTAATGAAGCCGCCGAGCAACGGCCCGACCGCTGGTCCAAGCATTGCGGGCACTGAGAGGTAGTTCATCGCGCGTATGAACTCGGAGCGGCGCACCGAGCGAAAGATGATGATGCGGCCGACAGGCACCATCATCGCGCCGCCGACGCCCTGGATGAAGCGCGCGACGGTGAAGGGGCCAAGCGATGTGGAAGCCGCGCACAACAGCGAGCCGACGACGAACACGCCGATGGCCGTGCGGAACACGGCGCGTGCGCCGAAGCGGTCGGCGACCCATCCGCAGATCGGTATGAAGACGCCGAGTCCGAGCACGTAGCTCGTGACCGCAACCTTCAGCGTCACGGGATCGCGTCCAAACGCGCGCGCCATTTCAGGAATCGCGGTAACGATGACGTTGGCGTCGACGCTTTCCATGAACATCGCGCACGCGACGATGAGAGGGGCAATGAAAGCTTGGACGGCCAGCGGCATGTTGATTCGCGATCGACTCTCGGCGGCAAGAGCGGCGATTATGGCACCGATATGCAGCAATCGCTGAAGGATCGAAGCGCGCTGCGTGGTGCGATGAACATTGAACGAGGAGTGAAGAAGCGATGGACCCGCAAGACCTGCAGCGTCTCGTCACGCAGACGATGCCCTATGGCAAATACAAGGACAGGCTCATCGCCGATCTGCCCGGTCACTATCTCGCGTGGTTCGCGCGTGAGGGTTTTCCACAAGGCAAACTCGGCAGCCTGCTCGCGTTGATGCACGAGATCGATCACAACAATCTGCGCTCGCTGCTCGATCCGTTGCGCGGCCGATGAGCCTTGCGCAGCGCGGTTTCGCGTGAGACGGATCGTCGCGTAAACACGCTATAGATTGTGTTGGCGAGATTTGCAAGCACAAGATATTGTGGAAATACGAGACGTCAAATGCTAAACTTCGGCAACGAATTCGACGCGCGCAGCAGGCATCGACGCTCCATCGAAGTGCTTGCGTCAGCGTGTATCGAGCGATGCGAAGTGCGTGCGGTCACACACATCGAAGCTCATCGAAGAGGAGCGCATGAAGGTCGCGCGTTCATCGATTCGCGACGCATGTTTTGCATCGCATCGCGGGTCGACGAGAGACTTCGATCGATGATCGCAACGCGTCACGCTTCGATGAGTTCGCGCTTGGCAACACAGCATCGAGCAGACCTTCGCAATGAAGCGCGCGTGCTTCGCATCGCACAAGCAGCGTCGTCCGCAGAGCCTTGCGCGACAAGGCTTGCAGAGCAGCGATGAAGTCACGCGAAAGCACGCTGCGATGTCACGGAAGTCACTCGATCAGGACCGCTTCACACTCGATTCAAGAGATGTCGCATCGAGCTTCACACACACGGCTTCGAGCCAAGTGTTGTATGCAGGTAGCAACGTCGAATCTAAATCGCATGAAAACGAGAATTTTCATGAGCAAACTCTTTTATCGCTCATGAAAAGATGGTACAAACCGATCTAAATTGATGGTGAGAATTTATGCTCAACTGGGATGACGAGACCACTGCCGTAGCTCCCTCGAGCGCTCCGCAACAGAACCCGTTGCGTAACGCTCAAGGCACGACTTTCGGTACGCAGGCAGCGCAAGCTGCAACTCATCAAGCTGCCCATCAGATTGCTCAGGCGAACAACATCTTTTCCGATGGCTTCGTTCCGCCCGCAGCCGCAACGCCTTCCGCCAGCGCGATCGCCGCGCAAAGCGAAGCGCGCGTCAATGTCGCCGACAAGCGCATCATCAACGGCAAGACCGACGTCAATCAGCTCGTCCCGTTCAAGTACAAGTGGGCGTGGGAGAAGTACCTCGCCGGTTGCGCGAACCACTGGATGCCGCAGGAAGTGAACATGTCGCGCGACATCGCCCTGTGGAAAGACCCGAACGGTCTCTCGGACGACGAGCGCCGCATCGTCAAGCGCAACCTCGGCTTCTTCGTCACGGCGGACTCGCTCGCCGCGAACAACATCGTGCTCGGCACGTACCGTCACATCACCGCTCCGGAGTGCCGCCAGTTCCTGCTGCGCCAGGCGTTCGAAGAGGCGATCCACACGCACGCGTACCAGTACATCGTCGAATCGCTGGGCCTCGATGAAAGCGAGATCTTCAACGCGTATCACGAGGTCAAGTCGATCCGTGACAAGGACGAGTTTCTGATTCCGTTCATCAACACGCTGACCGACCCGGCCTTCACGACCGGCACGCTCGAAGCGGACCAGAAATTGCTGAAGTCGTTGATCGTGTTCGCCTGCATCATGGAAGGCCTGTTCTTCTATGTCGGCTTCACGCAGATTCTGGCGCTGGGTCGCCAGAACAAGATGACGGGCGCGGCGGAACAGTATCAATACATCCTCCGCGATGAATCGATGCACTGCAATTTCGGCATCGACCTCATCAACCAGATCAAGCTGGAAGAGCCGCAACTGTGGACCGCCGACTTCAAGGCAGAGATCCGCGAGCTCTTCAAGCAGGCTGTCGATCTTGAATATCGCTACGCTGAAGACACCATGCCGCGCGGGGTTCTCGGCCTGAACGCGTCGATGTTCAAGAGCTACTTGCGGTTCATCTGCAACCGGCGTTGCCAGCAGATCGGACTGGACCCGCTCTTCCCGAACGAGGAAAACCCGTTCCCGTGGATGAGCGAAATGATCGACTTGAAGAAGGAACGCAACTTCTTCGAGACACGCGTGATTGAGTATCAAACCGGCGGCGCGCTCACCTGGGAATAATAAAAATCCAGGACGTGTTGCAGACGAAATCGATGGGACGGACGGGCAGCAGCGTGTCGCTCACGCGCGCCCGGCCGACAAGGTTTAGGAGAACGGTCGCCTGATGCAAAGTGCGCCTACTGACTTGGCGGGCCGTGTGGCCCGAATAGAAGACAGGCGTTTTGCGCTCCCTGAAAAGGGATGGGCAAACTTCCCCCCGGAAAATGCCAGCGGCATGCTCGCTGGCTCGATCAAGCGATGGCCGGCGCCGCGAAGAAGCGGTGCTGACTCAATTTGGCGCGCGGTGCCTCGGGGCACGGCGCGCCTTGCCGTATTCATTAGCGTAAGCAGGTGGGATCAGCGTACGCCGATGAATAATCCGCTTCGTAGCGTGCGTTATAGAGAAGGCGACACGTGGGAAGCGGGTTTTGACGAAGGGTGTTGTTTGAACTGACTCTCATCTGAAAACCTGAAGGAGAAAAACCATGGCAGTTGCCAAGAAAAAACCCGCCGCAAAGAAGGCTGCAGCGAAGAAAGTCACCGCCAAGAAGGCCGCTCCGGCGAAGAAGGTTGCGGCCAAGAAGGTCGCTGTGAAGAAGGTTGCAGCGAAGAAAGTAGCGGCGAAGAAGGTCGCAGCGAAGAAGGTCGCGGCGAAGAAGGCACCCGCGAAGAAGGCCGCAGCGAAGAAAGTCGCGACCAAGAAAGTAGCGGCGAAGAAGGTTGCTGCAAAGAAGGTCGCGGCGAAGAAGGCTCCCGCGAAGAAGGCCGCAGCGAAGAAAGTCGCGACCAAGAAAGTAGCGGCGAAGAAGGCCGCAGCCAAGAAGGCGCCTGCGAAGAAGGCCGCTGCGAAGAAGACCGCGGCGAAGAAGGCGCCGGCGAAGAAGGCCGCAGCGAAGAAGGCCGCTGCGAAAAAGGCTCCCGCGAAAAAGGCTGCTGCGAAGACCGCAGCCGCTGCGCCTGCGCCTGCTGCTGCGCCCGCACCCGCTGCGAAGAAGGCCCCCGCGAAAAAGGCTCCGGCCAAGAAGGCCGCTGCTGCGAAGAAGACTACGGCTGCCGCTCCTGCCACGACGGCAACGACCGTCTCGGCGCCTGCTCCGGCCGCTCCGGCTGCTGCGGTCAAGACGGCGTTGAACCCGGCAGCGGCATGGCCGTTCCCGACGGGCAGCCGTCCGTAAGCTCTCGCAGTACGCAGCACCCAGGCACAGTGCGCTGTGCCCTTAGTCCGGGTATGCCTACCCGGCCTGAACCCGTCGTCGGGGAAACCTGGCGGCGGGTTTTTCGCTTCGGCCAACGAATTTCATCGCTTGCTCGGGGCGTCGAAAAAGAAAAAGCGCATGCATCTTTCGATACATGCGCATTCTTAGAATGACGCGGCGCTATTTGTCCGCTGAATGCCCTCGTCAGTGAGTGACGCGCGTGACGCCGCCGCTCGACAACAGACGCACTCGCTCGCCCGCCTGAAACACTTCGCCGTTCGCGGTCTGCGTGATCGCGCGCAGGTCGCCGTTATCGAGGCGCACGGTGATCTCGAGACCGTTCTTCATCGCGACGCTATTCTCGACCGCGTTGCCCGCGACGGCGCCAGCCAGCCCGCCGATGATGCCCGCGATGATCGAACCGTTGCCGCCGCCGATCGCACTCGCCGCCGCGACGCCGCCGAGCGCGCCGCCGCCGATCGTGCCGAGGCCCGTAGGCTGGCCGTTGTTCGAGCTGATCTTCACGCCGCGCACGCTTTCGACGGTCGCCATGCGCACCGTTTCCTCACGCTGCGCCTGCGACGCCGTGTAGACGTCCGACGAACTGCTGTTGTAGGCGCAGCCCGTCAGCGCCACCGAGCCGACGAGCGCCATGGCCAGCGCGATACGACTTACCGTTTTCATTCCTTCACTCCAATCATTCAGAACAGGCTGCTTCCGAAGGCCTGCTTGAAACGCTCTTCGATTTCGGCGCGCGTCGGCGCGTAGGTTTGCGGCCCCTGATGTTCGATTTTCAGCGAACCCATCAGACTCGCGAGACGACCCGTTTTCTCCCAGCCAAGCTTGTTTTCGATGCCGTACAGGAGCCCGCCGCGGAATGCGTCGCCGCAACCGGTCGGGTCGACCACCTGACGCGCCGCGACGACCGGAATCTCGGCCACGCCATCTTCATGATAGATCTGCGCGCCGTGTTCGCCACGCGTGACGACGAGGGCATCGACCCGGCTCTTGATGTCTTCGATCGACCAGCCGGTCTTGTTGCTCAGCAGCTTGGCTTCGTAATCGTTGACCGCCACGTAGGTGGCGAGTTCAATCATGCGACAAAGTTCCACGCCGTCCAGAATCGGCAATCCCTGGCCCGGGTCGAACACGAACGGCACGCCCGCGCGCGCCAGCCCTTCGGCGTGCTCGCGCATGCCTTGAGCGCCGTCCGGTGCGACGATGCCGAGCGAGATGCCCTGCGCTTCGTCGGCGCGGTTCAGATGCGATTCCATCATCGCGCCGGGGTGGAACGCGGTGATCTGGTTGTTCGCGAGATCGGTCGTGATGAAGCATTGCGCCGAGTGCTGATCGGCCAGCACGCGCACGTATTCCTTCGACAAACCGAGCGCGTCGAGCCGGTCGATGTAGAGCTGCGCATCCGCCGCGCCGAGCGTCGCCATGATCTTCGGATCGCCGCCGAGCAGCTTCAGCGCATACGCGATGTTGCCCGCGCAGCCGCCGAAGTTGCGCCGCATCGTCGGCACCAGGAAGCTGATGTTCAGCATGTGCACCTGATCCGGCAGGATGTGGTCGCCGAAGCGCCCCTGGAAAGTCATGATGTTGTCGTAGGCGAGCGAGCCGCAAATGAGCGTAGCCAAGGCGAACGTCCTTTATAGATAGGGGCCGAGGAGAGAAATCCGCATACGGCGCGCGGCGAGCGCTTCACCGTGCCTCGTATGCGCGGACCGCTCCGGTCGGAAGCGGTCCGGCGAGACGATTTACTTCAGCGCGGCGAGCGCTGCATCGTAGTTCGGCTCATTCTTGATCTCGGGCACGAGCTCCGAATGAAGCACCTTGTTGTTCTCGTCGAGCACGACCACGGCGCGCGCCGTCAGACCCTTGAGCGGGCCGCTCGTCACGTCGACGCCGTAAGCCTGCGCGAATTCGTGGCCGCGGAACGTCGATGCCGTCACGACATTGGCGATACCTTCGGTCGTGCAGAAGCGCTTCGCGGCGAACGGCAGATCGCCCGAAACCACGACCACGACCGTGTTGTTCAGGCCGGCGGCCGCTTCATTGAATTTGCGCGTCGAGGTGGCGCAGGTCGGCGTGTCGAGACTCGGCACGATGTTCAGCACCTTGCGCTTGCCCGCGAAGTTCGCGAGCTTGACGTCGCCGAGATCGGCGCCGACGAGCGTGAATTCGGATGCCTGCTGGCCCGGGCCCGGGAACGTGCCGCTGACGTCGATAGGGTTGCCGCCGAGGGTAACTTGACTCATGTTGCGCTCCAGAGAATTGTCAGATGCTGACGGGAAAATCGCGCGTGCAGGCGCCGCGAGGAGCATGACGCGCGTCGTGTGGAACCGGGGCAGGCGGCGTTCGCGCGCCTGCCCGACATCACGGGTAAAAGACCTGAACCCGGTAATTGGCGGCAACCGCGTCGCCCGTATCCAGCCGGACGATCACCGGTTGCGCGCTTTGCGGCGCGAGGCCGACGGCGAATATCGTACCCGGTCGCGCGTAATCCTGCGGCCAGAGCACGCGCCGGATCGCGACGTTGTTCTTGTCGTCGAGCAGCGTGAGTTCGAGCGCCGGATACGCCAGCGCGACGTCCATCCGGTTGCGCAGCGACAATTTCAGTTCGAGCTTGTGCGGGCCGTCCACCTGGCGCAGCCCGGAACTCTCGATCTGCAATCCGTCGATGTCGCGCGGCGGCGAGATCGTGCAGCCGATCTGATCGCAGACGTTCGAATAGAGCGCGTGCGAGCCGGGCACGTAGACCATCAACGTTTCGCGTTGCCACCATGCGAGCTGCACGAGCAACAGCAACGCCAGCAGCACGGCGACGATGACGCCCACGACACGTCCCGCCTTCCCGGCTCCGCCGCGGCCACGCACCGGCGCGCGCGTTTCCCGCGACTCGCGAATCACGGGAAACGCCTCGTTCGCGCTGACGCGCCGAGCAGGAGCGGGCGGCTTCCTGGCGCCGAAACCGGGCTCCGCGTCGTCGCGCCATGCGGGTACGGCCGGTTCCGCGGCGGCGCGCGCGGGCGGCGCGTCCGGCTGATGAACCGGACCGATGAACGGCTCGGCGCGATCGTCGACAGCATTGGCGAGCGGCGCGACGGGCGGTTCGCCGAGCGGCGTATCGTCGGCTTGCTCGGAGTTCGCGGCATCGGGATGCGGCACGCCGACGCGAATGTACTGCTTCAGGCGGGCGGGCTCCGAAGGCAACGCGGACGGCTCGTTCGCGGCATCGGCTTGATCGGGTTCGCTGCGCGGCGACGCGGCGCGTGTCTGGCTCGACGCGCTCGACGCTGCAGGAGCGTTCGCATAGACGGTGCCTTCGCTGTCGGCATCGGGTTGCTTGATGGAACTCGGCGCGCCGAGATCGAGGTTGCGCGGCGCGAACGGGCGCGGCTTGAGCGGCGCATCGGGCGGCGCGGTCACATGCGCGGGTGCATCGGCGGCGGCAGCGTGGCCTGCGCCCGAGCTTGTTGCCGGACCGACGGCGGCATCATCGTCGATGATCGCGGCATGCTGAGCGACGCCTGCCGCGGCCGGCTCGTCTGGAAGCTCGAAGCGATGATGTGCGGCATCGAAAACTTCCTGACAGTGTCCGCAGCGCACGCGGCCGTCATGCGGCGCGAGCAGATGCGGGTCCAGCTTGAATACGGTTTCGCAGTGGGGGCAGCGGGTTGCCAGCGCCATATAAGAAGTGCCGTTGGCCTGACGGCCTGATCGTGGAGGATGGCGCTATTCTAAAGGCTTTCGCGCCGCGTTCCCGCGAGGCATACCCAGCCTTCGTGCTCGCGCCAAACGCCGATGTCGATCCACTTCGCATAGACCGCCGCGACCTCGTCGGCCTGGCGCGCGAGCACGCCCGACAGCGCGATTCTGCCGCCCGGCTTTACCTTCGCGGCGAGCATCGACGCCATCAGCTTGAGCGGATTCGAGAGGATGTTCGCGACGACGATATCGAACTCGCCGGCGGGGCACGCATCGGGCAGGCCGTAGATCACGTCCGCGCGATTGCGCTCGCTGTTCTGACGCGCCGACTCGACCGCTTGCGGATCGATGTCGATGCCGACGACCGGATCGGCGCCGCACTTCTTCGCGAGAATCGCGAGGATGCCGGAGCCGCAGCCGTAATCGAGCAGCGATTGTCCCGGCTTCACCGACTGCTCCAGCCATTCCATGCAAAGCCGCGTGGTCGGATGGCTGCCGGTGCCGAACGCGAGGCCCGGATCGAGTTCGAGCACGAGCGCGTTCGGATCGGGCGCGTCGTGCCACGAAGGCACGACCCAGATGCGCTCGCCGATGGCGATCGGATCGAACTGCGCCTGCGTGAGACGCACCCAGTCCTGCTCCTCGACCTCGCGCACCGTGAACTGCGGGGTTGCCGCGAGGCCGATCTCGTTCGCGGCCGCGGCGAGCAGCACGTCGGGATCTGCGTCCTCGGCGAGCAGCGCGACGACGCGCGAACGGTTCCACGCACGCTTTTCAGGCACGAGACCCGGCTCGCCGAAGAGCGGCTGTTCGTCGGGCGTGTCGGCGTCGGCGTCTTCGACGGACACCGACAGCGCGCCGACTTCAAGCAGCGCATCCGACAGCGCTTCCGCGTGCTCGCGATCCAGCTCGGCGATCAGTTCCCGGTAACTCATGCTATCTCTCTGAATAAGGCGTGCTTCAGGACTCTTCGGCGACGGCGGCCTGGCGCGCGGCCAGCTTGTTCTCGAGATAGTGAATGCTCGTGCCGCCTTCGACGAACTTCGCGTCGATCATCATTTCGCGATGCAGCGGGATGTTCGTCGAAATGCCTTCGACGACCATTTCCGACAGCGCGATACGCATGCGGTTGATCGCCTGCTCGCGCGTCGCGCCGAACGCGATCAGCTTGCCGATCATCGAATCGTAGTTCGGCGGAACGAAGTAGTTCGCATACGCGTGGGAATCGACGCGAATGCCCGGGCCGCCCGGCGTATGCCACGACGTGATGCGTCCCGGCGACGGCGTGAACTTGAACGGATCTTCCGCGTTGATGCGGCACTCGATCGCGTGGCCGCGGAACTGGATGTCCTTCTGGCGGATCGAGAGCTTTTCGCCCGCGGCGATGCGGATCTGCTCCTGCACGATATCGACGCCCGTGATGAGTTCCGTCACCGGATGCTCGACCTGCACGCGCGTGTTCATTTCGATGAAGTAGAACTCGCCGTTCTCGTACAGGAACTCGAACGTGCCCGCGCCGAGATAGCCCATCTTCTTGCACGCGTCGGCGCAACGGTCGCCGATGCGCTCGATCAGCCGCCGCGCAATGCCCGGCGCCGGCGCTTCCTCGATCACCTTCTGGTGACGGCGCTGCATCGAGCAGTCGCGCTCGCCGAGCCAGATCGCGTTACGGAACGAGTCCGACAACACCTGAATCTCGATGTGGCGCGGGTTCTCGAGAAACTTCTCCATGTACACCTGCGGGTTGCCGAAGGCGCGGCCCGCTTCTTCGCGCGTCATGTTGACGGCGTTCACGAGCGCCGCTTCGGTGTGCACCACGCGCATGCCGCGCCCGCCGCCGCCGCCCGCCGCCTTGATGATGACGGGGTAGCCGATTGCGCGCGCAATCTTCACGATCTCGCGCGGATCGTCCGGCAATGCGCCTTCGGAGCCCGGTACGCACGGCACGCCGGTCTTGATCATCGTCTGCTTGGCGGTGACCTTGTCGCCCATCAGGCGGATGGTCTCGGGACGCGGCCCGATGAACGTGAAGCCCGATTGCTCGACGCGCTCGGCGAAGTCGGCGTTTTCGGAGAGAAAGCCGTAGCCGGGATGGATGGCTTCGGCGTCGGTGACTTCGGCCGCGCTGATGAGCGCCGGCATGTTCAGGTACGAGAGATTCGAAGGCGCCGGTCCGATGCACACGGCTTCGTCGGCCAGCTTGACGTACTTCGCTTCCTTGTCGGCTTCGGAATAGACGACGACTGTCTTGACGCCCAGCTCGCGGCACGCGCGCTGGATGCGAAGCGCGATTTCGCCGCGGTTCGCAATGAGAATTTTTTCAAACATAGTGGGTCGGCTCATCAACGGGCTCGCGCGAGCGGCCCTCGGGGATCCAATCGGCGGCGCGCTTCTCGACGAATCGATGCCGCATGAAGCGCGCCGGCGCGGCGGGGCCGGGCGGCGGCTGCGAGGCGCATCCGCGGCACGGCCCGGTGCGCCTTTAGTCGCCGATCACGAAGAGCGGCTGGCCGTACTCGACCGCCTGGCCGTTCTCGACGAGGATTTCCTTCACGACGCCGGCCTTGTCCGCTTCGATTTCGTTCAAGAGCTTCATCGCTTCGATGATGCACAGCGTCTGGCCTTCCTTCACCGTATCGCCGACCTGGATGAACGGATCCGCGCCCGGCGACGGCGCACGGTAGAACGAACCGACCATCGGCGAGGTCACGATGTGACCTTGCGGCGCGGCGGCCGCGGGCGCAGCGGCTGCCGGCGCGCCGGCTTCGCCTGCACCGCCGAATTGCGGCGCGGCCGGCGACTGCACTTGCGGTGCGTACTGCTGCGGCGCCTGCATGTAGACCGGCGCGGCGTTCTTGACGATGCGAACCTTGCCTTCGCCTTCCGTCACTTCCAGCTCCGAGATGCCGGATTCCGAGACGAGGTCGATCAGCGTTTTCAGTTTACGAAGGTCCATCGAAAAATCCCCTTTCAATACTTGGAGACCGGGACTGCCCGGCACTTGACTTGATTTGTGGGTGTTCTGACTGCTCAGCCGCGAGTCGGCGCGGCCAGCCGTCCCACACGCGCGCTCGCGAAAGCGCCCGCGCAAACGACGGCTCCAGAATCGGTCGGCACGCCGGTAGCGTTCATGTCGAACGTATCGGCGTGGTCGCTTCGAAGCGCGCGCCCGAACAGCACGCGGATGACGGCAGCGGATGCTCCACGCCTTCCGACCGCCGTTTTGCGGAGGTCGGACTTGACGGCGAGGGGGCCACATGGCACCGGCAGAGTTGTCATAGTCGCTTCGGGTTGTGCGGAATTCGGCGCACTTTAGCGCCGTTTAGAGAATTTTGTCTAGTTTTACTGTGCAGTCCGGCTCGCAACCATGGGACAAATTACCGCCGCGTATTGGGAGTCGCGTCGAATTTCCAGCAAGATCGGCGTACTGCGTGCTAACTCGCAGCTTACTCGACGCAAGCCACGGCGTACACGCAGCCAATTTTTACAGGCTGTCGAGCGTATGTTTCAGCTGGGCCGGGTCGACTTCGCCCAGTTTCGTGGAGCGGATTTTCCCATTCGCGTCGATCACGACGGTAAATGGCAGGCCGCCCGCATTATTGCCGAAGCTACGCGCAAGATCCGCGCCTCCGAAGCCGGTGACGTAGACGGGATAGGCGACCGGCACTTTCTTAAGGAAATCGTTGATGTTCTTCTCGCTATCGACGCCGAGTCCGATGAACGTGATGCCTTTCTTTTCGTAATCGCGCTGCATCGCGGAGAGCGTCGGCATTTCCTTCACGCACGGTCCGCACCACGACGCCCAGAAGTTCACGACGACCGGCTTGCCCTTGAACGCCGCGAGCGGTTGCGACGTGCCGGAAGCGCCCGGCGGCGTCGCCTTCCACAGTTGATCGACGGCGTTGCCGCTCGGCTGCGTCGCGGCCACGGTATCGCCGCCAGTGAACAGATGGCCCGCGTAGAAGCCGCCGACGGTCGCGGCGACAGCGACCACGAGGGCCGCCAGAATGCGTGTGCTTTTCATGAGCGTAGAGAAGATAGATCAGCCGCTGATCTCGAGCGGCGGGACATCGGGGTGATCGAGCAGCGTGCGTACGGCCGCCGCGTTCGCGCGGGCGAGGCGTCCGCGGTTGTCCGCGCGCACCGCGCCGCGCAGATCGTCGGGACCGTAGAGCGCGATATGCACGCCGACCGGCTCCTCGTCGCGTGCGCGATGCAGAAAGCTCAACGTCTCGACATAGCCGCGCCCGGCGAAGTGCCGCGTCTCGGACACGTCGTATTGCACGTTCGCGTTCAGCAGATAAATCGCGACTTCCTTGGGATTGTCGCAGAAGCATTGCAGATGAATATCGGAGTGCTCGCCTGCGGTGCCGTTGAGCACCGCGCCCGTCAGATATGGATCGAAGGGTGTCAGGCGCTCCATCCAGTCGAGCGCGACTTCGCGCATCCGGCGCAGCACGGCTGGCTGGCTGTCGCTCTGGAAAATCGCCTGATACTCGCGGATTTCCTCTTCGATCTGGTCGTTATCGGGCAGGAACTCGCCGCCGATCTTCGCCTCGCCGACGACCTGCCGCGCAGCCTTGCGCTTGGCGGTGGAGTAGTCGAGGCCGTCTTCGGCGATCATCCTCGCGGCAGCGATCGCGATTTCCTCGCGCACGCGCTGCGGATCGAAATGTGATTTGCGAACCATGCCGGAATGATACTAGATAAGCTCGAGCGGCCCTTTTGCGGGCCAAGGGCGGCAGGCTTGCGCCGGGGGAAAAGCGCTTAGCCTGCTCGGTTACAATATGCGCCTTCAGGCGCCTTTCTGCACGGGTTTGCCCTCAGGTTCACCGGTACGGCGCCGTTCCTGTTTTCGCATCTCAATCGCCCGCGCGGCGCGACACGGTTTATGCACATCCACATCCTCGGCATCTGCGGCACCTTCATGGGCGGACTCGCCGTCCTGGCGCGCGAGGCGGGCCACAAGGTCACCGGCTGCGACGCCGGCGTCTACCCGCCGATGAGCACGCAACTCGAAGCCCAGGGCATCGAACTGATCGAAGGTTACGGCATCGAGCAGCTCGCGCTCGAGCCGGATCTCTTCGTCATCGGCAACGTGGTGACGCGCGGCAATCCGCTGATGGAAGCCATCCTCGATCGCGGCCTGCCATACACATCCGGCCCGCAGTGGCTCGGCGAACATGTGCTGAACGGCAAATGGGTGCTCGCGGTGGCGGGCACGCACGGCAAGACCACGACGAGCTCGATGCTCGCATGGCTGCTCGAAGACGCGGGCATGAATCCCGGCTTTCTGATCGGCGGCGTGCCGTTGAACTTCGGCATTTCCGCGCGCCTGACCGATTCGAGCTTTTTCGTCATCGAAGCCGACGAGTACGACACCGCATTCTTCGACAAGCGTTCGAAGTTCGTGCATTACCGTCCGCGCACGGCCGTGCTCAATAATCTCGAATTCGATCACGCCGATATCTTCCCCGATCTCGCGGCCATCGAAACGCAATTCCACCACCTTGTGCGCACGGTGCCGGGCGTCGGGCGCATCGTCACGAACGGGCGCGAGGCGGCGCTGGAACGGGTGCTCACGCGCGGCTGCTGGTCGGGCGTCGAACGCTTCGGCGTCGAAGGCGGATGGCAGGCGCTGCCCGTCGAACAAGGCGCCGCCGTCGACGAGCAGTTCGCCGTGTACTGGGAAGGCGAGCGCCAGGGCGTCGTCGACTGGCAGGTGCAGGGCGAGCACAATCGGATGAACGCGCTCGCTGCGATCGCGGCCGCGCGCTCGGTCGGCGTGCCGGCGGCGCAATCGGCGAAATCGCTCGCGAGTTTTCGCAACGTCAAGCGGCGCATGGAAGTGAAGGGCAGCGTCGACGGCGTCACCGTCTACGACGACTTCGCGCATCATCCGACCGCAATCGAGACGACCGTCGCGGGCCTGCGCACGCGCATCGGCAATTCGGATACGTCGCGCATCCTCGCCGTGCTGGAGCCGCGCTCGAACACGATGAAACTCGGCACGATGAAAGCGCAATTGCCGGCGAGTCTCGCGGGCGCGGATCTCGTCTTCGGCTACGGCGCGCGCGAAGGCCGCGACAAGCTCGGCTGGAATCTCGCAGAAGCGCTCTCACCGCTCGGCGACAAGGCGCGGGCATTCGACGAAATCGAACCTCTGGTGAAGGCGGTCGCGGCCGCCGCGCGCCCCGGCGACCACGTACTCGTGATGAGCAACGGCGGCTTCGGCGGCGTCCATCAGAAACTGCTCGACGCGCTTTCGGCGCGTGGCGCAGGAGGACATTCGTGATTCTCTATCTGCACGGCTTTCGCTCGTCTCCCCAATCGTTCAAGGCACGCGTAATGCACGCGCGGCTCGCGGAACTCGGGAGGCTCGGCGAATGGCAGTGCCCGTCGCTGCCGGTGTCGCCGTGCGATGCCGTCGCGCTGGCCGAATCGCTCGCGGCGGGCGAGAAAGCGGGCGATGTGACCGTCGTCGGCAGTTCGCTCGGCGGCTATTACGCGACGTATCTCGCGGAGAAACACGGCTGGCGCGCCGTGCTGCTCAATCCGGCGGTCGTGCCGGATCGCGATCTGAGCCATTTTCTCGGCGAGCAGCCGTTGTGGCACGGCGGCGGAACGATCACCGTGCTGCCGCGCCATCTCGACGAGTTGCGCGCGCTCAAGGTCGAATCGATCACGCGGCCCGAGCGCTACTATCTGATCGCGGCGACGGGCGACGAAGTGCTCGATTACCGCACGATGCTCGACCACTATCCCGGCGTGCGAACCACGCTGATTCAGGGCAGCGATCACGCGATCAGCGACTTCCCGGCTTATCTCGCCGATGTCATCGCGTTCTGCGACCAGGCGCCGCCACCCGTGCGCGCGACCGCAGCCGCCTGAGCCCATTCATTCGCCGGCGCGCGGCAAGCGCGGCCCGGTCCACCGTTTTACGAGAGTATTGAGTGAACGTTTTCTTCGAGGAATCGGGTAGTTTCAAGGCCGGATCGGTGTTGTCGAAACAGGGCGACGCGTTCCAGGTCGAATTGCCGGGCGGCCGGCGCGCGAAAGTGCGCGCGAAAGACGTGCTGATCGAGTTCGAGAAGCCCGCAGCCGGCGATCTGATGCAGGAAGCCGACGCCATCGCGCAGGAGATCGATCTCGACTTCCTGTGGGAATGCGCGCCCGACGAGGAATTTCCGTTCGCCGCGCTCGGCGCGGATTACTTCGGCGACAAGTTCGGACCCGCCGAACGCGCGGCGCTCGTCCTGCGCATGCACGGCGCGCCGGTTTACTTCCGGCGCAAAGGGCGCGGCCAGTATCAGCGCGCGCCGCAGGAACAATTGCAGATGGCGCTCGCGTCGCTCGAACGCAAGCGTCAGCAGGCGCTCGTGCAGCAGGGCTGGGAAGAGGAACTGAAGGCGGGCAAGCTGCCCGATGCGCTGAAGGGCAAGGCGATCGGCCTGCTCACGAAGCCGGACAAGAATTCGATCGAGTACAAGGCGCTCGAAGCGGCGGCGGCGGCGCGCGGCATCTCGCAGGCGCGGCTGATGCTCGAATGCGGCGGCATCACGTCGCCCCGACAGTTGCACGAGGCGAAGTTCCTGTCGGAGTTCTTCCCGCACGGCATCGGTTTTCCGTCGGTGCAGCCGGGACCGCTGCCCGAGGATTTGCCGGAAGCGCACGTCGAAGCGTTCTCCATCGACGACGTCACCACCACCGAAATCGACGATGCCTTCTCCGTCGAGCATCTTTCGGATGGCCGCGTGCGCGTGGGCATCCACATCGCGGCGCCGGCGCTCGGCATTACGCGTGGCGACACGATCGACGCCATCGCGCGCGGGCGTCTCTCCACGGTCTACATGCCCGGCGACAAGATCACGATGCTGCCCGACAACGTCGTCGACGTGTTCACGCTCGGCGAGGGCGGGCTGCGCCCGGCGCTGTCGCTGTACATCATCGTGAATCGCGAGACGCAGGATATCGTCGCCACTGAAACGCGCGCCGAACGCGTGTTCGTGAAGAGCAACCTACGCCACAACCATCTCGACGAGTTCGTCACCGAGGAAACGCTCGCGGCCGGCACGGGCGACTATCCGCACAAGGAAGACATCGCGGTGCTGTGGCCGCTCGCGCAGGCGCTCTTCGAAAAGCGTCAGCAGGCGCGCGCGACTTACGGCCTCAAGCGCGAAGTGCAGCGCAACAACGACTTCAACTTTTATGTCGATGGCGAGCACATCACGATCACGCCGCGCCGTCGCGGTTCGCCGCTCGATCTGATCGTCGCGGAACTGGCGATTCTCGCGAATTCGTCGTGGGGCGCGTTCCTCAACGATCACGGCGTGCCGGGCATCTATCGTTCGCAGCGCGGCTTCGGCGGTCCGGGACCGAAACGCACGCGCATGCAGACGACGCCCGCGCCGCACGAAGGCCTGGGCGTCGCGCAATATGCGTGGAGCACGTCGCCGCTGCGCCGTTATGTCGACCTCGTCAATCAATGGCAGTTGCTCGCGTGCGTGCAGCATGGCGTGACGGCCAAGCTCGCCGCGCCGTTCAAGCCGAAGGACGCGGACCTTTTCGCCGTCGTGCAGGGTTTCGACGACACGTACACCGCGTATGCCGATCACCAGCGCCGCATGGAGTATTTCTGGTGCCTGCGCTGGCTCAAGCAGGAGAACAGGAAGCACGTTCCCGCTTCGGTCATCAAGGACGATCTCGTGCGGCTCGAAGAGATTCCGCTGATCCTGCACGTGCCCGGCCTCGGCGTGCATGCGCGCGGCACGCGTGTGATGCTCGAAGTCGTATCGATCGACGAGCTGACGGTCGAAGCATCGTGCCGTCTGCTGCATGTGATCGACGCGCCGTCCGCGAGCGCGCCGGTCGAGGAAGAAGAGGCGGAAGAAGAGATCATCGAGACGAGCGATCTTTCTGCCGAAAGCGAAGCCGAAGCGCAGGCGGAAGCGTCGGTGGAGCAGCCACAACCGGAAACGCCCGACAACGCGCAGGAACCGACGCCATGAAAGACCAATACGCGGTGATCGGCAATCCGATCGAGCACAGCAAATCGCCGTGGATTCACGCGAAGTTCGCCGCGCAGACCGGCGAGCCGATCGAATACGGCCGCATTCTCGGGCCGCTCGATGGCTTCACGCGTGAAGTGAAGGCGTTCATCGCGTCGGGCGGACGCGGCATGAACGTCACCGTGCCGTTCAAGCTCGAAGCGCACGCGCTCGCCGATTCGCTGTCGCCGCGCGCGGCAGCGGCGGGCGCGGTGAACACGCTCGCCTTCGGGCCGGATGGCGTGCGCGGCGACAACACCGATGGCGTCGGCCTCGTGCGCGACATCGAAGTGAATCTCGGCGTGAGTCTGAAAGGCGCGCGCATTCTGCTGCTCGGCGCGGGCGGCGCGGCGCGCGGCGTCGTGCTGCCGATCTTCGATCGCGCGCCGGCGGCGCTCACCATCGTCAACCGCACGGCGGCGAAGGCGCATCAGCTCGTCGATCAGTTCGCGCAGAACGCGTCCGAGTGCGGCGTGCGTTTCTCGGGCGGCGGCGCCGACAGCGCGGAAGCCGGGCAGTACGACGTGATCGTCAACGCGACCGCGGGCAGCCTCGACGCCGCCTTGCCCGATTGCGACGACGGCGCGTTCGGCGCGGGCACGCTCGCCTACGACATGATGTACGGCGCGCAGCCGACCGTCTTCATGCAACACGCGTCGAAGCTCGGTGCGCGCGCATCGGACGGTCTCGGCATGCTGGTCGAGCAGGCCGCCGAATCGTTTTTCATCTGGCGCGGCGTGCGCCCGGATGGCGGCGCGGTGCTGCGCGATCTGCGCGCCGCGCTGGCCGCGAAAGCCTGACATGACCACCGCGCCCGTCGGCAGCCAGGGCGGCCGCTCGCCGCGCGTGCGCAAAGCGGCGCGGCTCGGCCCGGCGCGCTGGATCGCGTACGGCGTATCGGTGCTCGGCATCGCGTTCATCGCGACGCAAATGTGGTTCTTCGCGCAGATCGGCATCTGGACGATCGTCAATCCCGGTCCGACGGCCTTCATGCGCGCCGACGCGTGGACGCTCGCGAAGACGCATCCGGGCATTTCGCTGCAACGCACCTGGGTGCCGTACGAGCAGATTTCGCGCAATCTGAAGCGCGCGATCATCGCTTCGGAAGACGCGAATTTCGTCAATAACAACGGCTACGAAACCGACGCCATCCTTCAGGCGTGGGAGAAGAACAAGGCGCGCGGAAAAATCGTCGCGGGCGGCTCGACCATTTCGCAGCAGCTCGCGCGCAACCTGTTTCTGTCGCGCGAAAAGAGCTATGTGCGCAAGGCGCAGGAGCTCGTCATCACCTGGATGCTCGAGTTCTGGATGGACAAGGAACGCATCTTCGAGATCTACCTGAATTCGGTCGAGTGGGGCAACGGCGTGTACGGCGCGGAAGCGGCGGCGCGGTATTACTACAAGACATCGGCGGCGAAACTGACGGCCTGGCAGAGCGCGCGGCTCGCGGTGATGCTGCCGCGCCCTAAGTATTTCGACGACCATCGCAATGCGCCGTATTTGTCGCAGCGCGCGGGCGTCATCGCACGGCGGATGGGGGCGGCGGAACTGCCGCAGTGAAATTTAGCTGGCCGCGATAAACAATGCAAAGCCCTGATAATTCAGGGCTTTTTTGTTTTCCAGAAGCTTTCGGCTGCAAGCTTCTCTCCCATTATGTGAGCACGACGATCACATATTGAATAAATCGAAGAGCCGGAACTACAATCCGGCCAAAGCCTGAAACGGCACACGCGGGCGACGACCGGAGCGACTTCTGGCGCGCACGACCAGAACAATGGAGACACGTCATGCATTCGATCGCACGCCCGCGCTCGCGGGCCTCCTTGCACGATTCGTACGCTCATTCCATCGGGGACGCGCCCGCGTGCGTCATCCGGCGCGCATCGTGATCGACGAGGGATTCGCGCCATGACCAAATTCCAGACCCCTGAAACCGACGTCGCCGAGGCGGGCGCAGCGCGCGCCAAGTCCAACGGCGCGAGCGGGACGAAGCACACACCCGATCCCGACGCCATCGCGCTGCCGAGCGCGCTCGTCGACATCACGCCGCAGCAGGCGGGCACGCAGACGCTATTGCGCGGCCTCGCGATTCTCGAAGCCGCCGCGAACGGCGCGCGCGACCTGCGCGCGTTCGGTGCGGCGCTCGGCACGACGCGCAGCACGACGCATCGGCTCGTGAGCTCGCTCGTGCAAGCGCGCTATCTGCGTCAGGTGCAGGGCGGCTATCTGCTCGGGCCGAAGCTCATCGAACTCGGCACGATCGCGCTCGAACAGATGCCGCTCACGACCGTCGCGCGACCGCATCTGCAGGCGCTCGCCGAGCATACGCACGACACGATCCATCTCGGCGTGCGCGACGGCGACGACGTGCTCTACATCGACAAGATTCCGGGCACGCGCGGCCTGGAGATGCGTTCGCGCGTCGGGCACCGGATGCCGCTCGCGTCGACGGGCATCGGCAAGGCGATGATGCTCGACCTCGAAGCGAACGCGTGGAAGAAGCTGCTGGAAGCGTCGCATCGCGTGCTCGCGAGGATGAGCTTCAAGCCCGACAACCGCCCCGACTTCGACACCTTCCAGCAGCGCATGACGCGCTATGCGCAAGGCGGCTTCACGTTCGATCTCGAAGAGAACGAGGCGTCGATCCGCTGCGTCGCCGCGCCGGTGCGCGATGCGTCGGGCGCGATCGTCGCGGCATTGTCGGTGGCGAGCACCATTCCCTACATGCCGCACGAGCGCATGGAGGAACTGATTCCGGTCGTGCAGCGCGAAGCGCACGCGATCTCCGAGGAACTTGGCTGGCGCGCGCCGCAGGCCGCCCGCAGGATCAAGCGATGACCGCATCCGTTTCCACGCCCGCGCTCGTCGCGCTCGACTGGGGCACGACTTCGCTGCGCGCCTATCTGCTTGGCGCCGACGGTCTCGCCCTCGATACGCGCGCATCGTCGGCGGGCATCATGAATCTGCCGGCGGGCGGGTTCGATCAGGCGTTCGAGCAAACCTGCGGCGCGTGGCTCGACGCGCACGCGCACTTGCCGGTGATCGCGGCGGGCATGGTCGGCAGCGCGCAGGGCTGGGTCGAAGCGCCGTACGTCGAAACGCCGGCGAACGCCGATGCGCTCGTCGCGGGCATCGTCGATGTGAAGACGGCGCGCGGCGTCGTGCTGCATGTCGTGCCGGGCGTGCTGGAGCGCGGCGTGTTGCCCAACGTGATGCGCGGCGAGGAAACGCAGATTTTCGGCGCGCTGGCGAGCGAGCCGGCGCTCGGAAACGCGGGCGGCGCGCTGATCGGACTGCCGGGCACGCACGCGAAGTGGGCGTTCGTCGCCGATGAGCGCATCGAGCGTTTCTACACCTTCATGACGGGCGAGACCTTCAGCGCGCTGCGCGATCACACGATCCTCGGCCGCACGATGCATCCCACCGCGACGCACGACGAACAGGCGTTCCTGCGCGGCGTCGAGACGGCGCGCGATGCCGGTCATCCCGGCGTGCTCGCGACGATCTTCAGCACGCGCACGCTCGGCCTCACGGGCCAACTGAGCGCGGAGCAGCAATCGGATTATTTGTCGGGCCTGTTGATCGGCCATGAATTGCGCGGGCTGAACGAAGTGCTTGCGCGCGAACAATCCGCGCTCGCGGGAAAGCCCCTGCGCCTGATCGGCAACGATGCGCTTTGCAATCGCTATCGCGCCGCGCTCGCGCGTTTCGGATGCCACGATGCCGCCACGGTCGCGCACGCCACCGAGCACGGCCTTTATGGAATCGCCGCGCTGGCCGGGCTGGTCGCGGCCAGGCGCGCGGCCTGAAAAGGAGAGAACACGATGCAGCCTCCCATCAATCTGCCCGCGCCCTACGGCATGCACGCCGGTCTCGCAAAGGCGTTCGCCGCGTGCCCGCTGATCGCGATACTGCGCGGCGTCACGCCCGCCGAAGCCGCCGATCACGGCCGCGCGCTCTATGAAGCGGGCTTTCGCATCGTCGAAGTGCCGCTGAATTCGCCGCAGCCGTTCGACAGCATCGCGGCGATCCGTCAGACGCTCCCCGCCGATGCGATCGTCGGTGCGGGAACGGTGCTGCATCCGAGTTACGTCGATAGCGTGAAGGCCGCGGGCGGCGAGCTCATCGTGATGCCGCACAGCGACGCCGATGTCGTGCGTGCCGCGAAGGCGCAGGGTCTCGCGTGCGCGCCGGGCGTCGCGACGCCGAACGAGGCGTTTCTCGCGCTGAAGAACGGCGCGGACGTGCTGAAGATGTTTCCCGCCGAGCAACTCGGCCCAACGGTGACGAAGGCATGGCGCGCGGTGATCGCGAAGGACGTGCCGCTCGTGCCGGTCGGCGGTATTGCGCCGGACAACATGGAGCCGTTCTTGAGCGCAGGCGCGAACGGCTTCGGCCTCGGCTCGGCGCTCTACAAGCCGGGCCAGAGCGCGGACGTCACGGCGCGGCACGCGAAGGCGTTCATCGACGGACTGGCCGTTGCACGAGGCGCAGCCAAATGAACCGCCTCGCCGGCAAGGTCGCGATGGTCACGGGCGCGGGACGCGGCATCGGCGCGGCGATCGCGCTGGCGTTCGCGCGCGAGGGCGCACGCGTCGCGCTCGCGGAACTCGACATCGGCACGGCCCGCGAAACGGCCGAGCGCATCGGGGAAGAAACCGGCGCGAACGTCATCGCGGTCGAAACGGACGTGACGCAAAGCGCATCGGTGAAGGAAGCCGTCGCGCAGACCGAAGCCGCGCTCGGCCCGCTCGACGTGCTCGTGAACAACGCCGGCATCAACGTGTTCTGCGATCCGCTCACGATGACCGACGACGACTGGCGCCGCTGCTTCGCCGTCGATCTCGACGGCGTGTGGAACGGCTGCCGCGCGGTGTTGCCGGGCATGGTCGAGCGCGGGCGCGGCAGCATCGTGAACATCGCGTCGACGCACAGCTTCAAGATCATTCCGGGCTGCTTTCCGTATCCGGTGGCGAAGCACGGTGTGATCGGCCTCACGCGCGCGCTCGGCATCGAGTACGCGCCGAACAACGTGCGCGTGAATGCGATCGCGCCGGGTTACATCGAAACGCAATTGACGCTCGACTGGTGGAGTTCGCAGGCTGATCCGAAGGCCGCGCGTCAGGCGACGCTCGATCTTCAGCCGATGAAGCGTATCGGCGAGCCGCGGGAAGTCGCGATGACGGCGGTGTTCCTCGCATCGGACGAGGCGCCGTTCATCAACGCGAGCTGTATCACCGTGGATGGCGGGCGAAGCGCGCTGTACCACGACTGAAGCAAACGAGATCACGAAGGAATGACGCACTGGCCGCTGTGCGGACATCAATCAACAAGAAAGCGGCCACACACTTCGTAGCGCCCGCGCGCGGGCATTTTTCGACATCGGAAAAAGTCGGGAGACAAAAAATGAAACGCAGACTGTTCCTCACGCTGATCGCCGCTGCCACGGCAACGAGCGCGTCCATGATCGCGGCGCCGGTCGCGCAGGCCGCCGACGAGGTCAAGATCGGCTTCCTCGTGAAGCAGCCGGAAGAGCCGTGGTTCCAGGACGAATGGAAGTTCGCCGAAATCGCCGCCAAGGAAAAGGGCTTCACGCTCGTGAAGATCGGCGCGCCGTCGGGTGAAAAGGTGATGAGCGCGATCGACAACCTCGCCGCGCAGAAGGCGCAGGGCTTCATCATCTGCACGCCGGACGTGAAGCTCGGGCCGGGCATCGTCGCGAAGGCGAAGGCCGACAAGCTCAAGATGATGACGGTCGATGACCGCCTCGTCGACGGTTCGGGCAAGCCGATCGAATCCGTGCCGCACATGGGCATTTCCGCATACAACATCGGCAAGCAGGTGGGCGACGGCATCGCCGCCGAGATCAAGAAGCGCGGCTGGGACATGAAGGATGTCGGCGCGATCGACGTGACTTACGAGCAATTGCCGACCGCGCATGACCGCACGGCCGGCGCGACCGATGCGCTCGTCGCCGCCGGTTTCCCGAAGGCGAACATCGTCGCCGCGCCGCAGGCGAAGACCGACACCGAGAACGCGTTCAACGCCGCGAACATCGCGCTGACGAAGAATCCGCAATACAAGCACTGGGTCGCCTACGGCCTGAACGACGAAGCCGTGCTCGGCGCGGTGCGCGCAGCGGAAGGCCGCGGCTTCAAGGCGGACAACATGATCGGCATTGGTATCGGCGGATCGGACTCGGCGTTGAACGAGTTCAAGAAGCCGAATCCGACGGGCTTCTACGGCACCGTCATCATCAGCCCGAAGCGCCACGGCGAAGAGACGTCCGAGCTGATGTACGCGTGGATCAAGGACGGCAAGGCGCCGCCGCCGCTCACGCTCACGACCGGCATGCTGGCTACGCGTGAAAACGTGGCATCGGTGCGCCAGCAGATGGGACTGGCATCGAACTAAGTCTTTCGTGAGGGAAGCGGGCCGCGCGTGCGGTCCGCTCGAGAATAGGAGGCGATGTGTCAGCGACGCTGCGTTTTGACAATATCGGCAAGGTGTTTCCAGGCGTGCGCGCGCTCGACGGCGTGTCGTTCGACGTCAACGCCGGCGAAGTTCACGGTTTGATGGGCGAGAACGGCGCGGGCAAATCGACCTTGCTCAAGATTCTCGGCGGCGAGTATCAGCCCGATTCGGGGCGCGTGCTCATCGACGACAGGGAAGTGCATTTCGCGAGCGCGGCGGCATCGATTGCCGCGGGCATCGCGGTGATTCATCAGGAATTGCAGTACGTGCCGGATCTGACCGTGTCCGAGAATCTGCTGCTCGGCGCATTGCCGAACCGGCTCGGCTGGGTCGACAAGCGCGCGGCCAAGGCGCACGTACGCGAGCGGCTTGCGGCGATGGGCGTCGATCTCGATCCGAATGCGAAGCTGCGCAAGCTGTCGATCGCGCAGCGGCAGATGGTCGAAATCTGCAAGGCGCTGCTGCGCAACGCGCGCGTGATCGCGCTCGACGAACCGACGAGTTCGCTGTCGCATCGCGAGACGGAAGTGCTCTTCAAGCTCGTGCGCGATCTGCAGGCGGATAACCGTGCGCTGATCTACATCTCGCATCGCATGGACGAGATTTACGAACTGTGCAACGCGTGCACGATTTTCCGCGACGGGCGCAAGATCGCCTCGCATCTTTCGCTCGCGGATGTGCCGCGCGAAACGCTCGTGCAGGAAATGGTCGGGCGCGAGATCAGCGACATCTACAACTATCGCGCGCGTCCTTTGGGCGACGTGCGCTTCTCCGTGAAGAACGTGGAGGGCGATGCATTGAGCGCGCCCGCGAGCTTCGAAGTGAAGCGCGGGGAGATCGTGGGCTTCTTCGGGCTCGTCGGCGCGGGACGCAGCGAGCTGATGCATCTCGTCTACGGCGCGGACAAGAAGAAGGGCGGCGACATAACGCTCGACGGCAAGCCGATCAAGGTTCGCAGCACCGGCGAGGCGATTCGTCACGGCATCGTGCTGTGTCCGGAGGATCGGAAGGAAGAAGGCATCGTCGCGATGGCGACGGTCGCGGAGAACATCAATATTTCGTGCCGGCGACACTATCTGCGCGGCGGGCTGTTTCTGGATCGCAAGAAGGAGGCGCAGACGGCCGAGCGCTTCATCCAGTTGCTGAAGATCAAGACGCCGAGCCGGAAGCAGCGCATCCGTTTTCTTTCGGGCGGCAATCAGCAGAAGGCGATTCTGTCGCGCTGGCTCGCGGAGCCGGACCTGAAGGTCGTGATTCTCGACGAACCGACGCGCGGCATCGACGTCGGCGCGAAGCATGAGATTTACAACGTGATCTATCAGCTTGCGGAGCGCGGCTGCGCGATCGTGATGATTTCGTCGGAATTGCCGGAAGTGCTGGGCGTGTCGGACCGGATCGTCGTGATGCGGCAGGGGCGTATCGCGGGCGAACTGGCGCGCGAGAAGGCGAGCGAACAAACAGTGTTGAGCCTTGCGCTGCCGCAGGCGGAAACGGTCGCGCAGGCGGCGTAAAGACGAGAGGAGCGAATCATGGAAGCAAGAGAAAACATCGTGGGGCAGGCGACGGAAAGCGTCGCGAACGCGCTGATCCCGCAAAAGAACGACAAGCAGAAGTGGTGGCAGCAGATCACGGAATACAGCCTGATCGTGATCTTCATCGTGATGTTCGTGACGATGTCGCTGACCGTCGATCACTTCTTCTCGATCGAGAACATGCTCGGCCTCGCGCTGTCGATCTCGCAGATCGGCATGGTCGCGTGCACGATGATGTTCTGCCTCGCGTCGCGCGACTTCGACTTGTCGGTGGGCTCGACGATCGCCTTCGCCGGTGTTCTGTGCGCGATGGTTCTGAATGCGACGGACAACACGTTCATCGCGATCATCGCGGCGGTGGCTGCGGGTGCGGTGATCGGGTTTGTGAACGGCGCGGTGATTGCTTATCTGCGAATCAATGCGCTGATTACGACCTTGGCGACGATGGAAATCGTGCGCGGGCTCGGGTTCATCGTGTCGCACGGGCAGGCGGTGGGTGTGTCGTCGGATACGTTCATCGCGCTCGGCAGTCTGTCGATGATCGGGATTTCCCTGCCAATCTGGGTCACGCTTGCGTGCTTCATCGTTTTTGGCGTATTGCTCAATCAGACGGTGTATGGACGTAATACATTGGCTATCGGCGGTAATCCCGAGGCTTCGCGGCTCGCGGGGATCAATGTCGAGCGCACGCGTGTGTGGATCTTTTTGATTCAGGGCGCTGTGACCGCGCTGGCTGGGGTCATTCTCGCTTCGCGGATCACGTCGGGGCAGCCGAATGCCGCTCAAGGCTTCGAGCTCAATGTCATTTCTGCTTGTGTTCTTGGCGGTGTTTCTCTGCTGGGCGGTAGGGCGACGATTTCCGGTGTCGTGATTGGCGTGCTCATCATGGGTACTGTCGAGAACGTCATGAACCTTTTGAATATCGACGCGTTTTATCAGTACCTCGTGAGAGGGGCTATCCTGCTTGCTGCCGTTCTGCTCGATCAGTTGAAGAATCGCGGGTCGCGGGATTGATGTTTTGCGGTTGATGTCGCTGTTGATGTTTTGCCGTTGATGTCGCTGGATCCCGTTTTCGTGTCGGTCTATTAGCACTGCCCCTGTGCGGGGCGGCACCTACTTTCTTTGCTGCTGCAAAGAAAGTAGGCAAAGAAAGCAGCTTTTCAGGCCCGCGGTCACACGCACGTTGGGTAGTACTCTCGTCCCAGGCGGCACTCGCCTAAAGAGTGCCCTCGAAGGACTAACCGGGCTTGGCTCGCGCACGGTCCGCCGCCCGAAGGTGTTGAGAACGCTGGTTCAGCACGAAATGGCTTCGGCACAGCGCTACGCGCTGCCGCCGGGTATGCAAGGGAAACCAGCGGGCGGCAAGTGCAGTGAGATGGAGACGGCAGCAAAGAAGCACGCGCGGCCCCGATTGACCGGTCGGCCGCGAAGCGGGCCGGAGCTATTTGGTGCTGAACCAGTTTGGTGTGTGGTGCGAGGTGGCAGACCGTGCGCGAGCCAAGCCCGATGGGACCTATGAGGGCACTCTTTAGGCAGCCCACGAACGACGAGAGGACTACCCAAATTGCGTGTGACCGCGGGCGTATCGGAAGCTGCTTTCTTTGCTTACTTTCTTTGCAGCAGCAAAGAAAGTAAGTGCCGCCCCGCACAGGGGCAGTGCTAATAGACCACTAAGAAACCGGGATCCGGCGAAAAGCGCAAAGCAAACAAGCGCGACAAGCGCAGCAAGGAGAGACAAAACCCAATGCCAACGATCGAAAAGAACCTCGCAAGATACCCCAGCCTGCAAGGCAAAACAGTGCTGATAACCGGAGGCGCAACCGGCATCGGCGAAGGCTTCGTCGAACACTTCTTCGATCAGGGCGCGAAAGTCGCCTTCTTCGACATCGACACCGACGCTGGCGAAGCGCTCGCCGACCGCCTCGGCGCGGCTCTGCAAGAAGGCCAAACCCGCCCGATGTTCCTCAACGTCGACCTGACCGACATCGACGCATTGCGCAAAGGCATCGCCGACGTAAGAGCCGCCCTCGGCCCCATCAACGTGCTCGTCAACAACGCCGCCAACGACAAACGCCACGCAATCGAAGACGTCACGCCCGAGTCGTACGATGCAGGCATCGCGGTCAACATCCGCCATCAATTCTTCGCGGCGCAGGCCGTCATCGACGACATGAAGCGCACGGGCGGCGGCTCGATCATCAATCTCGGCTCGATCAGCTGGATGCTCAAGCAAGGCAACTTCCCCGTCTACACGACGTCGAAATCGGCAGTGCAAGGCATGACGCGCGGCCTCGCGCGCGATCTCGGCAAATTCGGCATCCGCGTCAATACGCTCGTGCCGGGCTGGGTGATGACCGAAAAGCAAAAGCGTCTGTGGCTCGACGAGGCCGGCAAGGAAGCAATCAAGCAAGGCCAGTGCATCGACGGAGAACTGCTGCCCGCACACCTCGCGCGCGCGGCGCTCTTTCTCGCATCGGACGACAGCAAAATGATCACGGCGCAGGACATGATCGTCGACGGAGGATGGGCCTGATGAATCCGATGCGAGCGCAACTTCTCATCGATAGCCAGTGTTCGCTCGGCGAAGGCGCGACGTGGTGCGCCGCGAGCGGCCGCTTCTGGTGGACCGATATCGAAGGCAAGAAGCTGTGGCGCTACGATCCGCGCGACGGCGCGAGCGAATCGTTCGACATGCCTGAGCGGCTTGCGTGCTTCACGCCGTGCGCCGATGCGCGTTTCCTGCTGCTCGGCCTCGCATCGCGGCTCGCGTTCCATGAAATCGCGACGGGCAAGATCGAAACCATCATGGAAGTCGAAGCCGATCTGCCGACGCGCCTCAACGACGGCCGTTGCGACCGCGAAGGGCGCTTCGTGTTCGGCACGAAACACGATGTGGACGATGCGCAACCGGTCGGCGCGTTTTATCGGCTGAACGCGGATCTGTCGCTGGAAAAGCTGCCGCTCGGGAATTGCGCGATCTCGAATAGCATCGGCTTCTCGCCCGATGGCGCGACGATGTACTACTGCGACTCGCCCACGCGTCAGATTCGCGTATGCGACTATCCGATGTTCGACAACGACCGCGTGTTCGTCGAGCTGACGGATGCGACCGGCGTGCCCGACGGCTCGATCGTCGATGCGGACGGCGGCTTGTGGAACGCGCAGTGGGGCGGGGCGCGCGTCGTGCGCTACGGAAGCGACGGACGCGAGACGGCGCGCATCGGCGTGCCGAGCGCGCAGCCGAGTTGCGCCGCGTTCGGCGGCGCGGACTTCGGCACGCTGTATGTGACGACGGCGCGCATCGGCCTCGGCGAAACAGACGCGCACGCAGGCGGCGTGTTCGTCGCGACGCCCGGTGCACGCGGCATCGCGGAAGCCGTATTTGCGGGCAAGGCGTAACCAGAACACGAGGCGGCGCGCGATCGACGCGCCGCCCGACTCATCCCGGCAACGCCGGGTTCTTCGCCTCTCGATGGAGCACGAGTCATGGCTGTCGCGCGAACAGAGCAAAGACCGAATCCTGCATCGATGTCCAAGGAACAGGCGAACGCCCGCCGTGCGCGTCTCGCCGCCGCCACCGAACCGCCGATCCGTCCCGGCCCGAGCACCGCGGTCGTCGCGATGGGCGGCGCCGATGTCGACGGCTGCATCACGCTCGCCAACGCGCATTTGCGGCTCGAGCTGGCACCGTCGCTCGGCGGCGGCATCACGCGCTTCGACTGGCGGCACGAAGGCACGCTCGTGCCGATCTTCCGGCCGTGTGTCGAGCCGGGACCGGACACCGATCCGAATCAGCTCGCGTGCTATCCGCTTTTGCCGTATTCGAACCGCATCGGCAACGGAAACTTTCAGTTTTCCGGACGCTCGATCGACGTGCCGTGCAATCGCGCGGGCGAACCGCTGCCGCTGCACGGCGATGGCTGGCTCGGCGCGTGGGAAGTCGCGGAGCAGGATTCCGCGCGCGTGCGTCTCACGCTCGATTGCAGCGGCGGCACGCCTTACGCGTTTCGCGCCGCGCAGACTTACACGCTCGACGAAGCGACGCTCGCCGTGACGCTCGATGTCGAAAATACCGGCGACGAAGCGCTGCCGTTCGGCCTCGGGCTGCATCCGTTCCTGATGCGCGAGGCGGACACGGAGTTGTCGGCGGCGGCGGGCGGCGTGTGGCTGTGCGGCGACGACTGGCTGCCTGTGCGGCATGTTCCGACGCCGCCCGCGTGGCAATTCGGCGTTGCGTATCCGATGCCATCGGAAATGGTCAACAACGCGTTCACCGGATGGAGCGGGCGCACGAGCGTGCTGTGGCCGAAGCGCCGCCTGTCGCTGACGATCGCCGCCGACACCGATTACTACGTGCTCTACGCGCCGCCCGGCGAAAGCTTTTTCTGCTTCGAGCCGGTCGATCATCCGATCAACGCGGTGAATCTGCCCGGCGGTGGGGAAGCGAACGGCATGACCGTGCTCGAACCGGGCGAACGCTTGTCGCGGGAATTCCGCTTCACCGTCGAGCGCACCGGGGAAGCGACGCGGCGCGGAAGGCCGCGCACGCGGGCAGGCGCGAAGGCGCGGGCACGGGACGCGGCGCGCTGATCCGCGCCGGAAGCGCGACGGAAGCGCGACGGAAGATGACGCCACGCACGCTAAAATGCGTGGCATCGACGTTTTCAACATCTTCCCGCCATGTCCTTCATCGAATCGCTCAATGCCGCGTGGTCGCGGACTCAATCGCTTCTGTGCGTCGGCCTCGATCCGGAGCCGGCGAAGTTTCCCGGCGCACTCAACGGCCGCGCCGACGCGATCTTCGAGTTCTGCAAGACCATCGTTGATGCAACCGCGCCGTATGCATCGTCGTTCAAGCCGCAGATCGCGTACTTCGCGGCGCATCGCGCGGAAGATCAGCTCGAAGCGCTGATCGCGCATATCCACGAGAAGCACGCCGGCATTCCGGTGATTCTCGATGCGAAGCGCGGCGATATCGGCAGCACGGCCGAGCAGTACGCGAAGGAAGCGTTCGAGCGCTATCGGGCCGATGCCGTCACCGTGAATCCGTACATGGGCTTCGATTCCATCGAGCCGTATCTCGCGCATGAGGGCAAGGGCGTGATCGTGCTGTGCCGAACGTCGAACGCGGGCGGCTCCGATCTGCAATTTCTCACGACCGATGGCAAGCCGCTGTATCAGGTCGTCGCCAGGCTCGCTGCGGAAAAGTGGAATGACAAGGGACAGTTGGGCCTCGTCGTCGGTGCGACGTTTCCGAAGGAAATCGAAACGGTACGCGGGATCGTCGGCGACATGCCGCTTCTGATTCCGGGCATCGGCGCACAGGGCGGCGATGTCGAAGCAACCGTGCGCGCGGGCCGCACCGCGAACGGCACGGGCATGTTGATCAATTCGTCGCGCGCGATCATCTACGCCGGCAAGGGCGATGATTACGCGCAAGCCGCGGCCGAAGCCGCGAAGAAGACGCGCGATACGATCAATCAGTATCGGTGAGCGCGCGCTTCAACTATCGGCAATAGGCGCGAACAGCGCCTCGATGTCTTCGGCGGAGAACTTCTCCACCGCGCGCGCATCTTCGGACAGAATGCCCGCCGCGAGCGCTTAACGATGGCGATGTACAACGGCGGCTCGGTCGGCGATGTGACGTTCGATTGCGGCCGAAGGTCTTCCGACCCATCCAGCGGGCCACCTGATCCTTGCTGAACGTGACGGAATCGGCCGGATTGTCGATGCGCTTGTTCATGCGATCGACGCGCGCTCAGCGCTCGCTCTGATCCATGAACTCCAGCAGCCTGCGCAACGCATGCGCGGCGGCCTGCGTTCGCACTTGTTCGCGGTCGCCCTTGAAATGCTGGGTCTCGATCTGCGTATTCAGACGATTGCTCCATCCGAAGCACACGGTACCGACCGGCTTCGCCTCGCTGCCGCCCGCCGGTCCCGCCACGCCCGTAATCGACACCGAGACCTGCGCGCGGCTGTTGCGCAGCGCGCCTTCGGCCATGGCCTTCGCGACCGGCTCGCTGACCGCGCCGTGCTGTTCGATCAGCGTCGCGGGCACGCCGATCATCTCGATCTTCGCGAGATTCGAATACGTGACGAAGCCGCGCTCGAACCACGCGCTGCTGCCCGAAATATCGGTGATGGCGGTCGCGACCATGCCGCCCGTGCACGACTCGGCGGTGGCGAGCATCAGCCGTTCGGCGTGCAGCTTGTTGCCGACGCGAATCGCAAGTTGGTGAACGACGGTGTCGGTTGGCATGGCGGTGGTCTCGATGGATGGAAAAATCAGACGGTCATGCGCCAGAGCGCGATCACGAGCAGCGTGAAGAACGCCGCGACGAGATCATCGAACATGATGCCGAAACCGCCTTTCAACCGGCGATCGAAATATCGGATGGGCGGCGGTTTCACCATGTCGAAGAAGCGGAACACGACGAACGCCCACAATTGCCCGGTGAAGGTCGCGGGCGTGACGAGCAGCAGCACGAGCCAGAACGCGACGATCTCGTCCCACACGACCGGCGACGGATCGTCGGTGCCCATTTTCTTCGCGGTGAAGCCGGTGAACCAGCATCCGGCGATGAAGCCGGCGACGATCAGCGCGCCCCATTCCGCGACCGTCAGATGCGGATTGAACACGACGAACGACACCCATGCGAATAACGTGCCGACCGTGCCCGGCACGATGGGAGACAGTCCGCTGCCGAAGCCGAGCGAAAGAATATGAAGCGGATGGTCGAGCATGAAGCGCGCGCTCGCCCGGCGCGGCTTGCTGCGCGGCGCGGCCGGGTCGCCCGCTAGCGTGGGGTCAGTCTGCATGGAAATGATCGAAGCCTTGCAACGTCAGGGAGAGCGGGGCGCCCGACGCATCGCGCCAGGCGATTGCGGGCGCACCGGATGACTCGATTGTACCGATGCGCGTCAGCGGCACTTTCACGTCCGTCGCGATCTTGGCGAGCGCGTCGCGGGCATCGACGGGCGCGGTGAAGCAGAGCTCGTAGTCGTCGCCGCCCGCGAGCGTGCATTGTCGGCGCGCGGTTTCGGGCAGCGCGCGCACGGCATCGGAGCACGGCACGGCATCGGCATCGACGACCGCGCGCACGCCCGAACGCTTCAGGATGTGCATGAGATCGCCCGCGAGGCCATCGGAGATATCGAGCGCCGCGTGCGCCACGCCGCGCAACGCCATGCCCAACGCGACGCGCGGTTCCGGGCGCTCCAGCGCGCGCCGCCAGGCGGAAGCCTCCGGCGCGGACCACTCGCCGCGAATCGCGCCGAGGCCCGCGCGCGCGTCGCCCAAGGTGCCGGATACGTAGATGTCGTCGCCGGGACGCGCCGCATCGCGACGCAATGCCGCACCCTGCGGCACGTCGCCGAACACCGTGATGCAGATGTTGAGCGGCCCGCTCGTCGTATCGCCGCCGACGAGCGCGCAATCGTGACGTTCCGCGAGCGCGAAGAGACCGTTGCTGAACGCTTCGAGCCAGGCTTCGTCGGCGCGCGGCAACGCGAGCGCGAGCGTGAACGCGTGCGGCTTCGCGCCCATCGCGGCGAGATCGGACAGGTTCACCGCGAGCGCCTTGTGACCGAGCGCGTACGGATCGACATCGGGAAAGAAGTGGCGTCCTTCGACCAGCATGTCCGTCGAAATGGCGAGCTGATGGCCGGCGGGCGGCGCGATAAGCGCGCAGTCGTCGCCGATGCCGAGCGGCTTCGCGGCCTCCTCGTCATGACGCGGGGAAGGCGCCGTCGCGCGGCGTGCAAAGAAACGGTCGATCAGTGAAAACTCGGAGAGCATGCGTCGGCGCTTGAGGTTGATTGTTGCAATGCACGATGAAAAACACAGCGCGCCGAAACCGGCGCCGCATCTCGAAAACACTCGGCCGATGCCCGCGAAGGCTTGCCGGACGGACCGACCAGACGTTTTCCAGTCATGGCACTTGTAGCCGAAATGCATGGAGCGCGGTCCGAAACCGCGACTGATTGGCGCTACAATGCGTTCGAACTTCCATTCTAATTCCCGCACTGCTAGCCCGCCTTATGACGACTGACGCCAATACCAAGTTGCGCGAAGCTGCGCTCGACTATCACGAATTTCCGGTTCCCGGGAAGATCGCGATCGCCCCCACCAAGCAGATGATCAACCAGCGCGACCTCGCGCTGGCTTACTCGCCGGGCGTCGCGTTCGCGTGTGAAGCGATCGTCGAAGATCCGCTGAACGCCGCGCGCTTCACCGCGCGCAGCAATCTCGTCGGCGTCGTCAGCAATGGCACGGCCGTGCTGGGCCTCGGCAACATCGGGCCGCTCGCATCGAAGCCGGTGATGGAAGGCAAGGCCGTGCTCTTCAAGAAGTTCGCCGGCATCGACGTGTTCGATATCGAGCTGAACGAAAGCGATCCGCACAAGCTCGTCGACGTGATCGCCGCGCTCGAGCCGACTTTCGGCGGCATCAATCTGGAAGACATCAAGGCGCCGGACTGCTTCATCGTCGAACGCGAATGCCGCAAGCGCATGAAAATTCCCGTCTTCCACGACGATCAGCACGGCACGGCCATCGTCGTCGCGGCGGCGATCACGAACGGTCTGAAGGTGGTCGGCAAGAACATCGGCGAAGTGAAGCTGGTCGCGTCGGGCGCGGGCGCGGCGGCGCTGGCGTGCCTGAATCTGCTCGTCGATCTCGGCATGAAGCGCGAGAACATTTTCGTGACGGATCTGGCCGGCGTCGTCTACAAGGGCCGCACCGAGCTGATGGACCCGGACAAGGAGCTCTTCGCGCGCGAAACGAGCGCGCGCACGCTCGCCGAAGTGATCGAAGGCGCGGACGTGTTCCTCGGGCTTTCGGCCGGCGGCGTGCTCAAGCAGGACATGGTCAAGCAGATGGCCGCGAAGCCGCTGATTCTCGCGCTCGCGAATCCGACGCCGGAAATCCTGCCGGAACTCGCGCTCGAAGTGCGCCCGGACGCCGTGCTCGCCACCGGCCGCACGGACTATCCGAATCAGGTCAACAACGTTCTGTGCTTCCCGTTCATCTTCCGCGGCGCGCTCGATGTCGGCGCGACCGTCATCACGAAGGAAATGGAAATCGCTGCGGTGAACGCCATCGCGGAACTGGCGCGTCAGGAGCAGAGCGATATCGTCGCGACGGCTTATGGCATTCAGGATTTGTCGTTCGGCCCGGAATATCTGATTCCGAAGCCTTTCGATCCGCGTCTCATCGTGAAGATCGCGCCGGCCGTCGCGAAGGCGGCGATGGACAGCGGCGTGGCGACGCGTCCGATCGAGGACATGGAAGCGTACGAGCAGCATCTGCAGCAGTTCGTCTATCACAGCGGCACGACGATGAAGCCCGTGTTCCAGCTCGCGCGCAGCGTCGAGCCGGAGAAGAAGCGCATCGTGTTCGCGGAGGGCGAGGAAGAGCGCGTGCTGCGCGCGGTGCAGATCGCCGTCGATGAAAAGATCGCGAAGCCGATTCTCATCGGCCGTCCGGCGGTCATCCAGCAACGCATCCAGAAATTCGGCCTGCGTCTCGCGCCGGGCGTCGATTTCTCCGTGGTCGATACGGACCACGACGAGCGCTATCGCGATTTCTGGCAGACGTACGCGAAGATGATGGCGCGCAAAGGCATCAGCCAGCAGATGGCAAAGCTCGAAATGCGCCGCCGCACGACGCTGATCGGCGCGATGCTCGTGCAGAAGGGCGAAGCCGACGGCATGATCTGCGGCACGGTGAGCACGACGCATCGTCATCTGCACTTCATCGATCAGGTGATCGGAAAGAAGGAAGGCGCGAACGTGTACGCGGCAATGAACGCGCTCGTGCTGCCGGGGCGTCAGATTTTCATCGTCGATACGCACGTGAACGTCGATCCGACGCCCGAGCAGCTCGCCGAAATCACGATGCTCGCGGCGGAAGAAGTGAAGCGCTTCGGCATCGTGCCGAAGATCGCGCTCCTGTCGCATTCGAACTTCGGCACGAGCAATGCGCCGACCGCGCAGAAGATGCGCGACGTGCTCGCGATCCTCAAGGAACGCGCGCCCGATCTCGACGTCGACGGCGAAATGCACGGCGACGTGGCGCTCGATGCGCGTCTGCGCAAGGAAGTGCTGCCCGAATCGACGCTCGAAGGCGACGCGAACCTGCTGATCCTGCCGAACATCGACGCGGCGAACATCTCGTACAACCTGCTGAAGACGGCGGCGGGAAGCGGCATCGCGATCGGGCCGATCCTGCTCGGCGCGGCGAAGCCGGTTCACGTGCTCACTTCATCGGCGACGGTGCGGCGAATCGTCAACATGACGGCATTGCTGGTGGCGGATGCATCGGCGGCGCGCTGATCGCGGCTTGCTTTGATCAAGAACGCGGCGGGCTTTCCCGCCGCTTTTTTTGCGCAAAAAAAAGCGTGCCGTGGACACACGGCACGCCGCGAAAAAAGCAAAGGAGTGTTTGCTTTACACGCAAAAAGCGGGATCGAACGGCAAGCGCGATGCCGCGAAACTGGCGACGAGTGAGGCGGCTCGTCCAACGCTTCAGATCCCACGAGCAAATTATTATCCTGACTGGGATAAAAATCTCTCAGATTTCGGCTAATTCTTCGGATGATTACGTCATCAGAATTTGCGGGATCGGTCCAAACTGCGAAAAAATTTCCGATTTTCGGGCGAACGTTGCTTCGCCCTGTCATTAGCGATACCCTTACATCTTTCATGGTCGTGAATTCTGGTGTAACGCGAGGACAACCGTTTGGTGACACGCGCGAGGGCTCTTTCGTTTTTCGTCGCCTTGAGCGTCCTGTTGGGCGCGTGCGGCAAGGATGAACCTCGAAGCGGCGTTCAGGAAACGGTTGCTTCGGCGAGTCCGGCGCCCGTCTCGCCGGCCGAACCGGTCCGTGAAGCGCAGGTGCGGCAACCGCAAGCGACCGGCGAGCAGGAGCGCGACGGGCTGGCCACCGTCTACATTGCGCAGTTGCCCAAGCAGGCGGTCGCAACCTTGCGGCTGATCGAAGCGGGCGGCCCTTTCCCTTTCGAGAAGGACGGCGTCGTGTTCGGCAATCGCGAGCGTTTGCTTCCGCGGCATCCACGCGGCTACTACCACGAATACACCGTTCCCACGCCTCGCGCGCGGGATCGCGGCGCGCGCCGGATCGTGTGTGGCGGTCCGAAGAAGAAGCTCGACGATTGCTACTACACGGACGACCACTACGCCAGTTTCAAACGCATTGCGGATCAACTACGGGATTAACGGCATGAGCGACAACATCTACGCGCACGACCACAGCGTCGCGGGTGATCTTTTCGCCACCGGCGATGGCAACCTGTTCCAGCGAGTATTGCGGCTACGCATGACAGAACACGACAACAGACCCGACGACGAGACCAGGCCCGAGGAGCTCCATCCGCAAGAGGATTCGGAATCGCTGTTCGCAACCGTGCGGCCGAACATCGTGCAGTCGATTCGCGCGTTCCGGGTGCAGGATCTCGCGGACGAAGCGAACCGCCTCGGCCAGCATTTCCTGTACGCGTATCTCGGCCATGCGCAGAGCAAACAGGAAGTGCTCGAGACTATCGCTCTTTCGTTTCTCTTTCCCAAACACTTCGGCAAGAACTACGACGCGCTTTACGATTCGCTCACCGATCTCGTTCACAAGGCGGGCTCGCAACCGGGTTTCGTGATCGTGCTGGAACAACTGCCGATCGCGCAGAAGTTCGACAAGGAAGGCCGCGAAGTGCTGCTGGACGTATTCCGCGACGCGGCGGAATTCTGGGCGGAAAGGAAAGTGGCTTTCCGCGTGTTCTATTCGTTCGTCTGAGCATTCGAACCAAGGCCGGCGCAAAGCAGGAAAATAGCCCGATGGGTTTCCATCGGGCTATTTTTTTACCAGCCGCCCCAGCGCGCGGCCAGCGCCGCCAACACCGCCATGCCCGCCGTCTCCGTGCGCAGCACGCGCGGGCCGAGCCCGAGCGTGGAAAAACCCGCATCGACGATCGCGGTTTCTTCCGCGGGCGAAAAACCCGCTTCCGGACCGATCAGCAAAGTGACGGGACTCGCCGGCGGATCGACGGGCAACGATGCAAAGCTGACTTCGGCGCGCGGCGAGAGAAGGAGGCGCAGTTCGCCGTCGATGGCGGCGGGCAGGTCGGCGAGCCAGGCGCCGAGATCGCGCGGCGGCGCAACCTCGGGCACGCGATTGCGCCCGCATTGCTCGCACGCCGCGCGCGTGAGCGCCTGCCAGTGCGCCTGGCGACGCAATGCGCGCTCGCCGGCGAGACGCACGACGCCGCGCTCGGCCGTGATCGGCGCAATGCCCGAGACGCCGAGTTCCACCGCCTTCTCGATGAGCCAGTCCATCTTGTCGCCGCCCGCCACGCCTTGTGCGAGCGTCACGCGATACGGCGGCTCGGCCTCGCGATCGCTGTGTTCGTCGATGCGCGCGGTCGCCGCGCGTTTGGCGATATCGACGAGCTCGCCGCGATATTCGCCGCCGCGGCCATCGAAGAGTGTGATTGCATCGCCCGTTTGCAGACGCAGGACGTGCACATGACGCACGACGTCATCCGGAAGGGCGAAGGTTTGGCCTGCGCAGAGCGGGCCGTCGACATGAAAACGTGGCATGAATGATTGATCGCGGACTCGGCCGTCCGCGGATAGTGAGAATGCCTGCGCGCTCAGCGCAGATGCCGCGCGATCGCCCAGCGATAGCCGTCCGGATCTTCGATCTGCGCGAAGCGGTCGCCCCAGAACTGGTCCTGCGGCTCGATGAGCGCCTTCGCGCCGACTGCGAGCGCCTGATGGAACGTGGCGTCGACGTCATCGACGTATAAATAGAAGGACTGCGGCGCCATTTGCCCCGCGCTCTTCGGCGTGCGCGCCTGCGAACCGTACGCGCCTTCGGGCGCGAACATCACGATCAACTGCCCGCGATACGTCATCTCGACATGGATGACCGTGCCGTCGTCGTTGACGCTGTCGCGCACCGCGAAGCCTAGCGCTTTTTCATAAAACGCAATGCTCACGCGTGCGTCGCGCACGGTGAGATACGGAGTCAGCCAGGGCACGTCGGCGGGGCGAGGGTCGGTCATCGAAAGCACTCCTTGAAGCCTTGCTGCTGCACATTGGGAAACATTTTGCCATGAAGACGTACGATCAATGGACCGGCAAGGAACCTGCGCGATACGCCGCGCGCCGGACGGATTTCGCCAGATGAACGTCCGTTGACCGCGCGCGTTACCGTGTAAGGTCACGGATTGTCATGCCGCCGTGACAGTGCGGCGACGCGTGAATTGCACGGAACATGCCCGCGCCCGGGACGTCCGGACGCACCGGATTTGCGCCCTTACAGACGCGTGTCAATCGGACCGGTCTGTTAGAATGATGGGCTTCCGATCCTCGTCGTTTCTCGTCGTTTCCAAGTCGTTCCGGTCCTGAAAACGTGGTGTGTGCGGGTCCGGCCCGAGTGAGAAGTACTGCAAGAGAAGCACCGCGGATCATTTCAGCACCTGCCCAGACTCGACATGACGATCCCGACCTCCAGCCAGACCGCCCTCATGGCCAACGCAATCCGCGCGCTCGCCATGGACGCCGTTCAACAAGCCAACTCCGGCCATCCCGGCATGCCGATGGGCATGGCGGAAATCGGCGTCGCGCTGTGGTCGCGCCATCTGAAGCACAATCCCGCGAATCCGCACTGGTTCGATCGCGACCGTTTCGTGTTGTCGAACGGTCACGGCTCGATGTTGCTGTATTCGCTGCTGCACCTCACCGGCTACGACCTGCCGATGAGCGAGCTCAAGAACTTCCGTCAACTGCATTCGAAGACGCCGGGCCATCCGGAATACGGCATCACGGCCGGCGTCGAGACGACCACGGGCCCGCTCGGCCAGGGCGTCGGCAATGCGGTCGGCATGGCGCTCGCCGAGGCGCTGCTCGCCGCCGAATTCAACAAGGCTGACGCGAAGATCGTCGATCACTACACGTACGTGTTCCTTGGCGACGGCTGCCTGATGGAAGGCATTTCGCACGAAGCGTGCTCGCTCGCGGGCACGCTCAAGCTCAACAAGCTGATCGCGCTGTACGACGACAACGGCATTTCCATCGACGGCCACGTCGAGCACTGGTTCCACGACGACACGCCGAAGCGCTTCGAAGCGTATGGCTGGAACGTGATCCGCGCCGTGGACGGCCACAACGTCGATGCAGTCGATGCCGCTATCGCCGCCGCGAAGAAGTCGGACAAGCCGACGCTGATCTGCTGCCGCACGGTCATCGGCAAGGGAGCGCCGACGAAGGCGGGCGGTCACGACGCGCACGGCGCGCCGCTCGGCGACAAGGAAATCGCGGCGACGCGCGCGGCGATCGGCTGGAACTACGGTCCGTTCGAAATTCCGCAGGAAGTGTATGCGGCGTGGGACGCGAAGGAACAAGGCACGCACGCCGAAGCGGAATGGAACAAGGCGTTCGACGCCTATCGCGCGAAGTACGCGTCGGAAGCGAGCGAATTCACGCGCCGCATGAGCGGCGAGCTGCCGGCGAACTGGGCCGAAGCTGCCGCGAAGATCATCGAGGACGCGAATCAGAAGGCCGAAACCATCGCGACGCGCAAGGCCTCGCAGAACGCCATCGAAGGGCTGGCCGCGGCACTGCCGGAACTGCTCGGCGGCTCGGCCGACCTGACCGGCTCGAACCTCACCAACTGGAAGGCTTCCAAAGCCGTTCGCGCCGCAGGCGACGCCGAAAACGCGAATCCGGAACACGCGGGCATCCAGTGGGGCAATCACATCAACTACGGCGTGCGCGAGTTCGGCATGTCGGCTGCGATCAACGGCATCGCGCTGCATGGCGGCTATCGTCCGTTCGGCGGCACGTTCCTGACGTTCTCGGACTACAGCCGCAACGCGCTGCGCGTCGCCGCGCTGATGAAGTCGCGCTCGATCTTCGTCTTCACGCACGATTCCATCGGTCTCGGCGAAGACGGTCCGACGCATCAGTCGATCGAACATGTGTCGAGCCTGCGCCTGATCCCGAATCTGCAGACGTGGCGTCCGGCCGATACGGTCGAAACGGCGGTCGCGTGGACGCATTCGATCGCGCACAACGGCCCGTCGACGCTGATTTTCAGCCGCCAGAATCTGCAATTCTCGCCGCGCAACGACATTCAGATCGCCAACATCGCGAAGGGCGGCTACGTGCTGCGCGACTGGAACGACGATATCCCCGCGCGCAAGATCATCCTCATCGCGACGGGCTCGGAAGTGCAGCTCGCGATGCAAGCCGTCGAGGCGCTGGCGAAGGAAGGCATCGGCGCGCGCGTCGTGTCGATGCCGTGCACGAACGTCTTCGACAAGCAGGACGCCGAGTATCGTGAGCGCGTGCTGCCGAAGGGCGTGGCGCGCGTGGCGATCGAAGCGGGCGTGACGGATTTCTGGCGCAAGTATGTGGGCCTCGAAGGCGGCGTGGTCGGCATCGACACGTTCGGCGAGTCGGCTCCGGCGGGCGCGCTGTTCAAGCATTTCGGCTTCACGGTGGAGCATGTTGTCGCGACGGCGAAGGCCGTCCTCGCCGCGCAGTAAAATTCGCGGTCAGCGAAGCAGGTTTTTTTAAGCCAAGGAGATAGACCATGACGATTCGCGTTGCAATCAACGGCTATGGCCGTATCGGCCGCAACACGCTGCGCGCCCTCTATGAAAACGGCAAGAAGCACGACATCGAGATCGTCGCCATCAACGACCTCGGCGATGCCAAGACCAACGCGCACCTGACGCAGTACGACACGGCGCACGGCAAGTTCCCGGGCGAAGTGTCGGTGGACGGCGATTACCTCGTCGTCAACGGCGACAAGATCCGCGTTCTGGCGAACCGCAACCCGGCCGAACTGCCGTGGGGCGAGCTGAAGGTCGACGTGGTGATGGAGTGCACCGGCTTCTTCACGACGAAGGAAAAGGCGAGCGCGCACATCAAGGGCGGCGCGAAGAAGGTCATCATCTCGGCGCCGGGCGGCAAGGACGTCGACGCGACCATCGTGTACGGCGTGAATCACAACGTGCTGAAGGCGTCGGACACGGTCATCTCGAACGCATCGTGCACGACGAACTGCCTCGCGCCGCTCGTCAAGCCGTTGAACGACAAGATCGGCCTGGTGAACGGTCTGATGACCACGATCCACGCGTACACGAACGACCAGGTTCTGACGGACGTGTACCACGAAGACCTGCGCCGCGCGCGCTCGGCCACGCACAGCCAGATCCCGACGAAGACGGGCGCTGCTTCGGCCGTCGGCCTCGTGCTGCCCGAGCTGAACGGCAAGCTGGATGGCTACGCGATCCGCGTCCCGACGATCAACGTGTCGGTCGTCGATCTGTCGTTCATCGCCGCGCGCGATACGACGGTCGAAGAGATCAACAAGATCATGAAGGAAGCGTCGGAAGGCGAACTGAAGGGCGTGCTCGGCTACAACGATGCGCCGCTGGTCTCGATCGACTACAACCACAACCCGGCTTCGTCGACGTTCGATTCGACGCTCACCAAGGTGTCGGGCCGTCTCGTGAAGGTGTCGAGCTGGTACGACAACGAATGGGGCTTCTCGAACCGCATGCTGGATACGGCGGTCGCCCTCGCGAACGCGAAGTAAGTTTCAGCCTGCTGAAACGACAAAGCCGCTCTTCGGAGCGGCTTTTTTTCGCCTCAAGCTTTGCTCGGAACGGGAAAATGCACGCCCGCACGCTGCGCCGCGTTGACGATGTGACCTTCGATCGCGCGGCCGGCCTTCTCGCCGTCGCGCGCCTTCAGAGCCTCGATGATGACCGCGTGTTCGTGATACGTCGATAACACCAGTTCGCGCCGATAGAACGGCAGCCGCTGGCTCTCCTTCATGATGTCGGCGCTGCCGCGCAGGATCGATTCGATCGCCGCATTGCCCGCGAGACTCACGATACGCATGTGAAACGCGAAGTCGAGTTGCGCGGCTTCTTCCAGCGCCGATTCGGTCAACGCGGCGTGCAGCGAGTCGAGATTGTCGTCGAGCCAGTCGATGTCCGCGTCGCCGATCGAATGCGCCGCGAGCCGCGCGACGAATCCCTCCAGCGCGAAGCGCATCTGATAGGTGTCGGGCAACGACGCCTGATCGGCGAAGCGCCACGGATGTGCGTTGCTTGCCTGCGCACTGCTGACATACACGCCTTTGCCGGGCCGGATGTGCAGCATGCCGAGCGCTTCGAGCGTCGAGAGCGCCTCGCGTAGCGACGCCCGGCTGATCGCCAATTCTTCCGATAGCTGCCGCTGCGCCGGAAGCAGACTCCCGACCGGATACATGCTCGATTCGATGCGCTCGCGAATGGTCGCGATGGCGGCGTCGGTCACGGTATGCGGGACGTTTTTCATAGGAAGAAAACTGAATTGGCCGGTCTGACCGCCATTGTATGCGCGTGCCGTGCGCGCGTGTGAACGACCGTGTCGCGGCCATTTCCGTACCCGGCCGGAACAGGGTAAACCGCTACCAATGCTTCCTTGACGGCTCTATATCGGCTTTCTAATATTCCCCATCACAGCACTGGTCCGACCAGTCGGAACAGTTGCTCATGGTCCCGAGACATTACACGAGGAGACGGTCGTGTCGAGATTTCTGAATTCGCTGTTCGGCAGGGTGATGATCGCGCTGGTCATCGGCGTGGTGGTCGGCGCGCTGTTTCCGCATTTCGGCCAGTCGTTGCGGCCTTTGGGCGACGGTTTCCTGAAGCTCATCAAGATGGTGATCGGGCCGATCGTGTTCTGCGTCGTCGTGAGCGGCATGGCGAGCGCGGGCGATCTGAAGAAAGTGGGACGCGTCGGGCTGAAGGCGGTCGTCTACTTCGAGATCATGACGACGCTCGCACTTGTCATCGGCGCGCTGCTCGCATGGTTCACGCGGCCGGGCGTCGGCATGAACATCGATCTGCATTCGCTCAATGCCGCGTCGCTCGCGACCTACACGGAGCACGCAAAAAGCCTGAAGGACACCGCGGGCTTCCTGTTGAAGATCATCCCCGACACCGCGATCGACGCTTTCGCCAAAGGCGACATCCTGCAAGTGCTCGTGTTCGCGATCCTGTTCGGCTCGGCGCTCTCGATGCTCGGCGAAAAGGCACAGCGCGTGACGGTTTTCATCGACGAGCTGTCGCATGTGTTTTTCCGCATCATGGCGTTCATCATCAAGCTCGCGCCGCTCGGCGTGTTCGGCGCGATCGCCTTCACGACCGGCCAGTACGGCGTCGCGTCGCTCAAGCAGCTCGGCCTGCTCGTGATTGTGTTCTACGCGAGCTGCTTCCTGTTCGTGTTCGTCGTGCTGGGTATCGTGATGCGCCTCGCGGGCTTCTCGATCTTCAAGCTCGTGCGCTATCTGCGCGAGGAATTGTCGATCGTGCTCGGCACCGCGTCGTCGGATGCCGTGCTGCCGCAGATCATGCGCAAGCTCGAATGGATGGGCGTGAAGGATTCGACCGTCGGTCTCGTGATTCCGACCGGCTACTCGTTCAACCTCGACGGCTTCTCGATCTATCTCACGCTCGCGGTGATCTTCATCGCGCAGGCGACCAACACGCCGCTGTCGATGCATGACCTGATCGTCGTCGTGCTCGTGTCGCTGGTGACGTCGAAGGGCGCGCACGGCATTCCCGGCTCCGCCATCGTGATTCTTGCCGCGACGCTCTCCGCCATTCCCGCCATTCCCGTGCTCGGCCTCGTGCTGATCCTGCCGGTCGACTGGTTCGTCGGCATCGCGCGCGCGGTGACGAATCTGATCGGCAACTGCGTCGCGACGGTGGTCGTCGGCGTCTGGGAGAACGACATCGACCGGGCGCGCGCCAAACGCGTGCTCGATCAGGACGCCGAGTATCGCTTCGTGCCCGCCGCGCCGCAATCGGAGCAAGGCGCGCACGGCAACGAACACGCACACGCGATCTGACTCGACGCAACCCGGGCATTGAAATGACCGACTGTCGCGACACGCACATCGCGGAATCGCGCATCTTCGGAGGAATCGAATGAAAACATTGACGCTCGAACCGCTCACGCGCGAAGCCTTCGCCCCGTTCGGCGATGTCATCGAACTCGAAGGCGCGCGTCATTTCCCGATCAACGCGGGCACGACGGAGCGCTTTCACGATCTCGCGAACGTGGAAGTCGGCTTCGAAAGCGGAGGGCGGCCGCTTATCAACGTGTTTCGCGGCCAGCCGCGCCCGCAGCCGGTCGTGGTTTCGATGATGGAGCGCCATCCGCTCGGCAGTCAGGCTTTCGTGCCGCTCGCGGACGTGCGCTATCTCGTGGTCGTCGCGCCTGCGGGCGAGTTCGATGCGGCTGGTCTGCGGGCCTTTTACGCGCGCGGCTGGCAGGGCGTGAACTATGCGCGCGGCGTGTGGCATCACCCGCTGATCGTGCTCGACGAGCCGGGCGATTTCATCGTCGTCGATCGCGGCGGCGACTTGCCGAATTGCGACGAAATCGACCTGCCCGAACGTTACGCGCTGATCGAAGCGGCCGCGCGCGCAGCTTGATACAACATGCGGTAATCGAAATGCAATTGCGAATCGATCGCATGCGCATAACATGAAACGTACGGGCGAAACGAAACCGCCGTCCATCGCGAGATGAACGGCGGTTTTTCATCCGCGCGCCCAAGAGCGGCGCGCGAAGCTCAATGCTTGCGGTGCGGGCAGTTTTCCTTCGTGCATGCGCCGTACAGCGCGAGCGCATGCTCGTGGAGCTTGAAACCGCGTTCCTTCGCGATCGATTGCTGACGGCGTTCGATCTCCGCATCGAAAAACTCTTCGACGCGGCCGCAGTCGATGCACACGAGGTGATCGTGGTGCGATCCCTCGTTGAGCTCGAAGACGGCCTTGCCCGATTCGAAATTGCTTCGCGACAGCAGGCCGGCTTGCTCGAACTGCGTGAGCACGCGATAAACCGTCGCAAGACCGATATCGAGCTCTTCGTTGAGCAGGCTTCGATACACGTCTTCAGCGGTCAGATGGCGCACCGGACTGTGCTGGAAAATTTCGAGAATCTTGAGGCGGGGCAGGGTCGCCTTGAGCCCGATATTCTTGAGATCGGCGGGATTGGTCATGGCTAGGCATCCCTAGAGTACAATTCAAGGTTGTCATAGTAATGCGTTTTGCCAAATCCTGACATCCCAAGCGGCGTCAAGGCGTCAAGGTGAATTAGCTAATGAGGGCCGAAATGAGTGCGGCCTTGAAGCGCCTCGCGTGAAAGGTGAAATGTTTTCCAAATATTTATCGAATTGCAGGGAGAGCCGTCGCATGCGGGGAACCGTAATAGCAGCAACCTTGGCCGCATTGCTCGCCGGCTGCTCGACGTACGACAGCGTCACGCAGAAGATCGCGCAAAGCATCACGCCGTACCGGATCACGGTTGTGCAAGGCAATTTCGTTTCGGCGGAAGCCGCGGCGCAGATGCAGGTCGGCATGTCGCGTGATCAGGTGAAGCAACTCCTCGGCACGCCGCTTCTGACGGACATGTTCCACGCCGATCGCTGGGACTACGTGTTCTATTTCAAGCGTGGGTCGACATCCGTCGTTCAGCAGCGTGACTTCGTCGTCAACTTCGCGAGCGATCGCGTCGTGAGCTGGTCGGGCGGCGAGAATCTGCCGTCGAACCTCGAGCTGCTCGCCGAAATCGACGGCGACAAGGGCGTCAAGGTCGCGAAGCCTGCGACGCCGGCGGCGGCATCCGCGCCGGTGGCGTCGACCGCGGCGGTGACAGCGCCGGTCGGCGAGCCGTCGACGCAACCGAATACGGCAGCGGCATTTGCCGGCGATGCGAACCAGGAAGCCGCGCAGGCCGCGAACCGCGCAACGGCGCAAGTCGAAATGCCGACGGGGCGTCAGCGCTCCTCGGCGTTCAGCAGCGCGCCGACGAGCTCGGGCGGCGCGCCGGGTTCCACCAACAGTTCCGGCAGCAACTCGCAGATTCAGCTGCAGCGCCGCCCGCAGACGATCAACATTCCGGACAGCAGCGCGGTCGGTCCGGCGGGTTCGTCGCCGGCTCCGGCCAACGCAAGCGGCCAGGCGCAGTTCTATCTGCCGCAGCAAAGCCAGTAAGCAGTTCAGCCGCTCGAGGACGAAGCCGCGCCATGCGTCGACGCGGCGCCGCTTCATCCGCACAGCCCATTCGCATCATCCGTCGCGCGTGCCGCGCGCGATTCAACACGAGACTGCCATGAAGATCGCCATTGCCGGCGCGTCGGGCCGCATGGGCCGGATGCTGATCGAAACCGTCCTCAACGAGCCCGAAGCGCAACTCGCCGGCGCCCTCGACCGCCCCGGCGCGCCGCAGCTCGGACAGGACGCGGGCGCGTTCCTCGGCAAGACCACGGGCGTGTTGCTGACGGACGACATCGAGCGCGTGTTCGCCGACGCCGACGCCCTCATCGACTTCACGCGTCCCGAAGGCACGATGGCGCATCTGGAAGCGGCGCTGCGGCACAACGTGAAGATGATCGTCGGCACGACCGGCTTTTCGGACGAGCAAAAGGCGCAACTGAAGCAGGCGGGCGAGAAGATCGGCGTCGTGTTCGCGCCGAACATGAGCGTCGGCGTGAACGTCACGTTGAAGCTGCTCGAATTCGCCGCGAAGCATTTCGCGACCGGCTACGACATCGAGATCATCGAGGCGCACCATCGTCATAAGGTGGATGCGCCGTCGGGCACCGCGCTCGGCATGGGCGAAGTGATCGCCAAGGCGCTCGGCCGCGATCTGAAGGACTGCGCCGTGTACGCGCGCGAAGGCGTGACCGGCGAGCGCGATCCGTCGACGATCGGCTTTTCCGCGATTCGCGGCGGCGATATCGTCGGCGATCACACGGTGCTCTTCGCGGGCATCGGCGAGCGCATCGAAATCACGCACAAGTCGGCGAGCCGTCTGTCGTACGCGCAGGGCGCGCTGCGCGCCGCGCGTTTCCTCGAAGGGCACGACAAGGGCTTCTTCGACATGCAGGACGTACTCGGCCTGCGCTGATTTTTTTTATGGCAGCAACGGGCGTCATTCATTACCTTCAATCCGGCGATGCCGTGACGCACGCGGTCGCGGGTCTGCTGCTCGCCATGTCGCTCGCGAGCTGGTGTTTCCTGCTCGTGAAGGCGTGGATTCTGGCGCGCGCCAAGTGGCAAGGTCCGCGCGCATTGCAGCGTTTCTGGCAGGCGCCGAGTTTGAAGGACGGCATCGGCGCATTGCAGCGCGCGGATCGCGAGCGTGTGTTTCTGCCACTCGCTGAAGCCGCGTGGCGCGCATCGGAAGCTGAAATGCCCGGCGCGATGCTCGCCCGCGTCGAGCGCAGCGAGCGCGTGTTGCGCGCGCTGCGTCATGCGTTGCTGCGTTCGCAACGAAGGCTCGAATTCGGTCAGGTTCTGCTCGCATCGGTGGGGAGCACGGCGCCTTTCGTCGGCTTGCTCGGCACCGTCTGGGGCATTTATCACGCGCTGTCGAACATCGCGTCGAGCGGTCAGGCGATGATCGAAAACGTCGCCGGGCCGGTCGGCGAGGCGCTCATCATGACGGCGTTCGGTCTCGTCGTCGCGATTCCCGCCGTGCTCGCGTACAACATTCTCGGGCGCTACGTGCGGCAGATTTCCGAGGAACTCGACGGATTCGCGCACGATCTGCATGCGTTCGTGTGCGGTCCGGCCGAATAGGAACGCGGCGATGGCCTTCGGCGGACTCGACAAGAAGACGAACGGTGCGCCGATGGCGGACATCAACATGACGCCGCTCATCGACGTCATGCTCGTGCTGCTCGTCATCTTCATCATCACCGCGCCGCTTTTCACGCACGCGATCCGGCTCGATTTGCCGAAAGTCTCGTCGCAGCCCGCGCGCGAGACGCCGCAAACCGTCACGCTGTCCATCGACGACGCCGGCAAGCTCTTCTGGAACGACACGCCCGTCACTTTCGATCAGATGCGCGCGCGTTTCGCCGACGCGGGCAAGAGCGCGCAGAAGCCGGAACTGCATCTGCGGGCGTCGAGCGCGACGCGCTACGACGTCATCGCGCAGGTAATGGGCGCGGCGCAGCAGGCCGGTCTGGAGCGCATCGGCTTCGTCACGCAGCCCGCGAAACCGCAGCAGCCAGCGCGCGCGCAATAAGCGCGCGAACCGGCGCGCATCGAACGGTATAATCGCGATTTCCCCGTTCGGCGGGCCTTGGCCCGAGCCAGCAGGCCCGAATTCCGACGCCGCGCCGTGTCAGCAATGCCGCAGCGCCCGGACTCGTTGCCCGAATCGATAGCGGCGAGTCCCAAAGTCCGTTCCCAGCATTTGCCGAAAGCCAAACCACACCATGCACGATAAATACGCACCCGCCGACGTCGAATCCGCCGCGCAGAGCAACTGGCGCGCGAACGACGTCTACCGGACGACCGAGACGTCGGCCAAGCCCAAGTTCTATTGCGTCTCGATGCTGCCGTATCCGTCGGGCAAGCTGCACATGGGTCACGTGCGCAACTACACCATCAACGACGTGATGTACCGTTACTTGCGCATGAACGGCCACAACACGCTGATGCCGATGGGCTGGGACGCGTTCGGCATGCCCGCCGAAAACGCGGCGATGGCGAACAACGTGCCGCCGGCGAAGTGGACGTACGAGAACATCGCGTACATGAAGAAGCAGATGCAGTCGATGGGCCTCGCCATCGACTGGTCGCGCGAAGTCGCCACCTGCTCGCCGGATTACTACAAGTGGAACCAGTGGCTGTTCCTGAAGATGCTGGAAAAGGGCATCGCGTACAAGAAGACGGGCACGGTCAACTGGGATCCGGTCGATCAGACCGTGCTCGCCAACGAGCAGGTCATCGACGGGCGCGGCTGGCGCTCGGGCGCGCTCGTCGAAAAGCGCGAAATCCCGATGTACTACCTGCGCATCACCGATTACGCGGATCAACTGCTCGACGATCTCGACGGCCTCGGCTGGCCCGAGCGCGTCAAGATCATGCAGCAGAACTGGATCGGCAAGAGCTTCGGCGTGAACTTCGGCTTCCCGTATGAAATCGACGGCGAAGCGAAACTGTTGCGCGTATTCACCACGCGCGCCGACACGATCATGGGCGTCACGTTCGCGGCGGTCGCGGCGGAGCATCCGCTCGCCACGCGCCTCGCGCGCGACAACGCCGATCTCCAGGCGTTCATCGACGAATGCAAGCGCGGTGGCGTGGCCGAAGCCGATGTCGCGACGATGGAAAAGAAGGGCGTGCCGACCGGCTTCTTCGTCACGCATCCGCTGACGGGCGCACAAGTCGAAGTGTGGATCGGCAATTACGTGCTGATGTCCTACGGCGAAGGCGCGGTGATGGGCGTGCCGGCGCACGACGAGCGCGATTTCGCGTTCGCGAAGAAGTATAAGCTGCCGATCAAACAGGTGATCGATGTCGAGGGCAAGACGTACTCGACCGACGCCTGGCAAGAATGGTACGGCGACAAGACCGCGGGCAGGCTCATCAACAGCGGCAAGTACGACGGCCTGACGACGGAAGAAGCCATCGACGCGATCGCCGCCGATCTGAAGGCGAAGAACCTCGGCGACAAGCAGGTCACCTGGCGTTTGCGCGACTGGGGCATCTCGCGCCAGCGCTACTGGGGCACGCCGATTCCGATCATCCATTGCCCGTCGTGCGGCGACGTGCCGGTGCCGGAGAAAGATCTGCCGGTCGTGCTGCCGGAAGACCTCGTGCCGGACGGCTCGGGCAACCCGCTCGCGAAGTCGGAAGCGTTCGTGAACTGCACGTGCCCGAAGTGCGGCGCGGCGGCGAAGCGCGAAACCGACACGATGGACACCTTCGTCGATTCGTCCTGGTACTTCTCGCGCTACACCGCGCCGGACGCGCCGACGATGGTTGACGAGCGCACCGATTACTGGATGCCGATGGATCAGTACATCGGCGGCATCGAGCACGCGATCCTGCACCTCTTGTACTCGCGCTTCTGGACCAAGGTCATGCGCGACATGGGCCTCATCAAGTTCAGCGAGCCCGCGAAGAATCTGCTCACGCAGGGCATGGTGCTGAACGAAACGTTCTATCGCGAGGACGCGAGCGGCAAGAAGACTTGGTACAACCCGCTCGAAGTCACGGTCACGCACGATGAAAAGGGCCGCCCGACGGGCGCGACGCTGAACGCGGACGGCCAGCCGGTCGTGCTCGGCGGCGTCGAGAAGATGTCGAAGTCGAAGAACAACGGCGTCGATCCGCAAACGCTGATCGATCAGTACGGCGCCGACACGGCCCGCCTTTTCGTGATGTTCGCCGCACCGCCCGAGCAGTCGCTCGAATGGTCGGGCGCGGGCGTCGAAGGCGCGAGCCGCTTCCTGCGCCGCGTGTGGCACTTCGCGCATGACAACGCCGATGCGCTGCGTCAGCACGCGAAGCTCGACGCATCGAAACTCGGCGACGCCGAGAAGACCTTGCGCCGCGAAATCTATACCGTGCTGAAGCAGGCCGATTTCGACTACGGCCGTCTGCAGTACAACACGGTCGTGTCCGCCGCCATGAAGATGCTCAACGCGGTCGAAGGCGCGAAGAACGTCGGCGCCGGCGTGCTGAACGAAACCTTCGGCGTGCTGTTGCGCGTGCTGTATCCGGTCGTGCCGCACATCACGTTCCAGTTGTGGTCGGAACTCGGCTACGAGAAGGAATTCGGCCCGCTCCTCGACGCGCCCTGGCCGACGGTCGACGAAGCCGCGCTCGAGCAGTCGGAAATCGAGCTGGTGCTGCAGGTCAACGGCAAGGTACGCGGTGCGCTGACGGTCGCGAAGGAGGCATCGCGCGAAGACATCGAAAAGGCCGCGATCGCGCACGAAATGTTCGAGAAGTTCGCCGAAGGCCGCACACCGAAGAAGGTGATCGTGGTGCCGGGGCGTCTCGTCAACGTGGTCGTCTGATGCGCACAACCAAGGGAGTGGATGTGACCGGCAAAGTCAGCGCGAGCAGGCGCTCGTTTCTCTCGTTCGTCCCGCTCCTCGGCGGCGCGGCGATGCTGTCCGCGTGCGGCTTCCAGCTTCGCGGCCAGCAGGACTACGCGTTCAAGCGGCTCGCGATCACCGGCGGCACGCCGCAGATGGTCGCGCGCCTCGAGCGCATGGTTCAGGGCGGCAGCGACACCGTGATCGTCAAACCGTTCGAGAAGCCGGACGCGACGCTCAATTTGAACGAAGGCCAGGGCATGCGCACTCTGAGCCTGAACGCGCAGGGCGTGATCCAGGAATACGAGCTCGTCTTCTCGCTGAACTACACACTGCTCGGCGCCGACGGCACGTTACTGATTCCGCCGAGCACCATCGCGCTGAATCGCTCGATGACATACAGCGATCAATACACGCTCGCGAAATCGCAGGAAGCGACGCTGCTCTACAACGACATGCGCAACGACGCCGTCGATCAGCTGACGCGCCGTCTCGCGACCGTGCGTTCGCTGCATCCGGCGCCGGGCGAGCAGACGCCGGGCGTCTCGCCGCGCGCGCCGCTGCCGGTGCCGCCGCTTTGATCGGCCGGGTTCGCTTGGCATCATGCAACTGAAGCTCGACGCGCTCGAAGCGCATCTCGCGAAAGGCCTGAAAGGGCTGTACGTCGTCTACGGCGACGAGCATCTGCTCGCGCAGGAAGCGTGCGACCGCATTCGGGCAACGGCGCGCGCGGCGGGCTTCACCGATCGCACGGTGTTCACGGTCGAGCGTGGATTCGACTGGAGCGCGCTCATCGGCGCAACGCAGTCGATGTCGCTGTTCGGCGACCGTCAACTGATCGAACTGCGCATTCCGACCGGCAAGCCCGGCAAGGAAGGCGCGGAAGCGCTGAAGACGCTCGCCGACGCCGATAACCCGGACGTCGTGACACTCGTCACGCTGCCGCGTCTCGACGGCGCGACGCAGAAATCCGGCTGGTTCACGGCGTTGCTGGGCGCGGGCGTCGCGTTGAAGGTCGATCCGATCGAGCGCGCGCAATTGCCCATGTGGGTTGGCCAGCGCCTCGCGCAGCAAGGCCAGCGTGTCGCGCCGGGCGAGGAAGGGCGGCGCGCGCTGTCGTTCATCGCGGAACGCGTGGAAGGCAATTTGCTCGCCGCGCATCAGGAAATCCAGAAGCTCGGGCTGCTGTATCCCGAGGGCGTGCTCACGTTCGAGCAGATTCACGACGCGGTGCTGAACGTCGCGCGCTACGACGTGTTCAAACTCAACGAAGCGATGCTGACGGGCGATGTCGGCCGTCTCGCGCGCATGCTCGATGGCCTCAAAGGCGAAGGCGAGGCGGCAGTGCTCGTGCTGTGGGCGCTCGTCGAGGAAGTTCGCACGCTGCTGCGCATCAAGCGCGGCGTCGCATCGGGCAAGCCGCTCGCGACACTCATGCGCGAGAACCGCGTCTGGGGCCCGCGCGAACGGCTGATCGGCCCGGCGCTCTCGCGCGTGACGGACGAGGCGCTGGAAAAGGCGCTGTCGCTGGCGGCGCGGCTGGATCGGCAGGTGAAGGGACTGTCGGGCAGCACGGGCAAGCGCGGCAGCGAGCCGCCGCCGGATCCGTGGGCCGGCATGTTCGAACTGGCGATGGCCGTCGCGCACGGCGGCAAGACGGCGCAGCGCGCGCCAGCGCCACGACCGCGTCGCTAGAACGCTTCCGTCACGCGCTGTTGCAATCTGTGCAACAGCTTAGAATGAACTTTTCGACGCGCGCAGCGCCGACGCAACGAGACCCACGATGAACATCGATCAATACATGACCGACCTCGGCCGCCGCGCCCGCAAGGCGTCGCGCGCGATGGCGCGGGCGTCCACGGCGGCGAAGAACGCGGCGCTCATCAAGGTGGCCGACGCCATCGAGCGCGAGCGCGAAGCGCTCAAGGAAGCGAATGCGCGCGATCTCGCCCGCGCGCGCGAGAAGGGTCACGACGCGGCGTTCATCGACCGCCTGACGCTTTCGGACAAGGCGCTGAACACGATGGTCGAAGGCTTGCGTCAGGTCGCCGCGCTGGCCGATCCGATCGGCGAGATCAGCGGGCTCAAGTTCCGTCCGAGCGGCATTCAGGTCGGGCAGATGCGCGTGCCGCTCGGCGTGATCGGCATCATTTACGAATCGCGGCCCAACGTGACCATCGACGCCGCCGCGCTCTGTCTCAAATCCGGCAACGCGACCATTCTGCGTGGCGGCTCCGAGGCGCTCGAGTGCAACACGGCGCTCGCGAAGCTGATCGGCGTCGGGCTCGAAGCGGCGGGCTTGCCACAGGACGCGGTGCAGGTCGTCGAGACGGCGGATCGCGCGGCGGTCGGCAAGCTCATCACGATGACCGAATTCGTCGACGTGATCGTGCCGCGCGGCGGCAAGAGCCTGATCGCGCGCCTGATGGAAGAAGCGCGCGTGCCGATGATCAAGCATCTCGACGGCATCTGCCACGTCTACGTCGACGATCGCGCCGATCTCGCGAAAGCAGCGGCCATTTGCGACAACGCGAAGACGCATCGTTACGGCACCTGCAACACGATGGAAACGCTGCTCGTCGCGCGCGGCATCGCGAACGAGGCGCTGCCGCAACTCGCGCGCGCGTTCCAGGCGAAGGACGTCGAGTTGCGCGTCGATGGGCAAGCGCGCGCCGTGCTCGAAGCGGCGCACGTCGGCTCGCTCGTCGATGCGACCGAAGAAGACTGGAGCACGGAATATCTGGCGCCGGTGCTGGCGATCAAGGTCGTCGGCGATCTCGACGAGGCGATCGAGCACATCAACACATACGGCTCGCACCACACGGACGCCATCGTCACCGAAGACCACGACCGCGCGATGCGCTTCCTGCGCGAAGTCGATTCGGCGAGCGTGATGGTCAACGCATCGACGCGTTTCGCGGACGGCTTCGAATTCGGTCTCGGCGCGGAAATCGGCATCTCGAACGACAAGCTGCATGCGCGCGGACCGGTCGGTCTCGAAGGGCTCACGTCGCTCAAATATGTCGTGCTGGGGCGCGGCGAAGTCCGTCAATAAAAATCAGAACCGATGCTCTGGATCAAATCGCTGCATATCGTGCTCGTCGCTTCATGGTTCGCGGGGCTGTTCTATTTGCCGCGCATCTTCGTGAACCTTGCGATGGAGAAAGACCCCGCGGCCACCGCGCGCCTGCTGCTCATGGCGCGCAAGCTCTTTCGCTTCATGACGTTCATCGCCGTGCCCGCGCTCGCGTGCGGGCTGTGGCTGTGGCTCGTCGTGGGCATCGGCGCGGGGCAGGGCTGGCTGCACGCTAAGCTGACGATCGTCGTCTTGCTGATCGCCTATCACGCATATTGCGGGCGCTTGCTGCACACGTTTCAGCGCGGCGAAAACAAGCGTTCGGACAAGTGGTATCGGATGTATAACGAGCTGCCGGTGCTCGGGCTGCTCGGCGCGACGCTGCTCGTCGTGATCAAGCCGTTCTGACGCGTTCCTGCTTCACCAGATCGAGGACCATTTCCCCGAACACTTCGGGACGGCCTTCGAAGAAACGCTGGACCACATTCTTCTCGAGCATGTAGCGGCGCAGCGATCCGCGTTCTTCGTGATTGTTCGCGAGCCTGACCGCCGCTTCGACATATTCCTCGACCGTGTCCGCGACCAGCCAGCCGGGCATGTACGCGCGCATGAACATGGCGCCGTCGATGCGCTCGAACACTTCCCGCCCTGTCTTGCACACGCCCGGCAAACCGACGGTGAACGCGTCCACGATGCCGTTCGTGTTGCCGAACGGGAAGGGGCTCAGGAACATGTCCATGTCGTTGAGATAGCGGATGTATTTCATGTAGGGCTGCTGCGGAACGATTAGCGCGTTCCGTTTCGCAAACGTCTCCGCGGCGGATTTCGCCAGGTGCAACAGCGCGACGGCGTTTCCACCGCTAGTCAGAAAATGGAAGCGGACCGGGGCGCGGCTGCACTCGGAAATTTTTCGGCATGCCGCCAGAAAACCGGGCGAGAGCTTCATCAGGCTGGCAGCAATGCCTATGTTGATTTCCGCCGACGGCTTCTTTGCCGGAAAGTCGATCGCCTTCATCGCGCCCGAAGGTCGATAAGGCTGGCCATCTTTCGGAAGTCTCAATAGCTTTTCGCTGAAACATGCCGGATCGCCGACGTAATCGTCTTCCACGCTGACGTAATCGACACAGTCCGAGCGAGTGGTCGCGGGATGGCCCAATGCCGCGATCTGAATCGGCGCGAGCCGCATGTTCGACACGTTGAGCGTCAACAACGACATGCCCACGCTCGGCATGTAGAGGACGTCGGGGCATTCGCGTTCGGCGAATTCGCGAATCGCGGCGAGTGTGCGACGGAAGCCTTCTTTGACTGGCAATTCGATCACGCGCGTGAAGACCTGCCGTCCGAGTTCGCCTATTGCGTCGGCATCGCACATCGCGACGATATCGAAACGAGCGCGCGCGGCCTGCAAATTGAGCGAATGAGTACGCATGATCGAATGGCCATCGCCGAATGCTTCGAGCACGACGAGCATGAGCGGTCGGGCTCGTTCGGCCCGTCGCGACGCGGTGAGCTTCGTGTCGAGATCGGTCAGGCCCGTCGCCGCGAGCGTCTTGCGCACGAGCTTGTTGATGCTGCATTTGATTGCATGCCTGTCCTCGATTTCGGCATAGGTGCAGTGCATGTAAAGGCCCAGCAGCGGGTCCATCTCGATTTCCCAGAGATCGCTCTGCTGGTCAAGTGTCCTGTCGAGCCAGCTGAGGAGCGCCTCACGTTTGCGGTGCGCTTCGGTTGTGCCGGGAAGCATTTCGCCGGCTGTCGCAATGGCGAGATTGAGCGTCGGAATGGGGTCCGCACGCATGCAGGCGGAATAATCCAGCGTCAGGCGCGATTCGGAATTGCACAGCAGATTGAGCCGTTTCACCGCGTCAGGATAGGGCAGTTGCACGGTTCCATCCTCGTGGACCACCGGAAGAAAACCCCGTGCGAGATGGTCTGCATTGGTAAGCGGCGCCGCGCCGAGAAAGCGCTGGACAAGCGAGCGGCAGCCTGAGAATTTCAGAAACCGCGATTCCGTGAGCGTGATTTCCGTATTCCCGAGGAGTGCAACGATGGCCGCCGCCACGCGGCTGACGAAGCGTTCGAGTTGGCGCTCCCTGCTGGGTGTCGGCCATATCGCGGAAGGCGCCACAAGAGTCAGCAAATCAGGAAATGGAACATCGCGCAGGTAATGATCGAATTCGCAAAGCAGCGCGATGGCTTCGTCCGGCTTTCCGCCATAAACACAGGATTCGAAGCGCTCGACAGTGAAGGAACAGTCCATGTTGCATGGTCCTGCAAGACATCCGGTTTGTGGGAAGAATAGGCGATGCATCGCCCTTCGTTCGACGTCGAAGCGAACTTCGCCGCTTACGCACCCACCCGCCGCCCTTCGAGCACGTCCTTCGCTTCCGCAAGCTTTTCCGCCAGCGCGGGTCCCCGCGCCAGGGCGAGGCCGACCGCCAGAATGTCGCCGATCGCGAGATGCGAAACGCGCGATGTCATCGGCGAAAAAATGTCGGTGTCTTCATCGACGTTCGCGAACAATCCGACTGTCGCGAGACGCGCGAGCGGCGAGTTGCCGTGCGTGATCGCGATAACCTTCGCCCCGCCGTTCAGCGCCGATCGGCACGCATCGAGAATGTCCCGCGTGCGTCCTGTATTCGATATCGCGACGACGACATCGCCCGCACCGAGAAGCGCCGCCGAGGTCGTGTAGGTGTGCGGGTCCGAGTATGCGACAGACGGCACGCCCAACCGAAAAAATTTGTGCTGCATGTCGAGCGCGGCGATGCCCGACCCGCCCGCGCCGTAGAACTCGATGCGCCGTGCATCCGCGAGCATCGCGATTGCCGCCGCGACGCTGTCCGACGACAGGCTGTTGCGCACCGCGATCAATGCGCCGATGGTCCGGTCGAGCACCTTCGCCGCGACGCCTGCGGCCGGTTCGTCGGTGCGTACGTCGCGATACACCGTGGGAACATCCGCTGCTACGCCTTGCGCCAAGCGAATCTTGAACTCGCGAAATCCCGAAAAGCCGAGCGCCTGACAGAAACGCGCAATCGTCGGCTGGCTGACGCCCGCGCGCGCGGCGAATTCGGTCATCGACAGGTCGAGCACCTCGCGCGGCGCTTCCAGCACGTACTCAGCCAGCTTGCGCTCGGACGGACGCAGTTGCGCGCGCATCGCTTCGACTTGGGACAGCAACATCGGAATTCTCGCCTATTCTGAAAATTGCTACGGACTATAACGGATGATCGGTTTTGTACAAATACTACATACGTTGGATTCGGAATCTTAGGGAAATCCCGTAAACGTCCGTGCGATAAGCGTCTTGTTCATGTGACTGCTTGTCGCTCTGGCCAGGTTTTCGATTGTCATCGTGTAGTTTTTCTCCTAAACTCGCGAGACACGGCGCCCATCACAAGACAACGATTCAAACGCCGTCCCTCGCAATGTTCAACCCAATCTCAACGGCAGGCAGCCGGGAGTGAGACGAAGGAGCTTCGATGGTTTCCCCGCATCCGCAACTCAAGAACGTCACCGATCGCATCATCGAACGCAGCAAGCCGACGCGCGCAGCCTATCTCGCGCGCATCGACGCGGCGCACGGCCTGTTCCCGGCGCGCGGTGCGCTGTCCTGCGCCAATCTCGCGCACGGCTTCGCCGGCCTCGAGGGCCAGGAAAAGTTCGCGATCAAGGCGGTGCGCGAGCCGAACATCGGTATCGTGTCGTCCTACAACGAGATGCTTTCCGCGCACGCGCCGTACAAGAGCTTTCCGGACATCATCAAGCAGGCGGCGCGCGCGCATGGCGGCATCGCGCAATTCGCGGGCGGCGTGCCGGCTATGTGCGACGGCATCACGCAAGGCAACGCGGGCATGGAGCTGTCGCTGTTCTCGCGCGAAGTCATCGCGATGAGCACGGCCGTCGCGCTGACGCACAACATGTTCGACGCGGCGCTGTGCCTCGGCGTGTGCGACAAGATCGTGCCCGGACTCGCGATCGGCGCGCTGCAGTTCGGCCATCTGCCGACCATTTTCGTCCCAGCCGGCCCGATGACGAGCGGTCTCACTAACGACGAAAAAGCCAAGGTGCGCCAGGAATTCGCGACCGGCAAATGCGATCGCGGCGCGCTGCTCGAAGCCGAAGCGGCGGCGTATCACGGTCACGGCACCTGCACGTTCTACGGCACCGCCAACAGCAATCAGATGCTGATGGAAGTGATGGGCCTGCATCTGCCGAGCGCGGCGTTCGTGCATCCGCATACGGAACTGCGCGACGCGCTCACCGCCGAGGCCGCGCGCCGCGTGCTCGATATCACGCTCGAACGCGGCAACTACACGCCGATCGGTCATGTCGTCGATGAAAAGGCGATCGTGAACGGCATTGTTGCGCTGCTCGCGACGGGCGGTTCGACCAATCACACGCTGCATCTCGTGGCGATCGCGCGGGCGGCGGGCATCGTGATCGACTGGAACGATTTCGACGAGCTGTCGCAGGTCGTACCGCTGCTCGCGAAGATCTACCCGAATGGCAAGGCCGATGTGAATCACTTCCACGCAGCAGGCGGCGTCGCGTTCCTCGTGCGCAATCTGCTCGAAGGCGGGCTGCTGCATGAGGACGTGCAGACGGTCGTCGGCAAAGGGCTGTCGCATTACACCAAGGAGCCGAAGCTCATCGACGGCAAACTGCAATGGGTCGACGGCGCGGCAGAGAGCCACGACACGAAGGTGCTGCGCGCGATCGGCGAGCCGTTCCAGCCGGACGGCGGACTGCGGCTGATGCAGGGCAAGCTCGGGCGCGGCGTCATCAAGATTTCGGCGGTGGCGCCGGAGCATCGTGTGGTGAAGGCGCCGGCCATCGTCTTCAATTCGCAGGAAGAAGTGCAGGAAGCGTTCGACAAGGGCGAACTGAAGCGCGATTTCGTCGCCGTCGTGCGTTTCCAGGGCGCGCGCGCGAATGGCATGCCGGAGTTGCATCGATTGACGCCGCTTCTGGGCGTATTGCAGGATCAGGGCTTCCATGTCGCGTTAGTGACCGATGGACGCATGTCGGGCGCATCGGGCAAGGTGCCGGCGGTCATTCACGTATCGCCGGAAGCGCTGCTGCAAGGTCCGCTCGGCAAGGTCCGCACCGGCGATATGCTCGTGATCGACGCGCCCGCGGGCGTGCTCGACATCGAAATCGATGCGAACGAGTGGGCTTCACGCGAAGTCGAGGCGCCGCTGCATCAGGCGGAGAACGAAGCGGGCTTCGGCCGCGAGTTGTTCGGCGTGTTCCGCAGCGCGGCGTTGCCGGCGGAGCAGGGCGCGTCGGTCTTCGGCGCGTTGATCGGCGCGGCAGCAAGCCACGACGGACACGCGCACGCGACGGCCGCCGCGCCCGAACGAAACGCGCTTCGCGACAATGCGCGGGCGGCTGCGTCGGCGCTGAACAAGGCGCACGCCACGAATCACTGAACGGAACAACGAAGGGCGTAACGCCCGGAACCTGAGAGAAACCCGCGGACAGACCCCAAGGGCGCCGCTCAAAAACCAGGAGTCGCATCAAATGAAAACGGTAAGCGAAATCGTGCGTCTGGGACCGGTGATCCCGGTTCTGGCTTTCGAAACGATCGAGCAAGGCGAGCACGTGTCGCGTGCGCTGCATGCGGGCGGCGTGAAGGTGCTGGAAATCACGCTGCGCACGCCGGCGGGCATCGGCGCGATCGAGCGCGCGAGCCAACTGGCGGACGATATCGTCGTCGGCGTGGGCACCATCACGAAGCCGGAGCATTGCGCGCAGGCGAAGAAGGCGGGCGCGCAATTCGGCGTGTCGCCCGGTCTCACGAAGGACATGCACAAGGCCGCGCAGGACGCCGGATTGCCGCTCCTGCCGGGCGTGATGACGCCAAGCGATATCATCACGGCGATGGAACTCGGCTATGAAATCGTCAAGTTCTTTCCGGCGCAACAGGCGGGCGGCATTCCGATGCTTCAGGCGTTCTACGGACCGTTCCCGAACCTGAAATTCTGTCCGACGGGCGGCATCACGGCGGAAACCGCATCGAGCTTCCTGGCGCAGCCGAATGTGGTGTGCGTCGGTGGGTCGTGGCTCACGCCGAAGGCCGCGCTCGCCGCGCAGAACTGGGAAGAAGTCACACGCCTCGCGCGGGCGGCGAGCGAATTGGCGCCGCATAAGTAAATTGCTGCACTAATCGAAAACGCGTCACGGCCGTGCAAGCGGCCGGGCGCGTATTGTTTTTTCGCCTTTCGGTCGGGGCAATTCGTGCCCGACGATGCTCCTCTTCCGACATGCTTTCGCGTGCGCCGTCAGTCGAGCGCGCGAACATCAAGCTTTTTCGTCAAGCGATTCGATCAATATTTGAATCGGATAAATCCAAATTTCGAAACGCATTGTGTTTAAGACGTTTTGCGCATTTTAAGACTCGGATAAGACTAGTCTCATTAATCCCTGATTCACTGGGAATTCTAGAGATTCTTCTATATATTTAGCTTTCAGAAGTTCCCCGATATATCCAATCGCGGAAGCGAAGAAGATCAGGACGGTTCGGCGCATTCTGCACCATTCCTCCTTGCTTCCGCGCGATGCTGCTCGCACCAGCGCCGATCCCGCCGCACCAGCGTTCAACCGTGCCGGCCGAAAGATCGACTTGCCGCGGAACCTCTTCTTCAGAAAGCGAAATTTAATATCTTTAGGATGCCAATCCGATGACCATCCGAGTCGGAATATCAGTCGTCACGCATCAAGGCCAAAACATCTGGCAAAACGGCCTGGGCCAGAACGTGATCTTTCTGTCGGAAGCGCTTCAAAAGCTTCCGTTCATCGAGAGTGTTTCGCTCATCGACGTGGGCGACCAGAACGCATTGCCTCCGCAAGTGGACGCCGCGTCGAAAGGCCTGCGCATCATGCGGATTCATGAGGCGACCGACGCCGTCGACGTCATCTTCGAAATGGGCGGCGCGCTCGACACCGAATGGCTCGATCTCATGCGCGCGCGTGGCAAGAAAGTCGCGTATTACTGCTGCGGCCAGCCGTACGTGGGGCTCGTCGAAGCGCCAGTGTTCGACAAGCCCGTGCACGTCATGCGCGCGGACCGTTACGACCAGGTCTGGCTGATGTCGAAGGATCGCGCGTCCGTCCCGATGATGCGTACGCTGCATCGCTGTCCCGTTCATATCATTCCGTTCATCTGGCATCCGCAGTTCATCGAGAGCCGCATCGTCGAAGTCGAGGAGCACGGTCTGCGCTACGGCTACGAGCGCCGCGCGGACAAGTCGGCTCAACCTGCCATCCAGCCGCAAGGTTTCCGGGTCGCAATGTTCGAGCCGAATATTTCGGTGGTGAAAACATCGAGCATTCCGATGCTCGTCTGCGAAGAGGCGTATCGCGCGGATCGTTCGAGCGTGTCCGCCATGCATGTGCTCAATTCCATGCACATGAAAGATCACCCGACGCTCATGTACATGGCCAACTCGCTCGACATCGTGAAAGACTCGAAGGCGACGTTCCATGGCCGTAACGATATCGCCGGCTTCATGGCGCAATTCGCCGATGCAGTCGTGTCGCATCAGTGGGGCAACGATCAGAATTACCTGTATCTGGATGTGCTCTACGGCGGCTATCCGCTCGTCCACAATTCGCCGTGGCTGAAGGATGCCGGCTACTACTATCCGGGCTTCGACGCGCAAGAGGGCGGACGTCAGCTGCTGCGCGCGTTCCGCGAGCATGACGATAATCTCAATGCATATCGCGCAAACGCACAGCGCGTCATCGACGCGGTCAGTCCTTTCAATCAAGCCAACCTGGATGCGTTCGCCGAACGGTTGATCAACCTTTGTGAGGGCAGCAAGCTCGAGGTAGGCGTATGAACATGCAAAGCAAATCCCGCATGCCGGAGCGGATCAACGTCGGCGTTTCCATTTTCATCCGCAAAGGCGAGCAGTCGCTGTGGGAAAACGGCATCTTCCAGAACTGCCTTTATCTCGTGATGTTGCTCATGCGCTCGCCGCGCGTGAAATCGACTTATCTGGTGACGGGCGGCGGCGACGGCGGCCCCGAAGACGCAAAGCGTTTCCTGTCCGATTCGCCCGTGCCGCTCATCGACATGGAAACGGCCATGTCCAAGCTCGACGTCATGATCGAAATGAGCGCGCAACTCAGCAAGGAATGGGCGATCAAGTTCCGCGAGAAGGGCGGCAAGGTCATCACGATGCGCGTCGGTAACGACTATGTCATCGATATCGAGCGCATGGTCTTCAATCTCCAGCACGCGCTGCTGATTTCGGGCGCGCCTTACGACGAAGTCTGGACGCTGCCGGAATACGAAGTCAGTTGCAAACCGTACTTTGAAACGCTCTTCCGCGCGCCGGTCAAGCTCATGCCGCACCTGTGGAGTCCGGTCGTGCTCGAACGCGAAGCGGCGAAGCTGCCGAACGGTCAGAAGTTCGGTTATCAGCCGGGGCGCCGGCGTTGGCGCGTCGGAATTTTCGAGCCGAACGTCTGCATGGTGAAAACGAGCTATATCCCGATGCTCGCCTGCGACGTGGCGCATCGCGAGAATCCGGACATGCTCGAACGCGTATGGGCCTACAACACGTTCAAGCTGAAGGATCACGCGGCGTTCGTCGGTTTCGCGCACAGTCTCGATTATGTGAGACACGGGCTCGGCAACTTCGAAGGACGCTTCCCGTTCGCGCAGATCGTGCCGGCTTCCGTCGACGCGGTCGTGAGCCATCAGTGGGAAAACCCGCAGAACTACGTGTATTACGAAGCGCTCTACGGCGGCTATCCGCTGATTCACAACTCGCATCTGATCGGCGAGTGCGGCTATCGCTATCACGATTTCGATTGCGAAGAAGGCGGCCGCGCGTTGCTTCGCGCCTTCGCCGAGCACGATGCCAATCTCGAAAGCTATCGCGCGACCGCGAAGAAATTCCTTCACACGCTCGATCCGGAAAACGAAGACAACGTGCGGATCTACACGCAGGCGATCGAGGCCGTCTACGCGAAGGCGTGAGTTCGGGATTCAGGCATCTGCCGCGAGGCAACGGAGTTAAATGGAATGAAGAAGTTGCGAATTGGCATCACGATCGGCCTGTTTCACGAGGCCGAAACGTTGTGGAACAACGGTATCAAGCAGAACGCGGTGTTTCTCGCGGAAGCGCTCAAGAACTGTCCCAACGTCGAGAGCGTCGTGCTCGTCAACACGACGCATGTGGCGATCACGAACCAATTGCCCTGGGATCTCGAGCGCTGGCCCACCGTCACATTCGATGACGCGAAGGACAAGGTCGATGTACTGATCGAACTCGGCGGCCAGATCGACGCGAACGCGACGGCTTATCTGAAAGAGCGGGGCGCGCGGCTCATCTCTTATTGTTGCGGTTTCGAATACGTCCACGCGATGGAGTCGATTCTGTTCAACAGACCCACTTTCGGCGACAACCTGTTCGTCAACCAGCGCTATGACGACATCTGGATGATTCCGCAAGTCGCGAACATCAGCGCGCCGTACTTCGAGGTGATGCGTCGTCAAACCGCGCGGGTCGTGCCGTTCATCTGGAGCCCGATGTTCCTGAACGCGCGTACCGTTTCGTTGCCGCATTCGGGCGAGTATCAGCCGCACGCGGGGCCGCGTCGCCTGAGCGTGATGGAGCCGAATATCAACGTCGTGAAATTCTGTCTCTATCCGGCGATGATCGCGGAATTGGCGTATCGCGAACGGCCGGACGACATTCAACTGCTTCAGGTGACCAACGCGCAGAATCTCGCCACGCAGTGCCGCGAATTCATTGTGTTGATGAACCAGCTCGACATCGTGCGGAACCACAAGGCGGTGTTTCTCGGACGCTTCGACACGCCGACATATCTTGCCGAGCATACGGATATCGTCGTGTCGCATCAGTGGGAAAATCCGCTGAATTACTTCTATCTGGAGGTTTGCTGGCAGGGTTATCCGCTTGTCCACAACGCTACGTTGTGTACCGATCTGGGTTACTACTACCGCGACAATAACGTTGCCGAAGGGGCGCGCCGCGTGGTCGAGGCAATCGATCAGCATGATGCGAATGTGGGCCGTTACCGGGACGAGCAGCGCGCGGCAATCGCGCGTTTTCTGCCAGACAACGCGGAACTGGTAAGCGGATACGCCGGTTTGCTCGATGAACTTGTGAAAAAGCCGCTGCGTTAAACTCTACAAAACGCGGTTCGGCTCGACGCCGAGGCTGATCACTTAGATCAGCCTCGGCGTTTTACTTTGACGTGTTGGTTCCCGTTCGTCTCTTTTCTCAATGAGCGGTGCGACTTTGCGCCTCAGCTTTGCGTCGAAAATAAGAATAAATAAGACATATCCGAGCATTATTTAATCGGACTGGCAATATGGTCCGTTTGAATCGGATTAATCCGAAAGACGGCAAAACATCTTCCTCCGCTTTTTCCACCTCACTTGCACGAATTTAGGACATGTCCGCTTCATCGAAGTGGCGAGTCTGAATATTCTCTGCAGTGGTCAAAGTTGTTTCCTTTGTTTTTGTGAAGACGCTCGTTTTTGTGGGTCAATTCGGTTTATGAATAAGTCATACCGCAGTATTTGGAATGAGAAGGTAGGGACGTTCGTTGCAGTCGCCGAGACTGCAATGGCGCGAGGCAAGAAGAGTTCTGGCGGCGCGGTATGCGACCTAGAAGACGGTCAGAGCGCCATATTAGCGGCTTACCGGCAGGAAGATAACGATCCGCGCGACGTGTTCCGTGTGGCGGCAGGCGTCGGCGCGTCGGTGGCGATGCTATTTGGCGGTTCGACGGCTTGGGCTCAGAACTCCTCGATGTCGCTGTGCGACGGCGGCACCGGATACGTTTACAAGTCCAACTCAGCGACACCGACAGCTGATTCCGGTACCTACTGCGCCGGCGGCTTTAGCGGAGTCGTACTAAGCGCCGGCACCGGCTCCAGCGCCAATTCAATCTCCATCAGTAACACTACCGGCATCACGTTCACCGGAAATAACATCGCCTTCTCGAACGGGAACGTGAGTTTCTCAGGCAAGAACCTTGTCAACCTGAAAGACGGGAACATCGCGGTCGGAAGCATGGACGCCATCAATGGCGGGCAATTGTTCACGGTGTCCAGTTCGGCATCGACCAGCATCAGTTCCCTGTCGACGTCGACCTCCACGACGATTTCGACCATGGGGTCGACGGTCAATAGCTGGTCGACTTCGGTGACGTCGATCTCGCAAAGCATGTCGACGTCATATGCCTCGTTGTCGACCGGGTTCAACTCCATCTCGGGCAGCGTGTCCACCGGCTTCAACTCCATTTCGACGCAATGGAGCACGCTGTCGACCAGCACGTCGACCACGGTGTCAACGACGACGATGTCGCGACCGTGGGTCAGTTGAAGGAAACGAGCCTGTATAAGGACGGTACGAACGGGAAGCCGAAGGCGGCCGTCACGTTCGACACGACGTCGACCGGAGAGACGGACTACAGCAACATCACGCTGGCCGGCAAGGACGGAACGACCATTCACAATGTGAGTACCGCCATCGCCCCGACTGACCTTGTCAACAAGGCGCAGTTGGATGCGCTGTCCAGCCAGATTGCGAACATAACGACTTCCGATAACCCGTTGTTCGCAGCGGACGGCAATCGTGCAACCGAAGCGGCTGTAGCAAGCGGCACCCATGCGACGGCAAGCGGCGCGAAGGCTCAGGCAACGGGTGCGAACTCGGTCGCCAACGGCTCGAGCGCGGTTGCCAGCGGCGTCGGTGCGGTGGCTATCGGTGCGAACACGCGGGCAACGGCGGATGACTCCGTCGCGCTGGGCGCGAGCTCGGTGGCTGATCGTGCGAACACGGTGTCGGTTGGCGCAGCGGGTAGCGAGCGCCAGATCACCAACGTGGCTGCCGGTACGGAAGGCGCGGATCTGGTCAACGTCAACCAGTTGAACGATGCGGTCACGCAATCGAACAGCTACACCGACAGCGTCGTGAATGGCATGCAAGGCGCCGTCGCCGAGGTGGGTCGTAACGCCTACTCGGGCATCGCTGCGGCAACGGCGTTGGCGATGATCCCGAACATCGACCAGGACAAGATCATGTCGGTCGGTGTGGGCGGTGCGACGTATCAGGGTTACGCGGCAGCGGCTGTTGCGGTCAACCTCCGTGTCACCCAGAACCTGGTGCTGAAGGCCGGTGCTGGTTCGAGCCGCAACGGAACGGTGTACGGCGCTAACGCTTCGTACCGCTGGTAAGAGTGAGCGCCTGACCTGACGGTCAGGGAGTCTGGGCAATCGTGTTGTCACGCGATTGCCCAGATCGATCACTCGCCATTTGTCGACCATTACCTGTCAAACGCGAAATGTCTAAATTTTTTTTCACGATCCTCGCTGCAGTCGGAGTTCTCTCCGCTTGCACGACGGACACGGGCTTGAGCTACTCCGCTCAAAATTTGAATGTTGCCGGTCAAAGCGGGGCGCAACGCGTCACCTGTTCGGGGCTGTTCGAATCGCAGAACAGTTGCGTGTCGAAGGCTGCCCGGATTTGCGAGGATCGCCAAGTAATCGTGGTTCAAGCCCTCGACAACCCGCAGCTCAGGCCAGGCGGAAGCCGCGCGCGCCAATTGGACTTCCAGTGCGCAGCGGCAACGAAGCCGGCGGCCTGATGCATTGCAAATCGTTCGGGCGAGAAGGCTTGAACTTCCATTCGAAACCGACGCTTACATGAGCGTCGGTTTTTTTTCGGCCGCGTTTCGCACGCGCGCGCTTCTCGCTGCCATTTCTCGGCCGACTTCCTCGCTTACAAGTAAAATTCCGTTGCCCAGCGCCGTGTTTGCGCTTGCCGGATGTTGCCGCGTGTGCAGTGCAACGACGGCAAACGCATACATAGCGCAGAAAACCTCAACAAAATCAAGGAGGCGTTATGCCAGCCGTCCACGGGAGCATGCTACTGCTCTACGCGGTGATCGCGATCGCGGTTCTGATCCTGATGATCGCCCGCTATAAGGTTTACCCGTTCCTCGTTCTCATGATCGTGTCCGTATTGCTTGCCCTCGCGGTCGGCATGCCGATGGACAAAATCGTGAAGTCGTTCGAAACCGGCAACGGAAATACGCTCGGTCACATTGCTGTCGTCGTCGGCCTTGGCACGATGCTCGGCAAGATGATGGCCGAATCGGGCGGAGCCGAGCGCATCGCCAATACGCTGATCAATCTCTTCGGTGAGAAGAACATTCACTGGGCCATGATGGTCGTCGCGATCATTGTCGGCTTGCCGGTGTTCTTCGAAGTGGGCTTCGTGCTGCTGATCCCCATTGCGTTCAACGTCGCGAAGCGCACCGGCAAGTCGCTGCTGCTGATCGGCCTGCCGATGGTCGCGGGTCTCTCGGTCGTGCACGGTCTGATTCCGCCGCACCCGGCCGCGTTGCTCGCGGTGCAGGCGTATCACGCGGATATCGGCAAGACGATCGCCTACGGTCTGCTCGTCGGCGTGCCGACTGCGATCGTCGCCGGCCCGCTGTTCGCGCTGCTGATCCACAAATACATCAAGCTGCCCGACGCCAACGCGCTCGCCGACCAGTTCACCCAGAAGCACGGCGATACGGAGAAGACGCGCGATTTGCCGAGCTTCGGCATCACGTTGTTCACCATTCTGCTGCCGGTCATTCTGATGTTGATCGGTAGCTGGGCCGATCTGGTCTTCACGCCGAAAACGCTGCCGAACGATTTGCTGCGCTTCATCGGCCAGTCGGATATGGCACTGTTGATCGCCGTGCTGGTCAGCTTCTGGACCTTCGGCGCGAAGCAGGGCTTCAACCGTGAGCAGATTCAGAAGTTCTGCGGCGAGTGCTTGGCGCCGATCGCGGGCATTACGCTGATCGTCGGCGCGGGCGGCGGCTTCGGCCAGGTTCTGCGCGATAGCGGGATCTCGCAGCAGATCGTCGCGAGCGCCTCATCAGCGAGTCTGTCGCCGCTGTTGCTTGGCTGGTTCGTCGCCGCGCTGATCCGTCTGGCGACGGGCTCGGCCACGGTCGCGATGACCACCGCCTGCGGCATCGTTGCGCCGATCGCCGCCGCGGCGGGCGGTCACACGAGCCCGGAACTGCTGGTGCTCGCCACCGGCTCCGGCTCGCTGATCTTCTCGCATGTGAACGACGGCGGCTTCTGGTTGATCAAAGAGTATTTCGGGATGACGGTCGGTCAGACGTTCAAGACGTGGTCGTTGCTCGAAACGATCATCTCTCTGATGGGCCTGGGCTTGACCTTCGTGCTCGCGATGTTCGTGTAAGGAGACTTCGATGATTTTGATCGCAATGGGCGTGTCGGGTGCCGGCAAGTCCCTCATCGGCGAGATGCTGGCGGAGCGGCTGCACTGCACTTTCACCGACGGCGACGCGTTCCACAGCGCCGCGAACAAGGAGAAGATGCACAAGGGCATCCCGCTGACCGACGAGGATCGCTGGCCGTGGCTCAAGACCATTCGTGCCGCGATCGAGGAAAAGCAGCGTGCGGGCGAGACGGCGGTATTTACGTGCTCGTCGCTGAAACGCTCGTATCGCGACATCCTGCGCGACGGCGATCGCGACGTGTGCTTCGTCTATCTGCACGGTACGATGGATGTGCTTCGCGAGCGTCTCGGTTCGCGCACCGGACACTTCTTCGATCCCTCGCTGTTGCAGAGCCAACTCGACACGCTGGAAGAACCTGGCGAGGACGAGGCGATTACGGAAAGCATCGAGCTCATGCCCGAGCAGATCGTCGACAACGTGATCGAGAAGTTGAAGACGCGCAAATGACGCGCCAATGAAAAAAGCCCCGGAATTGAACTGACCCCGCAAAGTTGGACAGTTTTGGGCTAGGCCGCTAAGGGCTGAGTTCTGTACATCACAGGACTCAGCCCTTTCAGCTTCAGCTTGATGCGGTGGTGATTGTAGTAGTGAATGTAGCGTCTGATTCCG
>NZ_JALQDP010000016.1:0-161532 GCF_023631165.1 Caballeronia sp. AZ1_KS37 | reverse complement strand
GAGTCGTGCGCTGTACTTGCTCATGAAAAAACACCCCAAATCGTTGAACGGGTGTCCAACTTTTGGGGTGCAGTTCAAATTCCGGACCCGGAATTCCGGGGCTTCTGTCTTTTTGCTTAGCTGATCCGCTTCGCCAGCTCCACCGCCTTGCCGATATACGAGCCGGGCGTCATCTCCAGCAGCAGCTTCTTCGCGTCGGCCGGAATCGCCAGCCCGCCGATGAACGTCTGCAGCGCCTCGCGCGTGATGCCCTTGCCGCGCGTCAGTTCCTTCAATTGCTCATACGGGTTCTCGATGCCGTAGCGGCGCATCACCGTCTGCACCGGCTCGGCGAGCACTTCCCACGTATTGTCGAGATCTTCGTTCAGACGCGCCGCGTTCACTTCGAGCTTGTCGAGGCCACGGATCAGCGCGTCGTAAGCGAGCAGCGAGTACCCGAAGGCGACGCCGATATTGCGCAGAACCGTCGAATCGGTGAGATCGCGCTGCCAGCGCGAGACCGGCAGCTTGTCAGCGAGATGGCGCAGCGTCGCGTTCGCGAGGCCGAGATTGCCTTCCGAGTTCTCGAAGTCGATCGGATTGACCTTGTGCGGCATCGTCGAGGAGCCGATTTCACCGGCCTTCGTCTTCTGTTTGAAATAGCCGAGCGAAATGTAGCCCCACACATCGCGATCGAGGTCGAGCAGGATCGTGTTCGCGCGCGCGACGGTGTCGAACAGTTCGGCCATGTAGTCGTGCGGCTCGATCTGGATCGTGTACGGATTGAACGTGAGCTTCAGCCGATTTTCGACGACATCTTTCGAGAACGCTTCCCAGTCGAAGTCCGGATACGCCGACAGATGCGCGTTGAAGTTGCCGACCGCGCCGTTCATCTTGCCGAGCAGTTCGACCTTCTCGATACGCGTGATCGCGCGCGCAAGACGCGCCGCGACATTGGCGATTTCCTTGCCGAGCGTCGTCGGGCTGGCGGGCTGACCGTGCGTGCGCGAAAGCATGGGCTGCTCTGCGTGCATGTGCGCGAGCTTCACGAGACGTTCATGCACCGAGCGCAGCGCGGGCAAAATCACGCGTTCGCGCGCGCCGGCGAGCATCAGACCGTGCGATGTGTTGTTGATGTCTTCCGACGTGCACGCGAAGTGGATGAATTCGCTTGCGCGCTCCAGTTCCGGCTGGCCCTTGACCGACTCCTTGAGCCAGTATTCGACGGCCTTCACGTCGTGATTCGTCACGCGTTCGATGTCCTTGATGCGCGCCGCATCGTGCGCGGTGAAGCGCTCGGCGAGGCCTAGCAGGAACTGTTCGGAAGCGTCGGAGAAGCGCGGCACTTCGGCGAAACCCGCGCGCGACAACGCGATCAGCCAGTGAATCTCAACCGTCACGCGATGGCGCATGAACGCGGCTTCGGAAAGCCAGTCGCGCAGGGCTTCGGTCTTGGCGGCATAGCGGCCGTCGAGCGGCGAGAGCGCGGTGAGCGCAAAGAGGGTATCGGGACGGGTATCGGACATGATTGCTTGTCGCAATGGAAGGAAAAGACGCGAGAACCGCGCATTTTACCATCGGATGCGTCCCAATCTCCGAAGCTCACCCCGCCCGCAGTTCCTCGTCGAGTGCGCGGAGCTGCGCGGGCGTGCCGACGTTTTCCCATCGGCCTTCGTAGAGCTCGCCGCTCGCGCGCCCGGCCGCGATGGTTTCGCGATAGTACGGCGTGAGTGCGCGGCGCGTGCCGGGTGCGAGATCGTCGAACATGCGCGTGTCGTACAGACCGATGTTGCCGAACGTATAGCGCGGCTCGCCTTCCAGCGCGAGCGTGCCGTCGTTCAGCGCGAAGTCGCCCTTCGGATGGAACGGCGGATTCGGCACCATCACGAGATGCATGCCGGGCGAGGGCATCGAAGTGAGCGTCGAGGCGCGCTCGCGCAAGGTCGCGTAATCGAAGTCGCAAAAGACGTCGCCGCTTACCGCGATGAACACGCCATCGCCGATCAGATGACGCGCCCGTGCGATGCCGCCCGCCGTCTCCAGCGCTTCGGTCTCGGCCGAATAGCGCAGCTCGACGCCCCATTGAGAACCGTTGCCGAGCGCGCTTTCGATCTGATCGCCGAGCCACGCATGATTGATGACGATCGTTTCGACGCCCGCCGCCGCGAGACGCTCGATCTGCCACATGATCAAAGGCTTTCCGCCGACCGGCAGCAACGGCTTCGGACAGAGGTCGGTGAGCGGGCGCATGCGTTCGCCGCGTCCGGCGGCGAAGATCATCGCCGTTTTCAAAGCGTGCGTCATCGTGAATCAAAAGGTGTAGCCGACATCGACCGCGCGCCCTTCCAGCGAATCGAGCAGACGAGCGAACGGCCACAGCGGCGCGTAGCGTTCCGCGACCTTGCGCGCATAACCGATGAAGCGCGGCAGATCGGCGAGATAGCGCGGCTTGCCGTCGCGATAGTGAATCCGCGCGAAGAGGCCGAGCACCTTGATGTGGCGCTGCAGGCCCATCCATTCGAGCTGGCGATAGAACTCGCCGAAATCCTCATCGACGGGAAGTCCGGCCTTTTTTGCGCGCTCCCAGTAATACGCGACGCAATCGAGCTGAAACTCTTCTTCCCAGCTGATGAACGCGTCGCGCATGAGCGAGGCCATGTCGTACGTGATCGGGCCGTACACCGCGTCCTGAAAGTCCAGCACGCCCGGATTCGGCTCGCACACCATCAGATTGCGCGGCATGAAGTCACGCAGCATGAAAGTCTGCGGCTGCGCGAGCGCGCTTTGCACGAGCAGCGTGAACGTGGCGTCGAGCGTCTTGCGTTCGTCGGCGGCGACTTCACGGCCCAGATGGCGTCCGATGAACCACTCGGGCATCAGCTCCATCTCGCGGCGCAGGAACGCCTCGTCGAACGGCGGCAGCACGCCTTCGCGCGCGGTTTGCTGAAAGCGGATCAGCGTGTCGATCGCGGCGCGCATCATCGGCCGCGCGTTCTTTTCGTCGAGCACCGACATGTAAGTCGTCGTGCCGAGATCGGTGAGCAGCATGAAACCGGCGTCGAAATCCGTTTCCAAAACTTTCGGCACATGCACGTTCGCGGCCTCGAGAAGCCCGGCGACCTGCACGAATTCGCGGCATTTTTCCGGCGGCGGCGCATCGACGGCGATGAGCGTTTTGCCGAACGCCGCATCGCTCTCGAGCCTGAAATAGCGGCGAAAGCTGGCATCGGCGGAGGCGGGAGCGAGGCTTGCGACGTTCAGCCGGTAGGGTCCGGCGACGTTTTCGAGCCACGAGCGAAGCTGGTTCAGGCGGGCGTCGGAAGGAATGTGCGTCATAAATTCGAGGGGCCAAACATCTTGCCATATAATACCCCACGACTTTTTTAAGCGATCCGTTTCACGCCTGGCACCAGGCTCCCGACGACTGTGAGCGTCACCGTTCGATCGAGTGTCGTCCCCGCTTAGCAACGGACCGTCAAGTTCGTGACTGCGGAAAGGCGCGGCCGCCTGCCCGGCGGCATCGGGCGCGTGGGACGCGAACGGGATCGAACCGCCACCCATACATGCCGCCACGACAGTTTCCCGTATCGAAAATCAAAGGCGACGACAAGCCACGCAGGCGGCGGCTCGTCGCTGCGCTTCTATCCGTTCCAGGCTTGATGCCCGCTCTTGCCCACGCGCAGCTCGTGGGCGACGCCGCCTATCCGCAGCCGCTCGACGGCCCGGGCAGCCTGCGCCTCGCGCCGGAGCTCCAGGAACGCCCGCTGCAAAACGGCCAGCAGCCCTCGACCTTCCTCCTCAGTGACAAGGCGACGGGCACGACCGACGAAGACATGGCGGCGAAGGGCTCGGCGGAGATCCGGCGCACGGTCACGGTCATCAAGGGCGACGCGCTCCACTACGACCAGGACACCGACATGGCCGATGCTTTCGGCAATGTCAGGCTGATCAACAACGGCGTGTCGTTCGTCGGTCCCGAAGCGCATCTGAAGGTGGAAGCGAATGAAGGGTTCATGACGAACCCGAAGTACCGCTTCAATCTGACGGGCGGCTCGGGCAGCGCCGCGCGCGCCGACATGATCGACAACGAGCGGGCGCGCATCGACCACGGCACGTACACGGCCTGCCAGTGCGAGTCCGATCCGGCGTGGTACATCAAGGGCACGTCGTTCGATTTCGACACCGGCGCCGAAGAGGGCATCGCCCACAACGGCGTGCTGTTCTTCCAGGGCGTGCCGGTTTTCGGCAGCCCGTGGCTGTCGTTTCCGCTGACGGGCGACCGTCGCAGCGGCCTTCTGCCGCCGACCTTCACGCTCAGTTCGACGACCGGCTTCGAAGCGACGATCCCGTACTATTTCAATATCGCGCCCAATCGCGATCTGACCATCACGCCGCGCATCATGACGAAGCGCGGCGTACTGGGCGAGGCGACATATCGCTATCTGTCGCCCACGTACTCGGGCTCGCTCGACGTCAACTATCTGCCCGATGACCGCGTGACGCATTCGAACCGCTACGCGATCTTCTGGCAGCACCGTCAGAACTTCGGCAGCGGCTTCGGCGGTTACATCAATTACAACAAGGTTTCGGACGATCAATATCCGGAAGACCTGGGCAACGCGTCGAATCAGTTCCTGAACGGCACGCAACTGCTGTATCAGCAGGAAGCGGGGCTCACGTACAACAACGGCCCGTGGTCGGTGCTCGCGCGCGAACAGCGCTGGCAGACGCTGCAACCCTCGACGCCGCCGTACGCCCGCGAGCCGCAGGTCAACGTTCAGTACAACAAGTACAACGTCGGCGGCTTCGACTACGGCGCGGAACTGGACGCCACGCGCTTCACGATCACGACCGACGGCGCCACCGACGGCAACCGGCTGTACTTCAATCCGTACCTGAGCTACGGCGTCAATGCGCCCGGCTATTTCGTCACGCCGAAAGTGCAATGGCACTTCGCCTCGTACGATCTGAGCCATATCGCGACGACGCAGGTCGCGGGTTCGTCGCCGCCGGTCGCGGGGCAGCCGAAGAACTTCACCGAATCGATCCCGACGCTCAGCTTCGACACGGGCCTCGTGTTCGACCGCTCGGTGCGGCTTTTCGGGCAGGACTACATCCAGACGCTGGAGCCACGGCTCTACTACGTCTACACGCCGTATCACAATCAGGACTTCGCGCCGATTTTCGATACCGCCGAAGCCGACTTCGGTCTCGCTGAAATCTACACGCCGAACACGTTTGTCGGGAACGACCGGATCGCGGACGCAAATCGCCTGACGGCCGGCCTGACCACGCGCTTCATCAACCCGGCGACGGGCGACGAGCGTGCGCGTTTCGTCATCGCGCAGCAGTATTATTTCCAGAGCCAGCGCGTCACGATCTCGCCGGATCAGCCGCCGGGACAGGCAAAGCACTCCGACCTGATCGCCGGCGCGGCCATCAAGCTGGGTGCTGGTTTCGCTTCGGAAACTGCGTTCCAATATAATGTGGACAACAACCAGCTCGTGCGCTCGAGCATCGGCTTTGCGTTCAGTCCCGGCGCGCGCAAGGTGATCAACGTCGGCTATCGCTACACGCGTTCGAACCAGACAACGCTGGTGAACGAGCCGATCAACCAGATCCTGGTCTCGGGCGAATGGCCGCTCACGAACCGTCTCTATGCCGTCGGCCGCGTGAACTATGATCTCGCGAGCCATCGTCTCGTCGACGGGCTTCTGGGCTTCCAGTACGATGCCGACTGCTGGGCGTTCGGCTTCGGCATGCAGCGCTACGCCAACGGCGTGAACACGCTGGGCCAGCCGTCCTCGGGCACGCGCGTGCTCGCGCAGCTGACGTTCAAGGGCTTGTCGAACGTCGACAACGGGCTCGTCAGCGCGTTCCGCGCGAGCGTTCAGGGTTATCAGCCGCCGCCGGCAGCGGCGCCGCCGCTCTCCCGGTACAGCGATTACGAGTGAGGCCGGATCGGGCTCGCGGCGTCCACGGACGTGCAGCGAAAAGCGCGTCGGCGGCCGCGCAGGGCAGGACACACAAGCAGGACACGAACGGTGAAGTCCGTATTTGATGGAGTATCTGTGGCAAACGTGAATATGTTTCGATCGACGGCAATCGCAGCGGGCGTGCTGGTCGGCGCGCTGATCCTGAGTTCGCCGGCCGGTGCGCAGGCGTTGTCGAATCGCAATGTGCAGGTCGCGGATTCCGTCGTCGCGGTGGTGAACGACGGCGTCATCACACAGCGCGAACTGGAAGAGCGCACCGCCCTCATCGTCAAGCGTCTCCAGCAGCAAAACGCGCCGGTGCCGCCTGCCGATCAGATGCAGCGGCAAGTGCTCGATCAGATGGTGATCGAGCGCATTCAGCTTCAGAAGGCGAAGGAAGACGGCATTGTCATCGACGACGCCACCGTGAACCGCACGCTCGCGCGTCTCGCGCAGCAAAACCAGATGACGCTCGACGTCTACCGCTCGCGCATCGAGGCGCAGGGCGTGCCTTGGTCCACCTTCATGCGCGACGCGCGCACGGAGCTCACGCTCTCGAAGCTGCGCGAAAAGGAAGTGGATAGCAAGATCACCGTGTCCGACGGCGAAGTGGCGAACTACATCGCCAGCCAGCGCGGTCCGGGCGCGCGCAACGCGAGCGATCTGCGTTTGCAGCACATCATGTTCAAGCTGCCGTCGGACGCGCCGGAAAGCGAAGTCGCGAAGGTTCAGGCGCAGGCCGAAGCCGTGCTCAAGCAGGCGCAAGCCGGCGACGATTTCGCCAAGCTCGCAAAGCAGAATTCGCAGGACACGGACGCCGGCAAGGGCGGCGATCTCGGTTTTCGCGCGCCCGGCTCGCTGCCGGCGGGCATCGTGACTGCAGTGTCGACGCTGCGTCCGGGCCAGGTCGTGCCGACGCTGCTGCGCACCGACGGCGGTTTCGAAATCATCAAGCTGGTGGATCGCCGCGCGAGCCAGGGCACCGCCGGCGATGCGCCGAAACTCGTGCAGACGCACGTGCGCCACATCCTGCTGCGCGTGTCGGACGGTATGTCGGAACAGGCCGCGCGCCAGCGGCTGCTCGACATCAAGCAGCAGGTCGCGAACGGCGGCGATTTCGCCAACTTCGCGCGCACGTATTCGCAGGACGGTTCGGCGTCGCAAGGCGGCGATCTTGGCTGGATCAGCCCGGGCGAGACCGTGCCGGAATTCGAGCGCGCGATGAACAACCTGCAGGACGGCGCGGTCAGCGATCCGGTGCGCAGCGAGTACGGCTATCACCTGATTCAGGTGCTCGCTCGCCGGGATGCGGAAGGATCGGCGTCGCAGCAACTCGACATCGCGCGTCAGGCGATCGGCCAGCGCAAGGCCGAGCAGGCGTATTCCGACTGGCTGCGCGAACTGCGCGACACCGCGTACGTGCAGTACAAGGGCGTCGCTGCCCAAGCGCAGTAACAGCATGAATGCCGATGCCCGACCGCTCGCCATCGCCATTACGACCGGCGAGCCGGCCGGCGTCGGCCCGGAACTGACGGCGGCGGCGCTACGCGAGGCGCGCGAGCGCTGGCCATCGGCGCGCTTCACGGTGCTCGGCGATCGCGATCTGCTCACGTCCCGCGCGGGCGGCGCATGGCCCGACTCGGTCGACATCGAACATCACGCGCTCGCCGTTCCCGCCGAAGCGGGCAAACTGAATGCGGCGAACGGGCGCTACGTGCTCGGTCTGCTCGATGCCGCCATCGACGGCGCGGTCTCCGGCCGGTTCGACGGCATCGTCACCGCGCCGCTGCAAAAGAGCACCATCAACGATGCCGGCGTGCCTTTCACCGGCCACACCGAATACCTCGCCGAGCGCACGCATACGCCGCGCGTCGTGATGATGCTCGCGGGTTCCAGCGAACGTCCGTTGCGCGTCGCGCTCGCGACCACGCATCTGCCGCTGAAGGACGTGTCGGCGGCGCTCAGCATCGACGGTCTCGTCGAAACGCTCACCATCATCGATCACGATCTGCGCGCGCATTTCGGCTTGCCCGCGCCGCGCATTCTCGTCACCGGGCTCAATCCGCACGCGGGCGAAAACGGCTATCTGGGCCGCGAGGAAATCGACGTCATCACGCCTGCGCTCGAACGCGCCCGTGCACTCGGCATTGATGCGCCCGGTCCGTATCCCGCCGATACGCTGTTCCAGCCGCGCTATCTGAAAGACGCCGATTGCGTGCTCGCGATGTTCCACGACCAGGGCTTGCCGGTGCTGAAGTACGCGACCTTCGGCGAAGGCATCAACGTGACGCTCGGCTTGCCGATCATCCGCACGTCGGTGGATCACGGCACCGCGCTCGATCTCGCCGGCACGGGCCGCGCCGATCCGGGCAGCATGATCGCCGCCATCGATGCCGCCGTTACGATGGCGCGCCACAAGCGCAGCGCCTGAACTCGCGCGCATTCAATTCGAATCAGTATGTCGACCAAACACCAAGGCCATTTCGCGCGCAAGCGCTTCGGGCAAAACTTTCTCGTCGATCAGGGCGTGATCGATTCCATCGTCGATGTGATCGCGCCGAAGCGCGGCGAGCGCATGGTCGAAATCGGGCCGGGCCTCGCGGCGCTCACCGAGCCTCTGATCGAGCGTCTTGCCACGCCCGAGTCGCCGCTGCACGCCGTCGAACTGGATCGCGATCTGATCGGCCGTCTGGAAAAGCGTTTCGGCGACAGGCTCGTCGTGCATTCCGCCGATGCGCTCGACTTCGATTTCGCTTCGCTCGCGCTCGAAAGTGAGAAGCCGACGCTGCGCATCGTCGGCAATCTGCCGTACAACATTTCGAGTCCGCTGCTGTTCCATTTGACGACGTTCGCGCACAAGGTCATCGACCAACATTTCATGCTGCAGGACGAAGTGGTCGAGCGCATGATCGCCGAACCCGCGAGCAAGGACTACGGGCGTCTTTCGGTGATGCTGCAATACCGCTACGTGATGGACAAGCTGATCGACGTGCCGCCCGAATCGTTCAATCCGCCGCCGAAGGTGAATTCCGCGATCGTGCGGATGATTCCGCTCGCGCCGCACGAGTTGCCCGAAGTCGACGAAACCGTGCTGAGCGACGTCGTCAAAGCCGCGTTCGCGCAGCGCCGCAAGGTATTGCGCAACAACCTGAGCGCGTACCGCGACGCGATCGATTTCGACGCGCTCGGCTTCGATCTCACGCGCCGCGCCGAGGAAGTGCCGGTCGCGGAATTCGTCGCGCTGGCACAAGCCGTTCAGCGCTCGAAGGGCTGAACGCGGCCCGCATCCGACAGCAGTTTCATCAGCCGTTCCAGCCGCACGCGCTGCTCGTGAAGCAGGCCACGCGTCGCGCTCACCTGCTGCACGCGAGTGCGCCAATAAGTCTGGCCGAACAGCGAATTCGCGCCTTCCGCCGACAGCACGCGTTCCAGATGCCCGATTGCGGCATCGACGTTTCCCGGCGTGTAAGGGCTCGTGATCGTGGCGTCTCGTTCGAGTGTTGCGTTCATCGTCTTGTCCTTGTTCGCGTTGAATCCGGACGAGTGATTCTGCGAGCGGGGCGGGACATATCGCGTCCCGAAGACGCATCGTCGATCGGGACACGATGTGTCTCGACCGGCTGCTATGATCGTCGGTCCCATTGAAAGGAGCGAGCGCCATGCGCTTCATACACGCGGCGGACATCCATCTCGACAGCCCGTTGCACGGCCTCTCCGCCTACGCGGACGCGCCCGCGGACATGCTGCGCAACGCCACGCGCGAGGCCTTCTCGAAGCTCGTGTCGGTGGCGGTCGACGAGCAAGTCGACTTCATGGTGATCGCCGGCGATCTCTACGACGGCACCTGGCGCGATCACAACACGGGCATCTTCTTTTGCCGTGAAATGGGGCGGCTGCGTCGCGCGGGCATTCCGGTGTACGTGCTCTTCGGCAATCACGACGCCGAAAGCGAAATGACGAGCCAGCTTCAGTTGCCGGACAACGTCCACACGTTCTCGACGCGAAAGCCGCAGACCTTTCTCATCGAGGATCTGAAGGTCGCGCTTCACGGCCACAGCTTCAAGGAAAAAGCGGTCACGACGAATCTCGTCACCGCGTATCCGGCGCCGGTCGCGGGATATTTCAATATCGGCGTGCTGCATACCGCGCTCGAAGGCGGATCGATGCACGCGAGCTACGCGCCGTGCTCCGTCGCCGAACTGCACGCGAAGGAATATCACTACTGGGCGCTCGGCCATGTGCACGATTACGCGATCTGGCAGGACGCGTCGACCATCGTGTTTCCGGGCAATCTGCAAGGACGCAATATCCGCGAGACGGGACGGCGCGGCGCGGTCATCGTCAATGTTTCGGACGCGGAAGAGGTGAGCGTCGAGCGGCTTTTCATCGACGTGCTGCGTTGGGAAGCCGTGACGGTCGACGCATCGCAGGCGGGTACGCTCGATGAAGTCGCGCTCGCGGTCGGACGTGCGCTCGAAGCGCTCGTCGAATCGTCCGCGGCGCCCGTGCCGCACGCCGTGCGCGTGACGATCGCCGGCGCGACCGCGGCGCACGGCGAACTCTTCGGGCTGGAAGCGCAACTGCGCGCGGAAGTCCTCGCGCAGATCGCCGCGATCAGCCACGACCGGCTCTGGCTCGAAAAAGTGAGGATCGCGACCGAGCCGCTCGCGCACAGCGAGCCGGCCACCGGCCGCACCGATGCGCTCGCCGATCTTCACGGTCTTCTCATCGAAGCGGAATCCGACCCGGAGTTTCTGAGCATGTTGAAGGAAAGGCTGATCGCACTGGCGTCGCAGGCGCCGAGCGAGTTGCAGAAGTCCGTGCCGGAGCTCGAGCACGTGCGCAATGGCGAACTCGCTAAGCTCGTCGCCGAAGTGCGCTCGGGGCTGATCGCGCAGTTATCGGACGCGGAGTAAGGCATGCGTATCGGCAAGCTCGAACTCATCCGCTACGGCAAATTCACCGATCACGCGGTGGAGTTTCCGGCGGCGGAACACGATTTTCACTTTGTCGTCGGTCCGAACGAGGCGGGCAAATCCACCATCAAGAACGCGATTTCCGAGTTGCTCTTCGGCATGCCGCATAGCTCGCCGCTTGCGTTCGTGCATCCGCAAAGCGATCTGCGGCTCGGGGCGTCGATCGAAACGGGCGGCGACGCGTTCGCGTTCCATCGTACGAAGAGCCGCAAGTCGTCGCTCTGCACGCCGAACGGCGATGCGCTGCCCGCCGACGCGCTGGCGACGTTTCTGGGCGCATCCGATAAAGGCTTCTTCGAGCAGATGTACTGCCTGAATCACGAGGCGCTGCGGCGCGGCGGCGAAGCCATTCTCGATGCATCAAGCGATGTCGGGCAGGTGCTGTTTCAATCGGCGGCGGGCATCGCGAGTCTCGGCGACGTGCGCCAACGTCTCGCTGACGAGGCCGATCGACTGTGGGCGAAGCGCAAGTCGGGCGATCGCGCGTATTACATCGGCCTGAAGCAATACGACGAAGCCACCGCCGAGCTGAAGACGGCGAGCGTGAGAACGGCGCAGTGGCGTCGCGCGCACGGCGCCGTGGAAGAGGCGGAGGAGAAGCGTCGCGATGAAGACGCGCGCCGCACGGAGCTCGAAACGCAGCGCGCCAAGCTGGAGCGCGTGAGGCGCGTGGCGCCGTACTTGAACGTGTGGCGTGAGAAGGCCGCGGAATTGCGCGAACTGGGCGATGCCGTCGATCTGCCCGCGAACGCCGAGGCGACGCTGCAAAACGCGCTGAAGCGGCTCGCGGCGGCGCAAAGCGCGCTCGACGTCCACACAAGAGCCGCCGCGCAGTTGCAAGCCGATCTCGACGCGATCGTGATCGACGACGCGGTCCTCGCCGCGCAAGCGCGCATTCGTGCGCTCGACGCCACGCGACAGCGCTGTGCCGATCACGCGAACGAAATCGCGCGGCTCGAACAGGAAGTCGCGCTGCGGCTGCGCCAGATTGCGCAGGACGGCGCGCAGCTCGGCTGGCCGCTCGACGAAGCGGGCGTGCGCGGCGCGATGCCCGGCGCGCTCGCGCTTCAGACCGTCACGAGCCTGATGCTCGAACGCGGCGAACTCGAACTCGCCGCGCGCAATGCGGAGCAAGCCGCCGACGCATGCGCCGCGCAGATCGTCACGCTGCAAACGAAGCTCGCGGCGATCGCGAACGGCGATGTGTCGCCGGGTCTGCGCGCTGCATTGCGTGCCGCGCAGAAGTATCGCGATGCGAGCGCGACGCAGCAGCGCCTCGAAGATGCGAAGCGCGACGCGCAACAGTTGCTCGAAGCGGGCATGGCGTCGCTCGGGCGATGGTCGCGTCCGATCGGCGAACTCAAGTCGATGACGCTGCCGGCGGCGGAGCGCATCGCCGCATTGCGCGCGCAGCGGCAGGATCTGTCGTCGCGGCTGACGCTCGCGGCCGATCGCGCGAAGGAAGCGCAGGACGCGCTGCACGCCGTGCGATCGGAACTCGACAGTCTGGTCGAGACGCACGATGTCGTGACGGGCGATCAGGTTCGGGACGCGCGTACGTCGCGCGATGCAGCGTGGCGCGCGATCCGGTCCGGCGACGTCGCGCTCGATCGAGGCGCTTCCGGTTTCGAAACGGCGATGCACGCGGCGGATGGTCTCGCCGATCGTCAGTTGGGTTCCGTGAATCACGCGACGCAACTCGCGGCCTTGAAGCGGCGCGTCGCGAACGAAGAATCGACGCTCGCGCGACGCGAGCAAAGCGTGCGCGAAGCAGAATCGGCGCTGACATCGTTCGACGAATCGTGGCGCGCGCTCGCCGCGCAGTCGCAGATCGCGGACATGTCGCTCGACGATGCGCCGTCGTGGATCGCATCGCGTGACAAGGCGCTGGCCGCGTCGCAGACGCTCGATGCGCGCGCCGAAGAATTCGCGCGCGAAGCCGCCGATTCCCGCGCGCGCCGCGACGAACTCGCGCGGCATCTGGACGACGCGGACGCACGCGCCGATCTCGACGCGCTCTGCGATCGGGCCGAGGCGAAGATCGCGGCCATCGACGAAGCCGCGGTCACGCGCCGCAACGTATCCGCGCAACTCGACGAAGCGCAAGCCGAGCGCATCGCGCGGCAAGGCGCGGCGAAAGCGGCGCGCGAAGCGTTCGAACGCTGGCAATGCGAGTGGTCGGCGGCGATCGCGAAAGCGGGACTCGCGAACGCAGCGGATTCGCAGGCGGCGGCGGAAGCGGCCATCGACATGGTGAAGAAGATCGGCGCGCAACTGACGCACATCGAAACCGTACGCAACGGCCAGATCGACGCGATGCGCGCGGCGCTCACAGCGCTCGACGCCGAGGCATCGCACCTTGCGCGCGAACTCGACGAATCGCTCGCGGCGCTCGGCGCGAACGCGACTGCGACGGCGTTGTCGGCGCGTCTCGATCTCGCTTGCGCCGCGCATGGCGAGCGTGAGCGTTTGAAGAAGGAGCACGCGTCGGCGGGCGAGCACGTGCGTCGCGCTCACGCCGATGTCGAGGAAGCGAAGGCGACGCTGCGTCCGCTCTACGATCTGGCGGGTGTCGATACGCCGGACGTGCTTCAGGCACGCATCGCGCAATCGCAGAAGAAGCGCGAACTGGCCGCCGCCGTCGACGACGCGCGCGCCGCGCTCATCAAGGGCGGCGATGGCCTGACGCTCGACGAACTCATCGCGGAAGTGGAGGGCGCGGACATGTCGAACGTGCAGGCGGAGTTGTCGCGCATCGGCGCGGCGCTGTCGGAATCGGTGAGAATCGCGAGCGAAACGGCGACGGCACTCGACGCCGCGCGCCGCGAACTCAATGCCATTTCAGGCGAAGCGAACGCCGCGCGCGCCGAAGCGAAGCGGCAGGAAGCGCTCGCCACGATGTCCGATGCCGCCGAGCGCTTCGTCAAGGTCGAAACGGCGTCGACGCTGCTCAAGTGGGCGATCGACCGTTATCGCGAGCGCCGTCAGGGACCGATGCTGTCGCGCGCAAGCACGATTTTTTCGGCGCTCACGCTCGACACGTTCTCGCGGCTCGTCGTCGATTACGATCGTCAGCCGATGGCGCTGTCCGCAATTCGCGCGAGCGGCGAGCATGTGGATATCGCCGGCATGAGCGAGGGCACGCGCGATCAGCTGTATCTCGCGCTGCGGCTCGCGGCGCTGGAAGAGCATGGCGAGAAGGCGTCGGCGTTGCCGTTCGTCGCCGACGATCTCTTCATCAACTTCGACGATGGCCGCGCGCGCGCCGGCTTGCGCGTGCTCGCGCAGATCGCAAAACGCACGCAGGTGATCTTTCTGAGCCACCACGATCATCTCGTCGATATCGTGCGCGAGGTGTTCGGGCCGCAGGTGAACGTGCGTTATATGGGCTGATGCGTCAGCTCGTCCGATAGCGCTTCGCCAGCTTGGCGAAATCCTCGGCGAACTCGTCACGCAACGCTTGCGGCGCGAGAATCTCGACGCCCGCGCCGAGCGCGCGCAGCCACCAGCGCAGCTTGAGACTTGGCGTGACGGTGCCGGTGACTTTCATGCGGCCGTCGGGCAACGTGTCGATTTTTTGATCCTTCGACATCGGCGATTCGCGCAACTGATTGCCCGCGTTGCCTTCGAACGCAAGTTCGAGCAGCACCGGCGGCTCGGGCAGAAAGTCGAAGACCTGCTGCGTTTCGATGTATTTGCGCAGCTTGAAATCGTCCGGATACGTGAAAGATTCGCCCGACTCGGAAACCGAGCGAATCCGGTCCAGCCGATACAGCGCGCGCGTCCATTCCGTTTCGCCTTTCTCCGGACGCGGCGCGCGACTCGGATCTTGCGCGACCATATACATCACGCCCGCGGATTCGACCAGCGCGAGCGGCCACAGCTTTTTCGTGCGCGGTTCGTCGCTGCGTTCGCCCCGATATGCCGCGCGATACTGCACGAGCAGTTCGCGCTCGAAGAACGTAGCGGTCGCGACCGTCTGAAAGATTTCCGGACGCAGCTTCGGCCGAATCAGCGTGAAAGCGCCATCGACGGAATCGATCTTGTCGGCCCACGCGCGATAGATGCGGCTGTCCGCCGTTTCCTGCGACAGCCGCGATTCGGCGGCCTTGAACAGCGGATCGATGTCGCGCGTGACGGCATTCGGCAGCTTGTTGCCCGCAAAGCGCTGGAGGATGTGAAACGCCACCGCCTCCGATGCGCTCATCAAACCGCTCATGCCTTCCTGCAAGCCGTGCAGCCACGGCTTGCGCTGCCAGAGCAGCTCGCGGCCGTTGAGCATGGATACGACGCGCGCATCGGCTTCGAGCGCCGTCAGATGACGCTGCACCTTCTTCGTATAGCCGACGCGATGACCGCGCTCTTCGAGACGTCTGCGGACTTCGGGCGTCGATAGCCACGCGGTCGCGTCGCGCTCGGTAGGGAGCACGCGGAGGATGGCTTCGTCGAGGCTGGAGGTCATGATGCGCAGGCGAGGAAAGGTTGCTCCTGATTATAGAAACTATCGAGACAAATCGTGTCTTGATCGGACGGGGCGGCCATCAGGCTTTCGGATTTTTCGGGTGACGGTCTTCGACATAAGCGGAAAGAATAGCGGCGCCGGGGGATGAGGCCCCAGCATGTCGAGGAGCGAAAACAATGAGTAGAAGGGAACAGGCCAACGAGGAATTTCTCGCGGGTCTCAAGATCCGGACATCGCGCGCGATCCAGCAATATTTCTTTTCGCACGGGGTCTGCGTGGGGCGTTCGGACGTCCGCAAAGCGATGGCGCTTCCCGAGCATGAACAGACCTTCGCGTCGTTGGCGCCATCCTTCGCGCAAGTCAACGAATCGATCAGCTTGCTGACGGACATCGGTTCCTTGTCGCTTCCGTCGAAAGAGAAGACGATGCGCGCGGTGTATGAAATCGAAGGGCGGTTGCGGGAGCGCGGCGGTTGCGTCGAAGGACTGGAACGGGCGCTCGCGCGAATCGAGATGGCGCGCAATTCGATACCCGCCGAGCCGAAGCTCTGGCCCTACACGTTCTGGGGCGTGTTGTGCCTGCTCGCGGCGTACTTCGTCTGGCCGAGTGCGTTGGTCGGCGTGATGCTGCTGGGCGCCGGGTTCAACAGACATTCGAGCTACAAGAAGCGCAAGGCCGAAGCGGACCGTGCGTTGAGTGAAGCGAACGATATGTTCGAGGCCGTCGCCGCGCTCGAGCTCACGCCGCGGCTAAGGCTGCTGGAACAGTGATGCGAAGGACCGAACGGCCAAAGCAAAAAGCCCAGTCGCAATGACTGGGCTTTTTACCTGATACTTGGTAGGCCGTACGGGATTCGAACCTGTGACCAACGGATTAAAAGTCCGCTGCTCTACCAGCTGAGCTAACGACCCGAAAGAGGCAAAATTATAAACTTCGATTCGCGAATCTGTCAACCCGCTCGGTTGAAGAATCATCAAATCATCGAAAGAAAAACGCCCGCGGCTCCATTGCCCGCGGGCATTCTCCTCGAGAGGCGCGAAACTCCGAACTTCGGCTTCGCTTACTTCACTTGCGACATCTTGCTCTGCGCGGTCTGCGCGACTTCCGTGCCGGCGTACTGCGAGATGATCTGCTGAAGCGTCTGCTTCGCAGCCGCTTTCTGACCTTGCTCGATCTGGTTGTTCGCGATTGCGAGCAACGCCTCGGGCGCTCGCGGATGCGTCGGATAACTCTTCACCAGGTCCTGCCAGATCGCAGTCGATCCCTTGTAGTCGCGCTGCGCATAGAGCGCATTGCCGAGCCAATACCGCGCCGTCGGCTGATACGGGCTCTGCGGGTACTTCGCCACGAACGCCTTGAACGACGCCGCGGCATTCTTGTAGTCACCGTTACGGAACTGAGTCGACGCTGCGTTGAACGCTTCCGTCTCGCCCGGCTGCACCGAACCCGTCACGCCATCGATCGTCTCTTGCTGCGGCTCGAATTTCTTCAAGCGCGAATCGAGATCGGCGTAATAGTCCTTCTGCTGCTTCTGCAGCGTGGCGACCTGGTTGGCCAGATCCTCGTTCTGGCCACGAACCGTCGCGACCTGCTGATTGAGCTGGTCGATACGATTCTGCTGATCGAGGATCGTGCGCTGCGCGGCCTGCAACTGACTGGACAGGCTGTCAGTCTTCGTGCGCAGATCGAGCACGGCTTTACGCGCTTCGTTGTCGTCGAAGACGCCGGCGTGCGCGGGCGCACTCAACATCGTCGAACCGACTACACACGCGGCTGCGGCCGCGCGCAGCAAGGGAAAGCGATACAACATAGGGCGACTCACCCGTGACTGGTTACGTTAAGTAAATTACTGCTGGTACACGAGGTCCGCACGGCGGTTCTGTGCCCACGACGATTCGTCGTGACCCGTTGCCGTCGGCTTTTCCTTGCCGAGCGACACGGCTTCCATCTGCGAATCGGCGACGCCCATCAGCGACATTGCACGACGCACGGCTTCCGCACGCTTCTGGCCGAGCGCGAGGTTGTACTCGCTCGTGCCGCGTTCGTCGGTGTTGCCTTGAATCAGGACGTGACGCTCCGGATGGCTCTTCAGGTACGACGAGTGTTGTTGCAGCAGCGGCTGATAGTCGTCCTTCACGGCATAGCTGTCGAAGTCGAAATAGATGCTGCGCTTGGCGAGCGGGCTGTTCGGATCGTTCAGTGGGTCGATGTTGACCTGCTTCACGTCCGTCGGGTTCGGCTGCGTGCCGACTGCACCCTTGTTCTGGCCTTCGTCGAGCTTCACGCCCGAGTGACACGCCGCCAATGCGCCGACCATCGCAACTGCCAGGCCGATACGAAGTTTCGACATCATGGTACCTCTCCTTGTGTTGTAGCTGAACGTTGTATGTGAAACGTTATTGCTGGACTTATTGCATGAACGGACCCCAGGACGGCTCGCGCACCACACCGCCCTGAACTGACAAGACTTGCCGCGTGCGACCGTCGGTCGAAACGGCTGCCAACACGCCACGTCCGTTCACTTGGGTGGCGTAGAGGATGTACTGACCATTCGCCGCGAAGCTCGGCGATTCGTCATGCGTCGTGTCGGTCAGCCCCGTCGCCGTGCCGGACGCGAGGTCCTGCAGATACAGCTTGAAGCCGCCGCCAGTGCGCGAAATGTACGCGAGTTGCTTGCCGTCCGGACTCACGCGCGGGCTGGTGTTGTACGCACCCGCAAACGTGACCCGCTGGGCCGCGCCGGCGCTTTCACCCGCCGCCGGCATCTTGTAGATCTGCGGTTGGCCGCCGCGATCGCTCGTGAAATAAATCCAGTTGCCATCAGGAGAGTAGAACGGCTCGGTGTCGATGGAACTGCCTTGTGTCAGACGGCGCAGGCCGGAGCCGTCTGCGTTGACTTCGAAAATCTGCGTGTTGCCCGTGCGCGAGAGCGCGACCGCGAGCTTGCGGCCATCAGGCGACCACGACGGGGCACTGTTGTTGCCCTTCTGATTCGACACGACTACGCGACGTCCCGTCGGCAGGTCGTGGATGTACACCACCGGCTTCTTTTTCTCGAACGACACGTATGCGACCTTCGTGCCGTCCGGCGACCACGCCGGCGAAATGATCGGTTCCGGGCTGGAGAGGGCGATCTTCGCGTCCTGACCGTCCGAATCCGAAATCTGCAATTGATAACGGCCGCCCGTCTGAATGACGTAGGACAGACGCGTTGCGAACACGCCGCGGCCGCCGAGCAGCTTCGCGTAGATGTAGTCGGCGATCTTGTGCGCGCTCATGCGCAGGCCGCTTTCGGCGCTGACGAGCGACAGGCCGCCCAGGTTCTGCTGCTTGACGGTGTCGTAGAGCCGGAAGCGCACTTCGTATTGGCCGTTCGGCAGCTTGTTCACGCTACCCGACACGAACGCGTCCGCGCCTTTTGCCTTCCACGCGCCGAGATCGACCGTATCGGATTCCGCGACCGGCGCGCTGCCGGCGTCGATATTCGTGAACTTGCCGCTGCGCTGCAGATCCTGGCGAATGATCGCGCTGACTTGCTGCGGCGAACTCGCTTCATTGGCGAAATTGGCCGTCGCGATCGGAAACTGGGTCGAACCGACGCCGGTCACGAGTACGTTCAACTGGGCGTGTGCAGCGGTGCCGGCTGCGATCAGGCAGGACGCGACCAGCGTTTTCAGGCCAAGCTTCGTCATCAAACTCATGCTGTATAGGTTCCAGATAAAAGCGTTTTCAAGTGTCCGCGGACTGCAGAACAGACCCGCGGTCGCACATTTCGTTCCCGCTGCTTAATGCGAGCTTTCAAGCGCGCTTCACTGCTGACTAGCGCGTTAACCGCCCGCCGGACGCAGCGTGATCGTGAAGCTCGAAGGCGCCTTGCCGTCGATATCCACTGGCATCGGATCCGAGCGCTGTACCGCGCGCAGTGCCGCCTGATCCCACTGCTCGTTGCCGCTCGAGCGCGTGATATTCGCCGACAGCAGCGTGCCCGACGGCGAGCAGCGTACCGACACGACCGTCTCGAGCCCGGCCGTTTCGCCGGCCCACACGATGTTCGGCCGCACGCGACGCTGCACCTTCTCGGCGTAGCCAGGCGAGGTCGCATTGCCGCCCGCGCCCTTGCCGGTGCCGCTCTTGGCCAGGCCTTCGCCGCTGCCCGCCGTGCCGCCGCCCAACTGCCCTTGCAGTTGCGAGAGACGCGCCTTGCGCTCGGCATCGAGCTTGGCTTTCGCTTCCGCGTCGGCCTTGGCTTTCGCTTGCGCCGCGGCCTTCGCTTTCGCGTCGGACTCAGCCTTGGCCTTGGCTTGCGCGTCGGCCTTCGCCTTGGCTTCCTGCTGTTCCTTCTCCTTCTCCTTCTGCTCCTTGAGCTGTTCCTGCTTCTGCGCTTCGGCTTGCTGCTGCTGACGCTGCTTGTCCTGCTGCGCCTTCTGTTGCTGCTTCTGCAGGTCGGCCTGACGCTGCTGCTCGATCTGCTTCTGCTTGTCCTGCATCGCCTTCTGCTGGGCGGCTTGCGCGGCGAGCTGCTGCTGACGCTTCGCTTCCGCTTCCTGCTTCGCCTCTTCCTGCTGACGGCGCTGCTCGGCGAGTTGCGCTTCGCGCGCGGCGGCTTCCTGCTGCTTGCGCTTCTTCTCCTGCAACGCGATGTCCGCGTCTTCGTCCTTCGCCGGCGGCGGCGCGGGCTGCACCTTCACCGGCGCGGGCGGCGGCGGGGCAGGGCGCGGCGTCGGCGCGGGCGTGTCCGGAATCTCGGTCCAGATTTCCGCTTCCGCGCCCGCCGGCGTGTTGTTCTGCCAGTTGATGCCGTGATACAGGAACCAGCCGAGCAGCAGATGCATCAACGCCGCGAGCGCGAACGCCTTACCCGTGCCGCGTTCACGCGGCGGGCGATTCGGTCGCGCGGACGATGCGCGTGTCGGCCTGTGCGAAAGGGTCATTGCGATTTGACGAGCAATCCGACGCGCTTCACGCCGCGCGCCTTCATATCGGACATCACGTTCATCACGACTTCGTACTTCACGGTCTTGTCCGCCGCGATCACGACGGGCTGATCCGGATGTGATTCCTGACGGTTGAGCACGAAGCTGTTGAGATCGTTCATCGTCATCTTCTGCTCTTGCGTCGCGCCGCCTTCTTCCTTGTAGCGCACGTTCATGCTGCCGTCCGCCTTGATGTTGATGACGAGCGGCGGCTGCTGCTCCTGCGGCTGCGCATTGCCGACGGTCGGCAGATTGATGATCGAGGGCGAAACGAGCGGCGCCGTCACCATGAAGATGACGAGCAGCACGAGCATCACGTCGATGTATGGCACGACGTTGATGTCGGCCATCGCGCGGCGCGAGCCGCCGCGCATGCTGGAACGAATGGGGCCTGCCATCGCGGACTCCTTCTGTTAGTGCGCCTGACGCTGCAGGATGTTCGAGAACTCTTCGATGAAGGTCTCGAAGCGGATCGCCAGACGGTCGATGTCGTGCGCGTAGCGGTTGTACGCGACCACTGCGGGAATCGCGGCGAAGAGGCCGATCGCCGTCGCGACGAGCGCTTCGGCGATGCCGGGCGCCACGTTCGCGAGCGTCGCCTGCTGCACATTGGCGAGACCGCGGAACGAATTCATGATCCCCCACACCGTGCCGAAGAGACCGATATAAGGACTCACGGAACCGACCGACGCGAGGAACGCGAGGTTCGCTTCGAGCACGTCCATTTCGCGCTGGAAGGCGGCGCGCATCGCGCGGCGGGAACCGTCGAGAATCGCGCCCGGATCGGTGATCCGGCGCTCCTTGCCCTTCAGGAATTCACGCATGCCGGATTCGAAGATACGCTCGAGCGCGCCGATCGTGTGACGGTTGTTCGCCGCGCTTTGATACAGCGCCTGCAGGTCGCCGCCCGACCAGAAATCGCGCTCGAAGCGCTCGGTCTGCGCGCGCGCGCGGCGAATGGCAAACCACTTGCGGAAAATGAAGGTCCACGACAGGAGCGACAGCAGCAACAGCAGCGCCATCACGGCCTGCGCGAGCAGGCTCGCGTGAACGACGAGGGAAATGATCGACAGGTCTTGTGTATTGTTCATAAAGGTCTGCTGTTACGTCCCGAAAGGGGCGTCCGGTCAAAGCGTCATGCTTTCGTGAAATGGATGTGAATCAAACGAAAGCCGTGCCGTGGCCGGCTCATGCTCGTTAATGCTTCCTCTGTTCCCGATGCCCGGTTTCGCTTCGGTGTGCGATGAGTTCATCGTTCAGGCTCGGTCTTGATCTGCGCCGCGCGATGCCGCGGCGAGCGTCGCGTGCGGGCCGCGCTTCAATCCTTCGATCACCGCATCCGGAATGGCGGCCGGACGAATCGACGCGCGATCCACCGAGGCAACGCGAATGTCGCCGCTCGCGAGCAGCATGCCGTCGCGCCACGCTTCCTGATGAAAATCCACCGATGCACGGCCGAGGCGCTCGATGCGACTTACAACGCGAATGACGTCATCCAGGCGTGCCGGCGACGAATATTCGACGGCCGTGCGTCTCACGACGAACAGGATGTCGCTCGAATCGGCGAGACGCTGCTGATCGATTCCGCACGCGCGCAGCCATTCGGTGCGCGCCCGTTCGAAGAACTTCAGGTAGTTCGCGTAGAAGACGATGCCGCCGGCGTCGGTGTCCTCGTAATACACCCGAATCGGCCACTCGAAAGTCAACGGATCACTCACCTTTGCGCCGCTCCGCTCGCGCAGAGGCTCATAAACACGATCTGGCTCGCATTTTGACAAATATTCATCGGCGGCATTTTACCGGAACCGGAAGCACCCCCGCCAAATCCTTAGGCAGATATCGGAATCAGCCGCGGTGAATTTGCAACGGTGCGAACGTCTGGGCGACCGGCATCATCTCGATCGCGTTGATGTTCACGTGTGCCGGGCGCGTGGCGATCCAGTAGATCGCGTCGGCGATGTCCTCGGGCGTGAGCGCCTGCACATCCTTATATACAGTCGCGGCTTTGCTGTCGTCGCCCTTGAAGCGCACGTTCGAAAACTCGGTGCCGCCGACGAGCCCCGGCTCGATGTCCGTCACGCGAAGGGCGGTGCCGGCGACGTCCGCGCGCAGGTTCAGGCTGAACTGCCGCACGAACGCCTTCGTCGCGCCGTACACGTTGCCTCCGGCGTACGGATACGTGCCCGCCACCGATCCCATGTTGAACACATGTCCGCGATTGCGCTCGATCATGCCCGGCAAGATCGCGTGCGTGACCGTCACGAGACCCGTGCAGTTCGTGTCGATCATGTTCTTCCAGTCGTCGAGATTCGCGCGTTGCGCGGGTTCGAGGCCGAGCGCGAGTCCGGCGTTGTTCACCAGCACGTCGATCTGCGCGAACGCGTCGGGCAGCGCCGCGACGGCGTTGCGGACGGCGTTTTCGTCCCGTACGTCGAGTTCGACTGGCAGAAGCGCGTCGCCGAGTTCGTTCGACAGCGCGACCAGGCGCTCCTTGCGACGCGCGGCGGCGATCACACGATGGCCGCCTTTGACGAACGTGCGGGCGATGGCGGCGCCGAATCCGGCCGACGCGCCGGTGACAAAAACGATCATGAGCGGACTCCGAATGGACTGAGACGGGCAAAGCCGACGCGCGCAGGGCGACGCGTCCGGCAACGGCGCAAAGCGTACTTCCATTGATGCGGCGCGGCAAGCAACCGTGGGCGCGAACGATCGTGCTTTAAGCGTGGCTGCGCGCCCGTCCGATTGCCCTGTAAGCCGGTTGCCTAAAGCATGGCCGGCCATTACACTACAACGCTCAAACCCCGCGTGACTGGCGATAGAATCTTCGGATTCAAGGTGGAGCGACCCACCAGGAAGCGCGGAGCGTCGTTTTGCCGTTCGCCTGGGCAGCTGAGATCCGCACGCCGTCGCTGCGTTGCTGGTGGCTGTCCGTTCCGCGAAACCGGATTCTTCCTCTATCCGCCGCGCCTGGACTCCATCGGTTTCCAGCGTCTTTTGCGTCTGCTTCGAACGTGGCGCACGCGCGATCCGGTCAACCTGTTTTGATCTCACGGAAAACGTATGTTTGACAGAGCCGAAAGTACCCTCGCCAATGTCGATCCCGAATTGCTCAAGGCGATCGAGCAGGAAAACCGCCGCCAGGAAGATCACATCGAGCTGATCGCGTCGGAAAACTACACGAGCCCGGCCGTAATGGCCGCGCAGGGCTCGCAACTCACGAACAAATACGCCGAAGGCTATCCCGGCAAGCGCTATTACGGCGGTTGCGAATATGTGGACATCGTCGAGCAGCTCGCGATCGACCGCGTGAAGCAACTCTTCGGCGCCGAAGCCGCGAACGTGCAGCCGAACTCCGGCTCGCAGGCGAATCAGGGCGTCTTTTTCGCCGTGCTCAAGCCGGGCGACACGATCATGGGCATGAGCCTCGCCGAAGGCGGTCACCTCACGCACGGCTCGCCGGTCAACATGTCGGGCAAGTGGTTCAACGTCGTGAGCTACGGCCTGAACGAAGCCGAGGACATCGACTACGACAAGACCGAAGCGCTCGCCAAGGAACACAAGCCGAAGCTGATCGTCGCGGGCGCGTCGGCGTTCGCGCTGAAGATCGATTTCGAGCGTCTTTCGAAGATCGCGAAGAGCGTCGGCGCGTACTTCATGGTCGACATGGCGCACTACGCCGGTCTCGTCGCGGCTGGCGTGTATCCGAATCCGGTGCCGCACGCGGACTTCGTCACGACGACCACGCACAAGAGCCTGCGCGGCCCGCGCGGCGGCGTCATTCTGATGAAGGCGGAGTTCGAGAAGCAGATCAACTCGGCCATTTTCCCGGGCATTCAGGGCGGTCCGCTGATGCACGTGATCGCCGCGAAGGCCGTCGCGTTCAAGGAAGCGCTGTCGCCGGAATTCAAGGCGTATCAGCAAGCCGTGGTCGATAACGCGCGCGTCCTGGCCGAAACGCTCGTGAAGCGCGGTCTGCGTATCGTCTCGGGCCACACCGAAAGCCATGTGATGCTCGTCGATCTGCGCGCAAAGAAGATCACCGGCAAGGCAGCGGAAGCCGCGCTCGGCGCCGCGCACATCACGGTCAACAAGAACGCCATTCCGAACGATCCGGAAAAGCCGTTCGTCACGAGCGGCGTGCGCCTCGGCTCGCCCGCGATGACCACGCGCGGCTTCGGCACGAAGGAAGCGGAGATCGTGGGCAACCTGATCGCCGACGTGCTCGACAATCCGGAAGACCAGGCGAACCTCGAGCGCGTGCGCGCGCAAGTGGCCGATCTGACCAAGCGTTTCCCGGTTTACCGTTAATTCGCGAGCACACCGCCGATGCGCTGCCCATTTTGCCGACACGAAGATACCCAGGTCGTGGATTCTCGCGTGTCGGAGGATGGCGCGGCCATTCGGCGGCGGCGGCGCTGTCCCGCGTGCGACAAGCGTTTCACCACGTATGAACGCGTCGAGCTGGCGCTGCCGAGCGTCGTCAAGAAAGACGGCAGCCGCACCGAGTTCGATCGGCGCAAGATCGTCGCGAGCATGCAGCTTGCGCTGCGAAAGCGCCCGGTCGCCGCCGATGCGATCGATGCCGCCGCGTCGCGCATCGAGTATCAGTTGCTCGGCAGCGGCGAGCGCGAAGTGCAGAGCGAGCGTCTCGGCGAGCTCGTCATGAACGAGCTGCGACAGCTCGATACCATCGCTTACGTGCGTTTCGCCTCCGTCTACAAGCGTTTCGAAGACGTCTCCGAATTCGAAGACGTGCTCGATGAATTCCGGCGCACCGCGCCGAAGAAGTCGAGTTCGCGAAAGCGGTGATCTTTTCCGCATCGTTTCCCTCCCAAGCCTCGTTTCCTGACATTCGCTCGCGCAGTCTGCCCGGTATCGGAGAGTGCGAACACTCGGCCATTCGGCTAATGGCGGCGCGCCTGACTTATCGCTAGATTGAGCTTTTCGGCTCGATTTGATCGATAAGGCATGCAGACGATTCCCGCATCAAATCAAGGTTTCACACTCGTCGAACTATGCGTGGTGCTCGCCGTCATGGCGATCCTCGCGACGTTCGCCGCGCCTTCGTTCGTCGCGTGGCAGACGCGCGATCAAGTCGATGCACGGGCGCGCGCGCTCTTTTCCACGTTGTCGCTTGCGCGCGCCGAAGCCGTGCGGCGCGGTGCACGCGTCACGCTTTGCAAGATCGATGCGTCTCGTCATTGCCTCGCATCTGGCCGAAGCTGCGAAAGCGGTGTCACCGACTGGTCGTGCGGATGGGGCTTGTTCGTCGAGCGCGACGGTGTTTCGACGCTTTTGCGCATGCAGCCGGCGATGACATCGGTTTCCATCGCCGGGACATCGACCGAGCTTTCGTTCACGCCGCCTTCGGGGCAGGTGATCGGCGGATTCCGCAGCTTCGAATTCGGTCCGCGCGGCGCCGATTCCGCCGCGAATCCGTCGTCACGTCGATGCATACGGCTCGCGGCAGGCGGCCGGGCGCGCATGACCTCAGGCGGCTGCGGAGCATCGGCATGAAAGACGTTCAACGTGGAGATTCGCTGATCGAAGTGATGATCGCGCTTACGCTGATGGCCGTGACCGCGCTCGGACTCATCGCGACGCAAAGCGCGCTCGCGCGCGGCGTTGCTGCACGAACGGGCCGCGCTGATCGCAGATTCCGTCGCGGAAGGCATTCGCAGCGATGCGGACCGTGCGGCGATCGTGTCGCAATGGCAGGGGAGAGCGGCGTCGATGCTGCCTGCGGGCGACGTGGCAATATCCGATCGCGCCGATGGCGTGCGCATCGCGACCGTGAGCTGGCACGCGCAAGACCGCTCGAAGCCGTGCCCCGAACAGCAGGCTAAGCCGCTCACGTCGTGCATCGCTGTGGCGTTTGCGCGATGACTCCGCGCTTGCTCTCATCGCGCGGCCATACGCTGCTGGAGATGACGATTGCGCTCGCGCTCGGCATGCTGATCGTGACCGCTTCGCTGTCGCTCTATCGCGGGCAGCGCGCCGCTTTCGACCGCGCCGCCGATGCCGCGCGCATTCACGACGCCGCGTCCAGCGCTTTGGAAATGCTCGCCCAGCAGATCCAGATGGCCGCATTCGCATCGAGCGTGGATTCGCCGGTCGATGCGTCGATGTTCGGTTGCGCGCAAGGCCGCGCGATCGGAGCGGATACAACCGCATCGTGCGAATCGCTCGCAAGCCATTCGGACGGCCTGCAGGTTCGCTATTCAGCCGACGCCGTCTCGACCTGGCCGTCGACCGCAGGCGCGCCGACCGATTGCCTCGGCCAGGCGGTCTCCGACGCCATCGTCACGAACCGGTTCTACGGGAAGCCGAGCAGTTCCACCGGAGAGCCCGAGTTGTACTGCGAAGGCGGCGGCAGACAGGCGCAGCCGATCGTCGAAGGCATCGAGCGAATGCGGGTGATGTATTGGCTCGCGGGGGCGCCGTCGGCATCGGATGCTTCGGCTATCGCGCGCGAACGCTGGCGCGATGTCCATGCTGCGGACGTATGCGTCGTCGTGCGCGGTTTCATCGCACACGCCAAGCGGAAAACGGACTATGTGGATTGCAACGGCTTGCCCGTAACCGTCGAGGACGGCCGCGTTCGCCAGGTCTTCTGGCGGCGCGTTGCGATACGGAATTCGGTGGCGTCGCCGTCCGGAGGCGCGCAATGAAGCGACGTTCGCTGACACGCGCAAGCACGTTGCCGATCGTGCTGATCCTCGCCGCGATGATGTTGATCACGGCTGCCGCATGGCTGCAAACGTCGCTCGTAGCGGCGCGCGCGACCGTCGCGACGCGCGAGCGCGTCCACGCGTTTCATGCCGCGGACAGCGCGTTGATCCGATGCAGCCGAATGCTTTCCCTCGCGTTGCCAACGCCGAGTTCGAAGGACGAGCCGTCGCGATGGCGCGCGAAATCCTCGTTCGACGGACCGTCCGCTGCCGCGATCGCGCCGTTCGCTTCGTGGCCGTACGCGCGCCGCGCCCCGCAATGCCTGATCGAATCGCGGGCCAACGCATCGTATTTGATTACCGCGCGGGGCTTCGGCGCGAATGCCGATTCCGAGGCTTGGCTGCAACTTAGGATCGATACCGCCGATGGCGTGAGCACCCAATATTGGCGGCGCGTCGTCGCTAGGCCGTTTTGAGGATCGATATGAACGAAAAGGGCTTCAGTCTGCTTGAACTGATGATCGCGCTGGGCGTTGCCGCGATCATCGCGACTTTCTCGATCCCGGCGTATCGGGCGCACGTGGTGAAGGCGCATCGGCTCGACGCCGCGTCGGCCTTGCTGCGCGCGGTTCAGTTCGTGGAAACCGCGCGTCTTGCGCAAAAATCGGAAAGCGGCGAGGTGATCGCGCTCGCTTCCGGGCTCGATCGCGCGCCATCGAGCGGGGCGGCCGTGTACAGCGTGGCCGTGCTGCCGGAAACGCCGACGAACGGCGGTTATGCGATCGAAGCCGTGCCGGTCGGGGCGGGCGCGATGCAGGACGATGTCTGCGGCGTGTTCGTCATCGACGCCACCGGGCTGCGCTGGAATTGCCCGCCTGACGCGACCACGCCGCTCGATGCGGCACAGTCGGCGTCATGCTGGGCGGGGAAGAGTTGACGCGGGTGTCAGAAAACGGTTGGATCGACGGCGTCGTTGGAGGTTTCGGGCGCGGCGTTCTTCATCTGCGTGTAGATGCGCCAGCCTTCCCATCCGGCGAGCGCGAGACCGCCCCATTTGAGCACCGGCTTCGCGCTGTGCAACAGCTTCGTCCGCACCGGCTTGGTGAGTACGAGCGAGGCGAGCGATCCGATGACCGGATACTGCTTGAACAGCAAGCCGACATTGCCCGAGCCGAGCAGCGAAGCGAGCATGCCGCCAATGCCGCCCGCCGAGCCGCCGCGGCCGCGCTTGCCCCACCGGCGCGAGCCGCCGCTGCCAGGCATCAGGAAGCGCAGCACGCTGAAATGCGTGACCGACGTGCGCAGATCATAGGTGGCTTGCCGCAGCTCCATGCGCTCGACATCCGCGCGGGCGATCAGCAGTTCCTTGCGCAGCGCGCGCATGTGCGGCGTGCGCAGCTTCTGCATCTTGCCGCGCTTGGGAGGCTTGAAGGTGTCGTCGTGTTGGCTCATGGCTTGATTTGGGCGCGGGAATCAACGGAAGGTATCGCGGTCCTTGCGGAATTCGGCGAGCGTGTCGTCGAACATGTTCGGCGCATCGCGCAGATTGCTGCGCGCACGCAGGCCGCATCCGACCGCGATCAGCGCGTACAGAAGGGTGATGCCGCCGAGCGCCTGCCAGCGATACGTGTCCCAGAAGAAGATGGCGATGAGCACCGTCAGGGAGATGAGCGCCATCATCGCGAGCATCATGGCCGCGAGCCCGAGGAAAAGCACGCCGATGAGCCGCTCCTTTTCTTCCTGAAGCTCGATGCCGATGAGTTCAAGGCGCGTCTCGAAGATGGCGAAGGCGGAGCTCAGAATTCGTCGCAACGGTCCGGGAGACGATTGCTGCGTTGGCCGTTCTGTCGTCATGGCTTGAATGCGAGAGGCGCGTTTGGTGCCGCTGTTTGTGGGTCCGGTCGGCGCTCGAGGCAGCCGGCCGGTGCGAGTGTCGAACCGCGCGCCCGGGCGAGGCGCTCGCGGTTCAGTCCAGCGGGGACCGCGACAGAAAGCTGATTAGCAATCTGCGGGCCATTGAATCGAAAGACGGGTGCTTTACTTCCGGTTGATCAGAAGTCCGATCACCATGCCGATGCCAGCCGCGATCCCAATGGACGCCCACGGATGCTCGTGCACGTAATCGTCGGTGGCGCGGGCGGCCTTCTTGCCTCGCTCGATCACGACGACTTGCGCGTCGGCGGCTTTTTCCTTGGCTTGCTTGAGACGGGTGAGTGCGGTCTCGCGCAGTTCGGAGGCGCGTTCGCCGGTGGCGGTAGCTGCTTGCTTCAAGAGATCTTCGGCGTCAGCGAGTACTGATTTGATATCCGACATGAATCGCTCCTTGTTGATTTCTGACATTAAAGGCTCCAATCGGTGAGGTTACGCGAATCGTAACCAAAGATGGGATCGCTGACGAGGAGACGTGCGCCCTGCCGCGCTGAATGTCGCAGTTTCCGTTCCAGTCGCATCGGGCCGTGCGCGACCGCCGACGCCTCGTGATTTCATCGACATCGTTTCGAATTGATACGATCTGGCCCGTAAAAGTTTCAGGCGTAGATCGAAAGTTACACACGCCGATGCGCAAATGCACGCGTGAAAACAAAAAGGGCTGGCGCAACATGCGCCAGCCCTTTTCGATTGTGAATGAAGCTTGTTTAGAAAAACGCCTGAATTCCGGTTTGGGCGCGTCCGAGAATCAACGCGTGAATATCGTGCGTGCCTTCGTACGTGTTCACCACTTCGAGGTTCACGAGATGACGCGCGACACCGAATTCATCGGAGATGCCGTTGCCGCCGAGCATGTCGCGCGCGAGCCGGGCGATGTCGAGCGCCTTGCCGCACGAATTGCGCTTCATAATCGACGTGATCTCGACGGCCGCCGTGCCTTCGTCCTTCATGCGGCCGAGGCGCAGCACGCCCTGCAGTCCGAGCGTGATTTCAGTCTGCATGTCGGCGAGCTTTTTCTGAATCAGTTGATTCGCGGCAAGCGGCCGACCGAATTGCTTGCGATCGAGCGTGTACTGTCGCGCCGTGTGCCAGCACGCTTCGGCCGCGCCGAGCGCGCCCCAGGAAATGCCGTAGCGCGCCGAGTTGAGGCAAGTGAACGGACCTTTGAGGCCGCGCACGTTCGGCAGCATGTTCTCTTCGGGGACGAACACTTCGTCCATCACGATCTCGCCGGTGATCGACGCGCGCAAGCCGACCTTGCCGTGAATCGCCGGCGCCGATAGACCCTTCCAGCCTTTCTCGAGGATAAAGCCGCGGATCTCGTCGCGCCCGTCTTCCTCCAGCTTCGCCCAGACGACGAACACGTCCGCGATCGGCGAGTTCGAGATCCACATCTTCGTGCCCGACAGCGAGAAACCGTTCTGCACTTTCTTCGCGCGCGTCGTCATGCTGGCCGGATCGGAACCCGCGTTCGGCTCGGTGAGACCGAAGCAGCCGATCCACTCGCCGCGCGCGAGCTTCGGCAGATACTTTTCCTTTTGCGCGTCGCTGCCGAACGTGTTGATCGGCACCATCACGAGCGATGACTGCACCGACATCATCGAGCGATAACCCGAATCCACGCGCTCCACTTCACGCGCGATCAGCCCGTAGCACACGTAGTTCAGGCCCGGGCCGCCGTACTGTTCGGGAATCGTCGGTCCGAGCAGGCCCAGTTCGCCCATTTCGCGGAAGATCGCCGGATCGGTCTTCTCCTCGCGAAACGCCTGCATGACGCGCGGCTGCAGCTTGTCCTGCGCGTACGCGCGCGCGGCGTCGCGCACCATGCGTTCGTCTTCGGTCAGTTGCTGATCCAGCAAGAGCGGATCTTCCCAGTTGAAACGGGCGGCGTCGGCCATGTGCAATCTCCTGATTTCATCGTGAAGCGCCGTGCGCCGACCGGCTCGCGTGATCGGCCGAAGCGCGTGGCGCTTGACGTGAGTTCCGCTACGCGGAACAATGTTTTGCAAATCAGCTTCGAGTCTATCACCCGATGTCGACAGATTCCAATCGAAATTCCGGGCGCCTCATCTCGTCGGAGGATGTCGACGAGCGCAAGTTCGTCGTCGCGCTCGCTCGCGGGCTCGACCTGCTGCGCGCGTTTCGTCCCGGCGAGACGCTGCTCGGCAATCGCGATTTCGTCGACCGCACGGGATTGCCGAAGGCGACGGTCAATCGTCTCGCCTACACGCTGACGACGCTCGGCTATCTGCGTTTCGACGAACCCGCGGGCAAATACGCGCTCGATACCGGCGTGCTGTCGCTTGGCTTCACGCTGCTCGCGGGCGCGGACACGCTCGAACTCGCGCGTCCGCACATGCGCGCGCTGGCGCGGGAGATCGGCGCGGCGGTGTCGCTCGGCTGCCGCGACGGGCTCGACATGATCTATCTGGAAACCATCCGCAGCGAGACGGCGCTGACGCTCGGCCTCGCGCCCGGCTCGCGTCTGTCGATGCTCACGAGTTCGATGGGCCGCGCCTATCTCGCCGTGCAGGACGACGCGGCGCGCGAAGCTCTGTTTGAGGAACTCGGCAGGAACGAAGGCGAAGAGAAGGTCGAAGCGGCCCGCCGCTCGATCGAGGATTTCGCGCGCGACGGCTGCTGCTACTCGTTTCGCGAGTGGCACGACGATGTGAACGCCATCGCCGCGCCGGTCCGCGATCTGCGCAACGGACGCTGGCTCGTGCTGTCGAGCAGCGGGCCGGCGTCATCGATGGGCGAAGCGTATTTCCGCGAGACGATCGGCCCGAAGCTGAAGGCGCTTGCCGCGCGTCTCGCGTAACGACTCAGAGCACCGTTCGGACGTGCCAAAGCTCCGGGAACAGCACGACATCGAGCATCTTGCGCAGATACGACGCGCCTGCCGTGCCGCCCGTGCCGCCCTTGAAACCGATGATGCGCTCCACCGTCGTCACATGCCGGAAGCGCCATTGCCGGAACGCGTCTTCGAGATCGACGAGTTCCTCGGCCATCTCGTACAAATCCCAGTGTTGCGACGGATCGCGATACACCGCGAGCCACGCCGCTTCGACAGACGGATCGTGCGTCGTCGGCTGCGTCCAGTCGCGGTTCAGGCGCGCCGGATCAATCGCGAAGCCGCGTCGCGCGAGCAGGCGAATCACTTCGTCATAGAAAGAGGGCGTTTCGAGCGTTTCGCGGACCTGCGCGAGAATCTCCGGCCGATGCGCGTGCGGCTTCAGCATCTGCTCGTTCTTGTTGCCGAGCATGAACTCGATCTGCCGATATTGATGCGACTGAAAGCCCGACGACTGTCCGAGATACGGGCGCATCGCGGTGTATTCGGAGGGCGTCATCGTCGCGAGGACGTTCCACGCCTGCACCAGCTGCTCGAAGATGCGCGACACGCGCGCGAGCATTTTGAACGCGGGCGGCAATTCATCGCGATGCACCGCCGCGAGCGCCGCGCGCAGTTCGTATAGCGCGAGCTTCATCCACAGCTCGCTCGTCTGATGCTGCACGATGAACAGCATCTCGTTGTGATCCGGCGAGAGCGGATGCTGCGCGTTGAGGATCGAATCGAGGCCGAGGTAATCGCCGTAGCTCATCGAATCGGAGAAATCGAGCTTGGCGTCGTGCCAGCCTTTTTCTTGCGTCGCGTTCTGCGCGCCGTGGCCGAAAGGGCAGCCTTGTGTAGTGCTCATGTCGACGTTCCTCTCAAGTCACCGATGCGCGCTTGGCGAACTCGGGCGCGCGCCAGCTTTCGGTCGCGAGCACGTCGCGCAGGATTTCGACGGCGTCCCATACATCGACGAAACGTGTATAGAGCGGCGTGAAGCCGAAGCGCAAGATGCGCGGTTCGCGATAATCGCCGATCACGCCGCGCGCGATCAGCGCCTGCATCACTTCATAGCCGTTCGGATGCTCGAAGCTCGCCTGCGAGCCGCGTTGCGCGTGATCGCGCGGCGTCGCGAGCGACAGCGGAAAGTCGCCGCAACGTTCCTCGACGAGCTTGATAAACAAGTCCGAAAGCGCCAGCGATTTGCGACGCAGAGCCTGCATGTCGGTTTGCAGGAAAACATCGAGCCCGCATTCGACGAGCGACATGGACACGATCGGCTGCGTGCCGCAAAGAAAACGGCCGATGCCGTCGTCCGGCCGATACACCGGGTTCATTTCGAACGGCTTCTTGTGCCCCCACCAGCCGGAAAGCGGTTGCGAAAACGCGTTCTGATGGCGCTTCGGCACCCAAACGAACGCGGGCGAACCCGGCCCGCCGTTCAAATACTTGTACGTGCAGCCAACGGCGTAATCCGCGCCCACACCGTTCAGATCGACCGGCACCGCGCCCGCCGAATGCGCGAGATCCCAGACCGCGAGCGCGCCCGCGCGATGAATCGTCTGCGTGAGCGCGGCCATGTCGTGCATGTAGCCGGTGCGATAGTTGACGTGCGTAATCATCGCGATGGCGGTGTTTTCGTCGATGGCCGTCGGCAATTCGGAAGGGTCATCGACGAGACGCAGCTCGTAGCCGCGATCCAGTTGCTCGATCAAGCCCTGCGCGATGTACAGATCGGTCGGAAAGTTCGAACGTTCGGAGACGATCACGCGCCGCTTCGGATCGCGCTCGTTCGCGAGCTTGAGCGCGGCCGACAGGACCTTGAAAAGATTCGCCGAAATCGTATCGGTGACGACGACTTCGTCCTCGCCCGCGCCGATCAGCGGCGCCAGCTTGTTGCCGAGGCGCTTGGGCAGCGCGAACCAGCCGGCCGTGTTCCAGCTGCGGATCAGGCCTTCGCCCCATTCGGCGGCGATCACATCGGCGGCGCGCGCGGCGGCGGCCTTGGGCGGCACGCCGAGCGAGTTGCCGTCGAGATAGATCACGCCGTCGGCGAGCGCGAACTGGTCGCGCAGCGCGCCGAGCGGATCGTCGCGGTCGAGCGCCGCGGCTTCGTCACGATGTTTCATCGAAAAGTCCATAAATTTGAAGATCATCAAGAAAGCGGACGCAGGACGGCGCGAACGGGACTCGCGTCGAGCGTCGAGAATTTGAGCGGCAGGGCGATCAGTTCAAAATCGCCGGGCGCGGCGGCATCGAGCACGAGGCCTTCGAGAATCGCCATGCCGTGCGCGCGGATGCGCTTGTGGGCATCCATCGTCTTCGAGTCTTGCGGATCGAGCGACGGCGTATCGATGCCGATGAGTTTCACGCCTTTTTCTGCCAGCAAGTCGATGGTTTCGGGCGCGACGGCGGCGAACGCGCTGTCCCACGCGTCGAGCGGCGCGTTCGTGTAGGTGCGCAACAAAACGCGCGGCGGACAGTCGGCGAGATGCGCGGCGACGTGCGCGGGCGTCACGAGCGGCGACGCGCCGATGCAGTGCACGACGCGGCACGCACCGATGTACGTGTCGAGCGCGACTTCGCCGATCGGCGCGCCGTGTTCGTCGTAGTGAAGCGGGGCATCGGCATGTGAGCCGGTGTGCGGCGAAAGCGTAAGCCGCGCGACGTTGACGGGCGAGCCCGCCTCCATGCGCCACACGCGCTCGATGCCGACCGGCGTATCGCCCGGCCAGACGGGCGTGGCGGGATTGATCGGTGGAGAAATGTCCAGAAGCGTCATGACGCGCCCTAGCAGAAAGCGTGGAGATGCGTCAAATCATAGTCGTGTCATCTCGAAAAGTGCTTGCGAAATAACCACCCAAAACTGTCGCGCTTAGAACATAATTCGATGAAACGGGCTAGGGGACTCAAAAATGACCGGATTCACGCTCGATGCAACGGATTGCCGAATTCTGGCGGTACTGCAGGAAGATGGACGGATCAGTAACCTGGACCTGGCGGAGCGCATCTCGCTCTCGCCGTCGGCGTGTCTGCGCCGAATGCGGCTGCTGGAAGAGGAAGGGGTGATCGCGAGCTATCGCGCGTGCCTCGACCGCGAGCGGCTTGGCATCGAACTGGAGGCGTTCGTCCACGTTTCGATGCGCAATGACCAGGAAAATTGGCACGAGAAGTTCGCCGCGGCCGTGCGCGAATGGCCCGAAGTGGTCGGCGCGTTCGTCGTCACGGGCGACACGCATTACGTGCTGCGCGTGCTTGCGCATAACCTCAAACACTACTCCGACTTCATTCTCTCGAAGCTCTACAAGGCGCCTGGCGTGATCGACATTCGCTCGAACATCGTGTTGCAGACGATGAAGGACGACGCGGGCGTGCCGGTCGCGCTGATCGAGCAGCCGGGGCGCGGCCACACGGCGTAAGTTATTCGAGCGGTCCGAGCGTGTGAAAAGCGCCCGCCTGGAAGACGAGCGGCGCGACGTCGCTTGCGTCTTCGCGCACGCCGCATCGCTCCACTTCGCCGACGAAGATCACGTGATCGCCTTCGTCGTAGCGGCTGCGATTGTGGCATTCGAACCACGCGAGCGCGCCGTCGAGCACCGGCATGCCGGTATCGCCGGCGGCGTGCGAGACGCCCGCGAAGCGGTCGCCCTTGACGGTCGCGAAGCGCTTGCACAGGTCGATCTGCGACGCCGCGAGCACATTCACCACGTAGTGGCTATTGGCGCGGAACACCGGCATCGACGCCGATTTCGTCGCGAGACTCCACAGCACGAGCGGCGGATTCAGCGACACCGAGTTGAACGAACTCGCGGTGATGCCGATCAACTGGCCGGATTCGGTGCGCGTCGTGATGACCGTGACGCCGGTCGCAAACTGGCCGAGCGCGGCGCGAAACGCGGTCGGATCGAAATTCGGGGTTTTGGCGCGTGTCATTCGGCAGATCGGCAGGCAAATGGGCGGTCGAGTGTGTCGTGTGCTACCGAGCCGGCCGCGCGTCGCGCTTCAGTCGGAAGAACCTTTTCAGAAGCCATGTAAAAGCTGGAGATTTGTGTCGATTCTATCGGAATCGGCTGCCGCCGGCCGTCGAATGACCGTACTGCGGCAGCAAGTTCTCTGCCGCACGAGGGCTTTCTGCGCGGCGTGCGCAAACCCAGTAAGCTCGATTCATCGCGCCCGGGCGATTGAATAACCGGACGGACGCATCCATATGCATGATCCGCGGCGTGGCCGCATGCACTTGATGAGGAGCTTGCCTTATGACTCAACCCGGACTTGAGACCGCGACACTCGGCGGCGGATGTTTCTGGTGCACCGAAGCCGTGTTTCTCGCGGTGCAGGGCGTGGAGTCGGTCGAATCGGGCTATGCGGGCGGCAAGGTGGTGAATCCGTCGTACGAGCAGGTTTGCAGCGGCGACACCGGTCACGCGGAAGTGGTGAAGGTCGTGTTCGATCCGTCGGTCATCACGTATCGCGAAGTGCTCGAGATCTTCTTCGCGACGCACGATCCGACGCAGCTCAACCGACAAGGCAACGATGTGGGCACGCAGTATCGCTCGGCCGTTTTCACGCATTCGGACGAACAGCGCAAGACGGCGCTCGAAGTCATCGAGGAACTCGGTCGCGAGGACGTGTACGACAAGACCATCGTCACGCAAGTCGTGCCGCTCGACGACGATTACTATCCGGCCGAGGCGTATCACCAAAACTACTTCGCGCAGCATCCGAATCAGGGATATTGCGCGGCGGTCGTCGGGCCGAAGGTCGCGAAGTTTCGCAAGAAGTTCGTGCATCGCCTGAAGGCGTGATGCGCGTCTAGCCGCTAGTCGATCCGCGCGCGTTCGCATTCCTGCGCGATGCCGCGCGCGAGTTCGAAGCAGGTCAGCGGCGCGGAGCCTTCCGCCTTGTTGTTCGCCGCGATCACGACCGGCTGGCCCGCGATCGCATATCGCGCGGCCAGTTCGGCGAGCGCTTGGCGCGTGTCGAGGTCTTCGTCGACGATCTTGTCGAACGGCTCGTACTTCGCTTTCGCCTGCTCGTATTTGAAGCCGCTGTGCAGACTCCAGCGCACGATGAGCGGTCCCATTTTTTCTTCATCGAGCAGCGCGAGCGCTTTCGCCTGACGGCGCACGTCCGGCATGCGCGCATGAACGCCGATGCAATACCGCACGTTCGCGTCACGCAATGCGCGGATAAAGCGCGGCGTGAGCATCGCGGCGTCGCGGATCTCGACGGCGTAGCACGCGTCGCCTTCGAGCGGCGGCAGCGTTTGCAGAAACGCCGACAGCCGCTCGATGAAGCGCGCCGGCTCGACGATCATCGCGTCGGGCAGCGGCGAGAACTGGAACACGAGCGCGCCCGCTTTTTCGCCGAGACCGCCGATGCACGGCGTCACGAACTCGTCGATGGCGATCTGCGCATTCAGGAACGCGGGATTTTCCGCGCCCGGCGTGCCGCGCTCGCCGCGGATGAAGGCATCGGTGACGGATGCGGGCGCTTTCACGATGAAGCGGAAATGCGCGGGCACTTGCGAGGCGTGACGCGCGTAATCGGCGAGCGACAGCGGCGCGTAAAACGACCGGTCGATGGAGACGCTCTTCAGGAGCGGATGCGCGCCATAAGCGGTGAGGCCGTCGCGGGAGAGTTTGGTGTTCGAGTAGTCATCGCCATAAACGATGCCGCGCCAGCCGGGAAACGACCACGTCGATGTGCCGAGATGGATCGCGTCCGGAAGACGCTTCGCGAGGGCTGCGAGCTCGGGTTGCAAGGGCGCGGGAAGGACGCCGCGCGGTTTGGGTTGTCTCGGCGGTTTGGCTGGTTCGATAGAAGCTGGCGCGGACTCGCCGAAAAGATCCAACGCTTGATCCGTCGCGATGGTGACTTCGTGCTTTCGAGGTTCGGCATCGTTGTTCACACGGTTGTGAGTGTTCATGAGTGGCAAGCCGAAATTCAGAAAAATCGATGCGACTTGAGCGACGATGCGCGAAAGAAGTCGCAGTGTAGTGGATAGAATATCCGAGTGTCCGGGCAGGGAATCCGGGATGAGACAGGAGTATGAGATGGGAACGCGCTACGAACAGGACGTCGTGCTCTGGGCGAAAGAGCAAGCGGCATTGCTGCGCTCGGGGCAGCTCTCGGCTCTGGACATCGAGCATATCGCGGAGGAGATCGAGGACGTGGGTAAGAGTGAACAGCGAGAACTGGTGAGTCGTCTCACTGTGTTGTTAGCCCATTTGCTCGAATGGCAGTATCAGCCAGGGCGGCGTCGCAATAGCTGGAGGCGCACGATCGCAGTGCAACGCAAGGACGTGGCCCTGGTGCTCGATGAAGCGCCCAGCTTGAAAGGCAAGTTCAGCGATTCGGAGTGGTTCGCGTTCGTATGGGAAAAAGCGGTCGTGGCAGCCTCGAACGAAACCGGTCTGGAAGATTTTCCGGAACGCTGTCCCTGGTCGGTCGAGCAGATCATGGACGGCGAATTCTTGCCCGGATAGTCGAAAAAACAGGCGCGGCACCGGCAAGCGCTGCGCCTGCTTGAATCATCAGCACCTGTCTCAGAGCGCCTTCTCATAGATATACCGCCGCGACCACGGCAGCGTCGTCGCGCTGCGTCCCGCCTTGCGGCAGATCACCTGATAGATCGACACGTCGTCGTTCTCGAACGCATACGCGCAGCCCGCGAGATACACGCGCCAGATGCGGAAATGCTCATCGTCGACGAGCTTCTTCGCTTGCTCCGCGTTGGCCTCGAACCGCTCGGCCCAGATGTCGAGCGTGCGCGCGTAATGTCGCCGCAGGCTTTCGACGTCGATCGCCTCCAGCCCGCCGCGCTGCATGCATTCTAGCGCGAGGCTGATGTGCGGTAGTTCGCCGTCCGGAAACACATACTTGTCGATGAACTCGCCGCCGCCGAGCGATGTCTCGCCGCTGTCGGCATCGGAAGACGTGATGCCGTGGTTCATCGCGACGCCGTCATCGACAAGCAGATCGCGAATCCTCGAGAAGTATTCCGGCAGATTCTTGCGTCCGACGTGCTCGAACATCCCGACGCTCGTGATGCGGTCGAACTGCCCCGGAATATCGCGATAGTCTTGAAGGCGAATTTCGATCCGGTCGGCGAGGCCCGCGGCTTTCACGCGCTCGGTCGCGAGCTTGAACTGATTCTCCGAAAGCGTGACGCCGACGCAATTCGCGCCGAACTTCTGCGCCGCGCGGATCACGAGCGCGCCCCAGCCGCAGCCGATATCGAGCAGGCGCTGGCCCGGCTGCAACTGGATCTTCGTGAGAATGTGGTCGATCTTCTTCAACTGCGCGGTGTCGATGTCTTCGTCGCCATTCTCGAAGTAGGCGCAGGAATACACCATGTTCTTGTCGAGCCAGAGCTGATAAAACTCGTTCGACACATCGTAGTGGTACTGAATGGCTTTCTTGTCCGACGTCTTCGAATGATTGAAGTAGCGTCGCACGCGGGCGAGCTTGCTCGCGCTCGTCACCGTGCTTTTCGCGAGCGAGTAGCCGATGTTGATGATGTCGGACAGCTTGCCTTCGATGTCGATCTTGCCCTTCACGTAGGCTTCGCCGAGATTGTCGAGACTCGGTTCGAGCAGATAGGGCAGCGCGGTCGCGCTCTTTACGTGCAACGTCACCTGAGGCGCGGCGAACTGGCCGAAATCGTGCTGCTGGCCATCCCACAGCACGAGACGCGCGGGCAAATTGGCCCGCGCGCGCACTTCCTCAACCCACTGCGTCAGCTTCTTCTCCCAGAACATGCTTGTTTCTCCGCGCTAAAGAAAATCAAGGTGAAGGCTCGCGCCTTCATGTTCGTTGCCGTTGCGATCTCGGTTGCTGCCAATGCCCGCGTTTTATTGACTTACGGCGCGAGTCTCATGATTTGCCACGGACCGCCCGCGCCGTCCCGCGTGTACACGATGCGGTCGTGCAGGCGCGACGGGCGTCCCTGCCAGAATTCGACGGTGTCCGGCACCAGACGATATCCGCCCCAGTGCGGCGGGCGCGGCGGCGCGTCGCCGTACTTCGCGATCATCTCGCGTTCGCGCGCTTCCAGCGCCTCGCGGCTTTCGAGCGGCTGACTCTGATCCGATGCCCACGCGCCGATGCGCGAGCCGAGCGGACGCGACGCGTAATACACATCGCTCTCCTCATCGCTCGTCTTTTCGACGCGGCCCTCGATGCGCACCTGACGCTCGAGCTCGATCCAGTGGAACAGCAGGCTCGCGGCCGGATTCGCGGCGAGTTCGCGGCCCTTGCGGCTATCGTAATTGGTAAAAAAAACAAATCCGCGTTCGTCGACGCCCTTGATGAGCACGATGCGCGCGGACGGACGGCCCTGGTCATCGACGGTCGCAAGCGTCATCGCATTCGGTTCGGGCAGCTTCGCATCGAGCGCCTGGGCGAACCAGGTTTGAAACTGGCTTATCGGATTCGGGTCGACGTCGGATACATCGAGCGCGCCGCGCGAATAGTTTTTGCGAAGGTCTGCGAGGGTCGTCATTTTTTATGCAAGCGCTACAGTCGCGTCAGTATAGCCAAGGTGAAACGATCTTGCCCTGATTACCCATGCCCGCACCGCGTGCCGGGAGCGCGGCAGTCGCGGCTATCACGTTCATGGTTTCGATAAGGCAGAATACGCAATTCGACCGCATTTTGCATGATCGAACTACCACGTTCGCGAACTCGATAGCCGTCTGTAAGCGTTGCTTGACGCCGCACAACGTGCGGTGCATTTCGGCAGCTTTTAGTTTGCTTTCAATGCATCCGATTTCATCCATCCGCACGACATGAACGCTTCATCCGAAACCACTGCGACGCCCAGCGTCCACGAACTCGCCGATCGCGACCGGCGCTTCGGCGGCATCGCGCGCCTCTACGGCGCGCCCGCGCTCGCCGCGTTCGAGCGGGCGCATGTCGCGGTGATCGGCATCGGCGGCGTGGGTTCGTGGGTTGCCGAGGCGCTTGCGCGCAGTGCTGTCGGCCGGCTTACGCTGATCGATCTCGATAACGTCGCCGAAAGCAATACGAATCGTCAGATTCACGCGCTCGACGGCAACTACGGCAAGGCGAAAGTCACGGCGATGGCCGAGCGCATCAAACTGATCGATCCGGCGTGCGACGTGCGGCAGATCGAAGACTTCGTGGAGCCGGGCAATTTCGATGAAACGCTCGGCGGCGGTTTCGACTATGTGATCGACGCGATCGACAGCGTGCGTACGAAAACGGCGCTCATCGCGTGGTGCGTGGCGCGCAAGCAGGCGCTCATCACGGTCGGCGGCGCGGGCGGGCAGCTCGATCCGACGCGCATTCGTATCGACGATCTCGCGCTCACGATTCAGGATCCGCTGCTCTCGAAAGTGCGCGGCCAGTTGCGCAAGCTGCACGGTTTTCCGCGCGGACCGAAGGCGCGATTCAAGGTCAGCGCGGTGTATTCGGACGAGCCGCTGATCTATCCCGAAGCGCCCGCGTGCGACATCAGCGAAGGCGCCGAACATCTCGAAACCGGCGCGAATTACGCGGGGCCCGTCGGGCTGAATTGCGCGGGCTTCGGTTCGAGCGTGTGCGTGACGGCGAGCTTCGGCTTCGCGGCGGCCGCGCATGTCTTGCGCGAATTGGCGAAGCGCGCCGCCTGAAACGAAAATGGCCAGCTTCGATAGCTGGCCATTTTTTCATCCAAAGCCGGCGATCGATCGACGATCAGTTGATCGCCGCGCTTAACTTGCGCCGCCACTGCGAAACGAGATCCGGCTGATTCGCGGCGAGTTCGAACACCGACAGCATCGTCTTGCGGCCGACGTCGTCCATGAACGCGCGGTCGCGCACGACGATCGCAAGCAGATGTTCGAGCGCGCCAGCGTAATCGCGGCCCGCGATCAGCCGATTGGCCAGGGCGAAGCGCGCATCGAGATCGTCGGGATTCGCGTTCACGGCGTCGATGAGCGCGTCGGCGGGCGGCAGATCGGCGGCTGCATCGGCGGCGTCGAGCTCGGTCTTCAACGCGTTGTAGCGCGCGTCGATGCCTTGCGTCGTCTTCGGCGACAACAGCTTGTCCTCTTCCTTCGCTTCGTCGATGCGGCGTTCCGCGATCAGCCATTCGATCAGATCGAGACGCGCGTCCTCGTAACCGGGATCGAGCGCGAGCGCGGCCTTGATGGTGTCGATCGCGAGCTGGCGATCGCCCGCGGCCCACGCGCTCTGCGCGGCGCGGCGCTCGGCATCGGCGCCGGCGGGCACGAGACGGTCGATGAACTCGCGCAACTGGCCTTCCGGCAGCACGCCGATGAACTGATCGACCGGCCGTCCTTCCGCGAACGCAATGACGTGCGGAATGCTGCGCACCTGGAAATGCGCGGCGAGTTCCTGATTCTCGTCGACGTTCACCTTGACGAGATTCCAGGCGCCCGCCGCTTCGACTTCGAGCTTCTCGAGCATCGGGCCGAGCGTCTTGCACGGGCCGCACCAGGGCGCCCAGAAATCGACGAGCACGGGCGCGAGCATCGACGCGTTGATGACATCTTTCTCGAATGTGGCGAGGGTCGTATCCATGCGTTTTCTCCTAATGCTTTCGGTCGATCCCGATTACGTGGGGACGACACAGCCGGTTCTCAAGCGCGTCAGGCTTCGGGCGCGCGATTCTCGCGGCGCTGCGGCGGCAGCGGAATGAACTCGGTCTCGCCGGGCACGTGGCCCATGCGCTGCTCGCTCCAGGCGATCTTGGCCGCGTCGATCTTCTCGCGCGAACTCGACACGAAATTCCATTCGATGAAGCGCGGGCCGTCGAGCGGCGCGCCGCCGAGCAGCATCGTGACCGCGCCGTTCGCGCTCGTCAGCTTCCCGTCGGCGCCGGGCGCGAGCACGGCCATCTGCTGTTCGGGCAGCGGTTCGCCGTCGATCGACAAATCGCCGCTCACGAGATACACGCCGCGCTCCTCGTGCTCCGTATCGAGCGTGATCGCGCTGCCGGGCGTGAACTGCGCGGCGACATAAAGCGTCGGCGAAAACGTGCGCGTGGGCGCTTTCGCGCCGAACGCCGTGCCCGCGATGATGCGCAGCGTGACGCCGTCGCGCTCGATCTGCGGCAACGCCGCCGCTGCGTGATGCTCGAATGCCGGCTCGATGTCCTCGCTCGCGGCGGGCATCGCGACCCACGTCTGGATGCCGTGCATCGTCTGGCCGGATGCGCGTTCCTCGTCGGGCGTGCGCTCGGAATGGACGATGCCGCGGCCCGCGGTCATCCAGTTGACGTCGCCGGGAACGATCTTCTGCACGGAGCCGACGCTATCGCGATGCATGATCGCGCCGTCGAACAGATACGTGACCGTCGCGAGCCCGATATGCGGATGCGGACGCACGTCGAGGCCGTTTCCGGGCACGAGCGTTGCGGGACCGATATGGTCGAAAAAGATGAAGGGTCCGACGGTGCGCGCCGCGAGGGCGGGCAGCACGCGCCGCACCATGAGGCCGCCGACGTCATGTTGGTGTGGCTTCAGCAATGCGCGGATCGTCGAAGGCATGGCCGGTTCCGGAAGGAAGATCGCGCGCCGGAATGGCGCGTGGATCAGCCGATTCTACCGGCCGATGCCGCGCGGCGCAGGCGTTGCCGCCGAGACTTTCGTTTTTTTGGTGCCGCGTGGGTTCCAGGCACGCGGCTTCGCGCAACTTTCGCAACGTGACAATTTGGATAGGGAGTCGAAATGAGCAAGAACAAGCTTTTGATCGCCATCACCGCTGGCCTTTTCACCGCCACCGCCGCAACGGGCGCGTTCGCGCAGACCTCGTCGGGCAATTCGTCTGCGGCGATGGGCAACGACACCGCCGGCGCCACCACCGATAATTCGGCCGCGACCACGCCGAAGAAGCACAAGACGCACAAGCACACGACGAAATCGACGGCGACCAAGAAGACGCCGGCCGTCGAAACCGGCAACGATGCGGGCACGGAATCCGGCCAGACGAAGTAAGCGCCGCTTCGCATCGCCGCAGCCAAAGCGCTCGCGCCTTTCACGAGGCGCGGGCGCTTTTTGCGTGCATCGTCATGCCGCGCAGGATTTGACAAGCCTGCCGCCGCGCCCTCGGCTACACTTTACGGCTCGCCAACGACGCACATGACACAAGGAAGAGGGCGATGTCGCCAAAGGATTTGCTGATCGCATCGGTGGTCATTCTCGCGTGGGGCGTGAATTTCGTCGTCATCAAGCTGGGACTGCACGGTGTTCCGCCGATGCTGCTCGGCGCGCTGCGCTTCGCGCTCGCCGCCGTGCCCGCGATCTTCGTCAAGCGCCCGCAGATACCGCTGCGCTGGCTCTTTGCCTACGGCCTCACCATTTCTCTCGGGCAGTTCGCGCTGCTTTTCTACGGCATGTACGTGGGCATGCCCGCCGGTCTCGCGTCGCTCGTGCTGCAGGCGCAAGCATTCTTCACGCTCATCTTCGCGTCGATGTTCCTCGGCGAGCGCATCCGCGCGGCGAACGTCGCCGGCCTGCTGATCGCGGCGGCGGGGCTTGCGCTCATCGGCATGCGCGGCGGTCACGCGATGACCCTCACCGGCTTTCTCTTCACGCTCGCCGCCGCCGCGATGTGGGCGCTCGGCAATATCGTGACGAAGCGTATGGGCAAGGTCGATCTGCTCTCGCTCGTGGTGTGGGGCAGCCTGATTCCGCCGCTGCCGTTCCTCGCGCTCTCGCTCATCTTCGAAGGCCCGGCGCGCATCGAATCCAGTCTCGCGACGATTCCGCTCATCTCGATCTTCGCGATTCTCTATCTTTCGTTCATCGCGACGATCGTCGGCTATAGCTTGTGGGGAAAGTTGCTCGCGCGCTATCCGGCGGGAAGCGTCGCGCCGTTCTCGCTGCTCGTCCCGGTGATAGGGCTGGCGTCGGCGGCGCTGTTTCTCGGCGAGAGTTTGAATTCGGCGCAGGTGGCGGGCGCGGCGCTCGTGATGGCGGGACTCGTGGTGAACGTATTCGGCGCGCGGCTCGTTCAGCGCATTCTGCCGGCGCGCTGAACGAAACCCGGCCGGATTTTTACGTCATGCGGCTCTTCGCGAGCGGCGGATTCGCCGCGAAATAGCGCTTGATGCCCTTCATGATCGCGTTGGCCATCTTGTCACGATAGGCGTCGTCGTTCAGGCGCGTTTCCTCGTCCGGATTGCTGATGAACGCGGTCTCCACGAGAATCGACGGAATGTCCGGCGCCTTCAGCACGGCGAAACCCGCCTGTTCGACCGAACCTTTGTGCAGCTTGTTGATGCCGCCGATTTCGTTCAGCACGAAGCTGCCGTAGCGCATCGAATCGCGGATCTGCGCGGTCGTCGACATGTCGAAGAGCGCGCGGTTCACGCTCGCGTCCTGCGACTTCACGTTGATGCCGCCGACCTGATCCGACGAGTTTTCCTTGTTCGCCATCCAGCGCGCAGCCGCGCTCGACGCGCCATGCTCCGACAGCGCGAACACCGACGATCCACGCGCTTCGGGCGACGTGAAGGCATCGGCGTGAATCGACACGAAAAGATCGGCGGAGACGCGCTGCGCCTTTTGCACGCGCACGTTGAGCGGCACGAAGAAGTCGGCGTCGCGGGTCATCATCGCGCGCATGTTGGGCTGGGCGTCGATCTTCGCGCGCAGCTTCTTCGCGATGTCGAGCGCGATGTGCTTCTCGTAGGTGCCCTGGCCGCCGATCGCGCCCGGATCTTCGCCGCCGTGACCGGGATCGATCGCGACGGTGAGCAGCCGCGTCGTGCCGGCGCCTTGCTTGGGCGTGGAGAACGCGTAGGCGTCGTTGTCGTCGTCCTTCTTCGCGATGACGGGCGGCGGCGCCGGCACGCGCGGCTTGACCGCCGGTTTCGGCGGCGTTTCGGCGGGCGTTTCGTTCTGCGCGTACTTTTGGAAGAACTCGTCGGTGGAATCGGGCGTCGTCGGTTTCTGCGCGGTCGCCGGCCCGGAAAGCGTCGCGGGCGGCGGCGCGGACGGATTCGGATTGGCGCGGTCGAGCGCTTCCTGCTTGCGCTCGGTCTGCGCGAGCAGTTCCATCAGCGGATCGGGTGCGACGGCCGGATACAGATCGAACACGAGCCGGTATTTGTAGCTGCCGATCGGCCCGAGCGTGAACACCTGCGGCTTCACCGATCCTTTCAGATCGAACACCATGCGCACGACATGCGGCTGATATTGCCCGATGCGCACCGCCTGAATCTGCGGATCGTTCGGCGTGATCTTCGAGACGAGATCGCGCAGCGCCTGATCGAGATCGATGCCGGAGAGATCGACCACGAGCCGGTCCGGCCCCTGCAATAGCTGATTGGCGTTCTGAAGCGGCTGGTCCGATTCGATCGTCACGCGGGTGTAGTCGCGCGCGGGCCACACGCGCACGCCGAGCACGCTGCTCGCATGCGCGAGCTTCGGTCCGACGAGCGCGAGCACGAGCGTCGAAGCGCCTGCGCGCAACACCTGACGGCGACGCCAGTTGTGCGGCGCTTGGGCAGCCGATTCGATCGAATGAAATGGCTTGATCAACATCTTTCGAGACATGACTTTCCTGTTTCGCTAAATGCCCGCGCGGTCAGCACGCGGCCTTCATCGTTCGACGTTCCTTCGTCCGGCAGAGACAGCGCAAACACGAGATCCGGCACGCCGAGCAGGCCACCCGCCTGTTGCGGCCATTCGACGAGGCACACCGCGCCCGCATCGAAATATTCGCGAAAGCCGGCATCGGCCCATTCGGCCGGATCGGCGAAGCGATAGAGATCGAAGTGATAAACGTCGAGCGGACCGCTTTTGGTGACGAGCGAATACGGCTCGACGAGCGTGTAAGTCGGGCTCTTCACGCGGCCGACGTGGCCGAGCGCGCGCAAGGTCGCGCGCACGAGCGTGGTCTTGCCCGCGCCGAGATCACCGATCAACTGGACTTGCAGACCGTGAAAACGTTCAGACGAAGCGTGCGATATGGACAGACGCGTAGCGTCGATGGCGCGCGCGAAGCGTTCTCCGAAAGCGAGCGTCGCGGCTTCGTCGCGCAGGTCGAAGCGGCGTTCGAGAAGCGCGGCGGATAAGTCTTGCGTCGTTCGTGCGGGGCTTTCGGGCATTGCTCGTAAAATGTCGTGATGAACCGATTGCCGGAACATTCCGTTGAAATCACGACAGCGTCCAGCGACGCCGCCGCTGAATCCGATTCAGAGTCTCGCGTCTTCGATCTCGATGAAAACGCGCTGGCAGAACTCGCGCAGCGCATCAAGACATGGGGGCGCGAGTTGGGGTTCGGTGCGGTCGGCATCAGCGATATCGACCTGACGGATGCCGAGAAGGGCCTGACTGATTGGCTCGAAGCAGGCTATCACGGCGAAATGGATTATATGGCCAAACATGGGATGAAACGCGCAAGACCGGCCGAGCTTGTGGCCGGCACGCGACGTGTCATCACCGCGCGCATGGCCTATCTTCCTGCGGAAACGCTCGCTAAAAAGCGCGATGAAAGTGTCGCGACAGCCGACGGTCAGAAGAACGACTGGCGCGCGATCGAATGGTCGCGGCTCGCGAAGCCGTCGCAGGCGATGGTCTCCATCTACGCACGCGGGCGCGATTATCACAAGGTCATGCGCAATCGCCTGCAGCAGCTGGCGGAGCGCATCGAGCGCGAGATCGGGCCGTTCGGGCATCGCGCGTTCACGGATTCAGCGCCGGTGCTCGAAGTCGCGCTCGCGCAGAAAGCGGGCGCCGGCTGGCGCGGCAAGCATACGTTGCTGCTCGATCGCGACGCCGGATCGCTGTTCTTTCTCGGCGAAATTTTCGTCGATATCCCGTTGCCCGTCGATCCGCATCCCGAGCACGAAGGCGCGCATTGCGGGCAGTGCACGCGCTGCATCGGCGCGTGTCCGACGGGCGCGATCGTGGCGCCGTATCGAGTCGACGCGCGGCGCTGCATCTCGTATCTGACGATCGAACTGCACGGCAGCATTCCCGAGGAGATGCGTCCGCTGATCGGCAATCGCGTGTATGGATGCGACGATTGTCAGCTCGTCTGTCCGTGGAACAAGTTCGCGCAGGCCGCGCCGGTCGCGGATTTCGACGTGCGCCACGGACTCGATCGCGCGACGCTCGTCGAGCTGTTCGCATGGAGCGCGGCGGATTTCGACACGCGCATGCAGGGCAGCGCGATCCGGCGCATTGGGCATGAGCGCTGGCTGCGCAATATCGCGGTCGCGATGGGCAATGCGTTGCGCGATCCGTCGCTCGATGCGGAAGAACGCGAAGCGATCGTCGATGCATTGCGCGCGCGTGCGGACGATTCCTCGGCGTTGGTGCGCGAGCATGTGCTGTGGGCGCTCGATCAAGGGACAAGAACGTGAAGGCATTCGATGCCGTGATCGACGCGCCGTTCGGCAAGGTCGGCATTCGCGCCGATGCGCAATGCGTGCGCGAGATCGTCTATCTGCCGGACGATGTCGGCAGCATTGAGCCTGAAACGCCGCTCGCCAAGGAAGCCGCCGCGCAGATCCGCGCGTATTTTCAGACGCCTTCGATGCGCTTCGACCTGCCGCTCGCGCTTCGCGGCACCGCGTTTCAGCAGCGCGTATGGCGCGGCATCTCGGGCATCGCGGCGGGCCAAGTCTGGACCTATGGCCAGCTCGCGCGCGAGATCGGCAGCGTGCCGCGCGCGGTCGGGCAGGCGTGCGGCTCCAATCCGCTGCCGATCGTGATACCGTGCCACCGGGTAGTGGCCTCGGGCGGGATCGGCGGTTTCGCGCATCATCCCGGCGAAGGTTTTTATCGCAATGTGAAGCGCTGGCTGCTGGCGCATGAAGGTGTATCGATCGCATGACGAGCGCAACGACTGAAGCAATACAAGCACCGGGACTCGTCGCGAGTCAGGACGCGATCGATCTCTTTTGCGATGCGCTCTGGCTCGAACACGGCCTCGCCAAGAACTCGCTCGAAGCGTACCGGCGCGACCTCAAACTCTTCGCGGAATGGCTCGGCAAGACGCGCGGCGCGTCGATCGATGCCGCCGTCGAAGCCGACATGAACGGCTACATGGCCGCGCGCCGCGGCGACAAGGCGACGTCCGCGAACCGGCGTCTGTCGGTCTTTCGGCGCTATTACGCGTGGGCGTTGCGCGAGCATCGCGTGTCCGCCGATCCGACGCTCAAGCTGCGCTCGGCCAAGCAGCCGCCGCGCTTTCCGTCGACGCTCAACGAGTCGCAAGTCGAAGCGCTGCTCGGCGCACCCGACATCGAGACGCCGCTCGGCTTGCGCGACCGCACGATGCTCGAACTGATGTACGCGAGCGGCCTGCGCGTGACCGAGCTCGTCACGCTGAAGACGGTCGAAGTCGGCCTGAACGAAGGCGTCGTGCGCGTGATGGGCAAAGGCTCGAAAGAACGCCTGATTCCGTTCGGCGAAACGGCGCACGACTGGCTCGAACGCTATCTGCGCGATGCGCGTCAGGTGCTGCTCGGCGCGCGCTCCGCCGATGCGCTCTTCGTCACCGCGCGCGGCGAAGGCATGACGCGCCAGCAGTTCTGGAACATCATCAAGCGTCATGCGCTGAACGGCGGCGTGCACGCGCCGCTCTCGCCGCACACGCTGCGGCACGCGTTCGCGACGCATCTGCTCAATCACGGCGCGGACCTGCGCGTCGTGCAATTGCTGCTCGGCCACTCGGACATTTCCACGACGCAGATCTACACGCACGTCGCGCGCGAGCGGCTGCAGAAGCTGCATCGGGAGCATCATCCGCGCGGATAGCGTCATCTGCGAACGATCGTGCCACGGCCGCGTTGCGCTGCATACTCGGCCGAATGGCCGATGGTGAGCGCCACGGCGCGCCGCTACAATGCGTGGCATGTCGAAAGCAAAACACGTGTCCGAAACGCCCGCGACGCAATTCCTGCGTCGTCACAAGGTTGAATTCGGCGAGCATCCTTACGATTACGTCGAGCACGGCGGCACGGAGGAATCCGCGCGTCAGCTCGGCGTGGACGAACATATCGTCGTCAAGACGCTCGTCATGGAAGACGAGCACGCGAAGCCGCTGATCGTCCTCATGCACGGCGATCGCACGGTATCCACGAAGAATCTCGCGCGTCAGATTGGCGCGAAGCGCGTCGAACCCTGCAAGCCCGAAGTGGCGAACCGGCATTCGGGGTTTCTCGTGGGCGGCACGTCGCCGTTCGGCACGAAAAAAGCGATGCCGGTGTACGTCGAATCGAGCATTCTCGAACTCGATCGCATCTATCTGAACGGCGGGCGGCGAGGGTATCTCGTGAGCATCGATCCGAGCGTGCTGACCGAGTTGCTGGGCGCGAAACCCGTGCAGTGCGCGAGCGTCGATTAGAATGCGTTCCGCTCTCGCCATAACCGAAAAGACACCATGATTTTTCTGCTCGTCGCCGTCGCGTCCTATCTGATCGGATCGATTTCGTTTGCCGTCGTCGTGAGTCACGCGATGGGACTGGCCGATCCGCGCTCGTACGGCTCGGGCAATCCCGGCGCGACGAACGTGCTGCGCACCGGCAACAAGAAGGCTGCGATCCTGACGCTGATCGGCGATGCGTTCAAGGGCTGGCTGCCCGTGTGGATCGTCGCGCACTTCGGCGCGAGCTTCGGCTGGGATCAAACGGGCATCAACACGGCGACGGCGCTCGCGGCCATCGCCGTGTTCCTCGGGCATCTGTACCCGGTTTTCTTCAAGTTCCAGGGCGGCAAGGGCGTCGCGACGGCGGCGGGCGTGCTGCTCGCGATTCATCCGGCGCTCGGTATCGCGACGCTGCTCACGTGGCTCATCATCGCGTTCTTCTTCCGCTATTCGTCGCTCGCGGCGCTCGTCGCGGCCGTGTTCGCACCGTTCTTTCAGGTGTTTCTGTTCGGGCCGAGCCGCATCTCGCTCGCCGTGCTGGCGATGAGCCTGCTGCTCATCTGGCGGCATCGCGCGAATATTTCGAAGCTGCTGGCCGGCAAGGAAAGTCGCATCGGCGAGAAAAAGAAGGTCGCCGAATAATGCAAAAAGCCGTTCCGGCGCGAACCGGAACGGCTTTTTCGTTTCTGAAACAATCAGGAATCAGTCGCGGAAGTTGTTGAAGTCGAGCGGCGTGTCCGTGACTTCCTTCTTGAGCAGCGCGATGGCGCTTTGCAGGTCGTCACGCTTCGCGCCTTGCACGCGCACAGCGTCGCCCTGAATGCTCGCCTGAACCTTGATCTTGCTGTCCTTCACGATCTTGACGATCTTCTTCGCCAGATCGCCCGAGACGCCTTTTTTCACCGTGACGACTTGCTTCAATTTGTCGCCGCCGATTTTCTCCTGCTTGCCGTAGTCGAGGAAACGCACGTCGACGCCGCGCTTGGCCATCTTGTTCAGCAGAACGTCCTTCACCTGGCCGAGCTTGAAGTCGTCGTCGGCGTAGAGCGTGAGTTCGCGCTCCTTCTGCTCGACGCGTGAATCCGAACCCTTGAAGTCGAAGCGCGTCGAGATTTCCTTGTTCGATTGCTCGATCGCGTTCTTCACTTCGATCATGTTTGCTTCGCTGACGACGTCAAACGATGGCATCTGTCTTTCTCCTTCATTGAGGCGACGAGCGCGCCGGGCAGGCGTGGCTCGCGCAATCGCTATAATCACGGACCTGTCGTCATTCTACCGACGCGCTTCGTTCATGTCGCTCCAGCTCCTCTCCGATTTCTCTCTGCTCGCCCACAACACGTTCGGCTTCGACGCGCGCGCGCGTCACGCGATGCGTATCGATTCCGTCGATGCGGCCGCCGCGCTCGCCACCGATGCGCGCATCGCCAACATGCCGCAACTCGTGCTCGGCGGCGGCAGCAATATCGTGCTGACGCGCGATTTCGACGGCGTCGCGCTGATCGTCGGCATTCGCGGCAAACGCGTGATCGGCGAAGACGACGATGCGTGGCTCGTCGAAGCCGGCGCGGGCGAGAACTGGCACGATTTCGTCGCGTGGACGCTCGCGCAGGGCATGCCGGGGCTCGAAAACCTCGCGCTGATTCCCGGCACGGTCGGCGCGGCGCCGATTCAGAACATCGGCGCGTACGGGCTGGAAATGGGCGAGCGCTTCGAGCGGCTGACGGCGGTAGAACTCGCGACCGGCGCACGCGCGGAATTCGATCGCGCCGCGTGCGCCTTCGGTTATCGCGACAGCTTCTTCAAGCGGGCAGGGCGCGGGCGCTTCATGATTACGTCGGTCACGTTCCGGCTGCCGAAAGCGTGGACGCCGCGCGCGGATTACGCCGACGTCGCCCGCGCGCTCGACGGCGCGGCGACGCCGGATGCGCAAGCCATTTTCGATGCGGTCGTCGCCGTGCGCCGCGCCAAGCTGCCCGACTGGACCGCGCTCGGCAACGCGGGCAGCTTCTTCAAGAATCCGGTCGTGAGTGCGCAGGCGTTCGAGGCGCTCAAGCAGCGCGAACCGGGCGTCGTTTCGTACCCGCAAGCCGACGGGCAAGTGAAGCTCGCGGCGGGCTGGCTGATCGACCAGTGCGGATGGAAAGGGCGCGGCATCGGCGGCGCGGCGGTGCACGATCGTCAGGCGCTCGTGCTCGTGAATCGCGGCGGCGCGACGGGCGCGCAGGTGCTCGAACTCGCCGAAGCCATCAGGCGCGACGTGCTAGCACGTTTCAATGTCGAACTGGAGATGGAGCCGGTGCGCGTCTGAAAACGAAAAAACCCGCCGCGGCGGGTTTTTTCTCGAGCCTGATTCCAACGAAAGATCAGTCCCCGCGCTGACGGCGCGCGTTCTCCGCGATACGCATGCGCAGTGCGTTCAGCTTGATGAAGCCGCCGGCATCGGCCTGGTTGTAGGCGCCGCCGTCGTCATCGAACGTCGCGATGGTCTTGTCGAACAGCGTTTCCTTCGAATCGCGCGCGACGACCGACACGCTGCCCTTGTAGAGCTTCACGCGCACCCAGCCGTTGACCTTCTCCTGCGTGTGGTCGATCAGCACCTGCAGCGCGCGGCGCTCCGGGCTCCACCAGTAGCCGTTGTAGATCAGCGATGCGTAACGCGGCATCAGATCGTCCTTGAGGTGCGCCACTTCGCGGTCGAGGGTGATCGACTCGATACCCCGATGCGCCTTCAGCATGATCGTGCCGCCCGGCGTTTCATAGCAGCCGCGCGACTTCATGCCGACGTAACGGTTCTCGACCAGATCCAGACGGCCGATGCCATGCTTGCCGCCGAGACGGTTCAGCTCGGTCAGCATCTCGGCGGGCGACAGGCGCTTGCCGTTCAGCGCGACCGGATCGCCCTTCTCGAATTCGATATCGACATATTCCGCCTGATCCGGCGCCTCTTCCGGCGACACGGTCCAGCGCCACATTTCGGCTTCGGCCTCGGCCTTCGGGTCTTCCAGATGGCGGCCTTCGAACGAGATGTGCAGCAGGTTCGCGTCCATCGAGTAGGGCGCGCCGCCTTGCTTGTGCTTCATTTCGATCGGAATGCCGGCCTTTTCCGCATACGCGAGCAGCTTTTCGCGCGAGAGCAGGTCCCATTCGCGCCACGGCGCGATCACCTTGATGCCGGGTTCGAGCGAGTAGTAACCGAGCTCGAAGCGCACCTGATCGTTGCCCTTGCCGGTCGCGCCGTGCGAGACGGCCTGCGCGCCGGTCGCGCGCGCGATCTCGATCTGACGCTTCGCGATCAGCGGACGCGCGATCGACGTGCCGAGCAGATACTCGCCTTCGTAGATGGTGTTCGCGCGGAACATCGGGAACACGAAATCGCGGACGAACTCTTCACGCAGGTCTTCGATGAAGATGTTTTCCTGCTTGATGCCGAGCTGGAGCGCCTTCTTGCGCGCGGGCTCCAGCTCCTCGCCCTGACCGATGTCGGCGGTGAAGGTCACGACTTCGGCGTCGTAGTTGTCCTGCAACCATTTCAGGATGACGGAGGTGTCGAGACCGCCCGAATAGGCGAGCACGACTTTCTTGATATCGCTCATGGTGAACTCGTGTGCGGAAAAGCCGGTGCGGCGGTTGTGCGCCGCTTCGCGTCCGCCGGGCGCGCGACGGGCATGAAGTGCGCGGAAAAACTACTATTCTGACATTAAAAAGCCGCGCCTCCGCAAATTTGGGATGCGCGGCGAATCGGCAGCGCAGATTCGCTCAGTGATTCAGCTTGCCGAGCAGGAGATACTCCATCAGCGCCTTCTGCACGTGCAGACGGTTCTCCGCCTCGTCCCATACGACGCTTTGCGGACCGTCGATGACTTCCGCGCTCACTTCCTCGCCGCGATGCGCGGGCAGGCAGTGCATGAAGAGCGCATCGGGATGGGCGCGCGCCATCATCTCGGCATCGACGCAGTAGTCGGCGAACGCCTTCATGCGCGCTTCGTTCTCGGCTTCGTAGCCCATGCTGGTCCAGACGTCCGTCGTGACGAGATCGGCGCCGGCGCAGGCTTCGTTCGGATCGTCGAATTCTTGAAAAAACGGCTTGCTTTCCCCGGCAACCAGCGCGGGATCGAGCTTGTAGCCGAGCGGCGTGGAAAGACGCAGTTTGAAGCCGAGAATCTGCGCCGCTTCGATCCACGTGTACAGCATGTTGTTCGCGTCCCCGACCCACGCGACGGTCTTGCCGGAAATCGGACCGCGATGCTCGTAGAACGTGAAGATGTCCGCGAGCACCTGACACGGGTGATATTCGTTGGTCAGCCCGTTGATGACCGGCACGCGCGAGCTTTCCGCAAAGCGCCGGATGATGTCCTGGCCGAACGTGCGGATCATGATGATGTCGACCATGCGCGAGATGACCTGCGCCGAATCCTCGATCGGCTCGCCGCGGCCGAGTTGCGTATCACGCGTATTCATGAACACCGCATGGCCGCCGAGCTGGAAAATGCCCGCTTCGAACGAAAGGCGCGTGCGCGTCGAGCTCTTCTCGAAGATCATCGCGAGCGTGCGATCGTGCAGCGGATGATAAGTCTCGTAGTTCTTGAACTTGCGCTTCAGGATGCGCGCGCGTTCGAGCACGTACTCATAGTCGTCGAGGGAAAAATCCTTGAACTGAAGATAGTGGCGAATTTTCTTGGCGGTCATGAAACGCAAGCGGCGGCTTCGAACCGGCCGCCGCGCGTGAGCGTCGAGGCCGGACGGCGCCGCCGTCGGGAGTGGGTATCGCTTTTGAGCATAAAGGATTTTGCGATGTTTGACGAGGCTGGCCAAAAGGACGAGGATGCGCGCGCAGGCCCGTCTCACGGCCTCGGGCTGTCCCTGATGGACGCATCCCATGTCTGTGTGCGCTGCGGAAAACAGGCCGCTGCGGTATAATCACGCTCGCTCGTTTCAACAGTTCTGCAACATTCAGCACCGTTTCACGCGCTTCTGCGGCGAAGGGTTCGCAAGAATCCGGTCGGCGTGACTTTGCGCGTTCCGATTTCGCGGTGGATTGCCCAGTGCTGTCGAGTCCGCCATTTCCTGTCGCGGGCGCGGACGATTCCGCCAGAATCGACCCGCGCAAGACCGCCCGGCGCTTTTCGCTAGCCGGCTCCTGCGGTTCCTGCGTCAGGCATGTGCGTTCCGGTGCGCGTCACCGGCCGTCAAAAGGTATTGCTACATGGCTGAATCATCCCCTACCGAGTACTTCATTCAAGGCATCACCAAGAGCGGGAGGAAATTTCGGCCGAGCGACTGGTCCGAGCGTCTCGCCGGCGTGATGTCGGGCTTCGGCCCAAAGGCGAAAGGGCCCAACGCCCGCCTGCAATATTCCATCTACGTGCGTCCGACGATGATCGGCGACATCAAGGTCGTGATTGTCGATTCCCGCCTGCGCGACATCGAACCGATGGCGTTCGACTTCGTTCTGAACTTCGCAAAAGACAATGATCTGGTCGTGACCGAGGCGTGCGAATTGCCGCCGCATCACGGCACGCAGACGCAGCAGCCTCAGTCCTGACCTCCGCGCGACGAAAGCCACAGACGAAAAGCGACAGACGCAAAAAAGCCCGCCGAAGCGGGCTTTTTCGTTACTGCGCAGCGGAAACAGGAAGCTGCTTCGGCGAACGCCCCGAACGCGAAACTCGCGAAACCGGAATGCGCCCGCCGGAAGCGAGCCGGAATTACTGGGCAGCGGGGGCTTGCAGGCCCTTGATGGCTGCAGCCAGGCGGCTCTTGTGACGAGCTGCCTTGTTCTTGTGGACGATCTTCTTGTCCGCGATGATGTCGAGCGTCTTGACCGACGTCTTGAACACTTCGGCGGCCTTGGCCTGATCGCCGGCTTCGATAGCCTTGCGAACTGCCTTGATGGCCGTGCGGAACTTCGAGCGCAGCGCCGAGTTGTGCGAGTTGGCTTTGGCGGCCTGACGGGCGCGCTTGCGAGCTTGTGCGGAATTTGCCATGACGGTTTCCCTTTTCCTGTTTCGCTGTTACTTGTCCGGAGCGCGCGGGGCCGGCGAAGGCCATGAAAGCCCTGACGCGGGCGATCGAGCGCGCTGCCTTTGATCTGAAATCCCGGGAACGATTGCCCGAGAACCTCTAAAACATCGCCGGCCGGGGCCGGAAAAGACGCGAAGCCGCAAAATCGGAGCGATTTTTGGAGCTTCGAAACCCGCGATTATAGCAAGGGAATATGAGACATGACAAGCGCGGCGTGGATCGCGCCGGCGCGGGGCGGCTGCCTTGTCATCGGTCAAACGTGCGGCATTGGCCGCCAGCATTGCCCCGAGTCTCGTGGGCGCGCCGCTCGCGGCCCGTATAATAAGCGCCCCATGAATCTATTCCGAGCCCTGCTGACGGTCAGCGGCTTCACGCTGCTGTCGCGCGTGACCGGCCTGATCCGCGAAACGCTGATCGCCCGAGCCTTCGGCGCCAGTATCTATACCGACGCGTTCTACGTCGCGTTCCGAATCCCCAACCTGCTGCGGCGTCTCTCCGCGGAAGGCGCGTTCGCGCAGGCGTTCGTGCCGATCCTCGCCGAGTTCAAGAGCAGCAAGGGCCACGATCCGACCAAGGCGCTCGTCGACGCGATGTCGACGGTCCTCACCTGGTTCCTCGTCGTGCTGTCGCTTTTCGGCATGCTGGGCGCGAGCTGGGTCGTGTACGCGGTCGCGTCGGGGTTGTCGCACGAGGGCGCGGCGTACGGCCTCGCCGTCTCGATGACGCGCATCATGTTCCCGTACATCGTCCTCATTTCGATGACGACGCTCGCCTCGGGCGTGCTCAACACGTACAAGCAGTTCTCGCTGCCCGCGTTCGCGCCCGTGCTGCTGAACGTGTCGTTCATTGCCGCGGCGGTGTTCGTCGCGCCGCATCTGAAGATTCCGGTTTATGCGCTCGCGTATGCGGTGATCGTCGGCGGCGTGCTGCAATTGCTCGTGCAACTGCCCGGCCTGAAGAAGATCGACATGACGCCGCGCATCGGGCTGAACTTCCGCGCCGCGCTCGCGCATCCCGGCGTCAAGCGCGTGCTGCTGAAAATGGTCCCGGCGATGTTCGCAGTGTCGGTCGGGCAACTGAGCCTCATCATCAACACGAATATCGCGTCGAACATCGGGGCGGGCGCGGTGTCGTGGATCAACTACGCCGACCGGCTGATGGAATTCCCGACCGCGCTGCTCGGCGCGGCGCTCGGCACGATCCTGCTGCCGAGCCTCTCGAAAGCGCACGTCGACGCCAATCACGACGAATACTCCGCGCTGCTCGACTGGGGCCTGCGCATCACGTTCCTGCTGGCCGCGCCGAGCGCGATCGCGCTGTTTTTCTTCGCCGAGCCGCTCACCGCGACGCTCTTTCACTACGGCAAGTTCGACAATCATTCGGTCGTGATGGTCGGCCGCGCGCTGTCGGCATACGGGATCGGGCTGATCGGCCTCATCCTCATCAAGATTCTCGCGCCGGGCTTCTACGCGAAGCAGGACATCAAGACGCCGGTGAAGATCGCGATCTTCGTGCTCGTCATGACTCAGGTGAGCAACTACATCTTCGTGCCGATTTTTTCTCACGCGGGCCTGACGCTCTCGATCGGCCTCGGCGCGCTCGCCAACGCGCTGCTGCTGTTCGCGGGGCTGCGCCGCCGCAAGATCTATGAGCCTTCGGCGGGCTGGCTGCGCTTTTTCGTGCAACTGATCGGCGCGTGCCTGATTCTTGCGGGGACGATGCATTGGGTGGCGATCAATTTCGACTGGATCGGCATGCGCGCGACGCCGGTCCTGCGCATCGCGCTTCTCGGTGCAAGTCTCGTCGTGTTTGCCGCGTTATATTTCGGTATTCTTGCCGCAATGGGCTTCAAGTACGCCTATTTCAAGAGACGCACGCTTTGATGACGACAACGCGTATCCTCGACTACTTCTCCTCGCTGATGGCGGACGACGACAGCCTTCCGCTCACGGAAGCCGCCTTGTCGCTCGCGCAGGACGCGTATCCCGATCTCGACATGCAGGCCGCGCTCGCGGAGATCGACGAACTCGTCGTGCGCGCCCGTCGCCGCATGCCCGATGACGCCGACGCGAAGCAGAAAGTCGATGCGCTGAATCGCTACTTTTTCCGCGAGCTGGGCTTCTCCAGCAATCTCAACGATTACTACGATCCGGATAACAGCCATCTGAATGTGGTGCTGCGTCGCCGGCGCGGCATTCCGATCTCGCTTGCCGTCATCTATCTGGAAATGGCCGAGCAACTCGGCCTGCCGGTGCGCGGCGTATCGTTTCCGGGGCATTTCCTTTTGCGCGTCGCGACGCCCGGCCACGATCTGATGCTCGATCCGACGACCGGCCAGACGCTCTCCGAAGCGCAGATGGTCGAGATGCTGGAGCCGTATGTGCAGCGCGTGGGCGAGTCGATCGGCAGCGCGTTGCGCGTGCTGTTGCAACCCGCGACGCGGCGCGAGATCGTCGCGCGCATGCTGCGCAATCTGAAGGGTATCTATCTGCAAACGGAGCGGTGGCAGCGTCTGCTCGCCGTTCAGCAGCGGCTGGTGATCGCGTTGCCGAACAGCATCGAGGAAGTGCGCGATCGCGGTTTCGCGTATGCGCGGCTCGATTATCTGCGACCGGCGCTCGAAGATTTGCAGCGATACATTGAGATTCGTCCGGATGCCGAGGACGCGACCGTCGTCGAAACCGAGCTGCACGAGTTGCGGCAGCGCACGCAGCAAGGCGACTGAACCAAGCCGCGCGCGCCGTGCAGAGCGTTACTTAGGCTGCATGCGGATCGCGCCGTCGAGGCGGATCACTTCGCCGTTGAGCATCGGGTTATCGAAAATCGACTTGACGAGCAGAGCGTATTCGTCGGGCTTGCCGAGGCGCGGCGGGAACGGCACCATCGCGCCGAGCGCGTCCTGAACTTCCTTCGGCATGCCGAGCAGCATCGGCGTTTCGAAGAGGCCCGGCGCTATTGTCATCACACGGATGCCGCTCTTGCTCAGATCGCGCGCGATCGGCAGCGTCATGCCCGCGACGCCGCTCTTCGATGCCGCATAGGCCGCCTGGCCGATCTGTCCGTCATAAGCCGCCACCGACGCCGTGTTCACGATCACGCCACGTTCGCCCGCCGCGTTCGCTTCGTTCTTCGACATCGCGTGCGACGCGAGCCGGATCATGTTGAACGTGCCGATGAGATTCACCGACACCACCTTCGAGAAGAGATCGAGCGCGTGCGGACCGTCGCGGCCGACCGTCTTCGCCGCCGGCGCGATGCCCGCGCAGTTCACGAGGCCGCGCAATGTGCCGAGACTCAACGCGGCATCGACGGCGCGTTGGCCATCGCTTTCCTGGCTCACGTCGCATTTGACGAACGCGCCCGACAGCTCTTTCGCGAGCGCTTCGCCTGCCGCGTCGTTCATGTCGGCGAGCACGACCTTGCCGCCTTGCGCCGCGATGAGCCGGGCGGTCGCCGCGCCGAGGCCCGACGCACCGCCCGTGATCAGAAAGGTGTTGCCTTGCATCTCCATGTCTCTTCTCCTTTTGTTCGATTCGTGCGCGCGAGAGCAGGGTTGAGCCGCTCGCGCCGATGTCATTCCTTTTGGGAAACGCGTCGATTGTAGCGAAGCCGCATGCTGCAAATTCGCACGACGGTCATGCGATTTCACGGACACAAAAAACCCGCTCACAGGGAGCGGGTTTTCGTCGAACGCGAATCAGGCAGCGCGTTACTTGAGCGCGTCGAACACGCGCGTGCGGATTTCATCGACGGCGCCGAGGCCCGAAATCTTGCGATATTCCGGCGCCTTCAGGCCGTTCGGCGCTGCGCCGCTCTTCGCCCAGTCGTTGTAATACGCGATGAGCGGCTTGGTCTGCGCGACGTACACGTCGAGACGCTTCTTCACGGTCTCTTCCTTGTCGTCGTCGCGCTGGATCAACGGCTCGCCGGTGACGTCGTCGGTCATGTCGACCTTCGGCGGATTGAACTTGACGTGATACGTGCGGCCCGATGCCGCATGCACGCGACGACCGCTCATGCGCGTGATGATTTCGTCGAAGGGCACATCGATTTCGAGCACGTAGTCGATCGCCACGCCGGCGTCTTTCATGGCTTCGGCTTGCGGCAGCGTGCGGGGGAAGCCGTCGAAGAGATAGCCGTTCTTGCAGTCGTCGGCCTGCAGGCGTTCCTTCACGAGATTGATGATGAGCGAATCCGGCACCAGCTCGCCCGCATCCATGAAGCGCTTCGCCTCGACGCCGAGCGGCGAGCCTGCCTTGACGGCCGCGCGCAGCATGTCGCCGGTCGAAATCTGCGGAATGCCGAATTTCTCCTTGATGAAGTTTGCCTGGGTGCCCTTGCCCGCACCGGGTGCGCCCAACAGGATCAAACGCATGGTGATCTCTCCGAATCGTCTATAAACCGCTTCAAGCCGCGAGGCTGATTTGACATCCGGTGGCCAGGCTCGTGCGGCGTCGACGACAGGGCGCGCAGCCGAAAAGGAGACGGCGGGCACCTGCGGACAGCGGCGCAACGTTGAGCGTGGCGCTGACCGGAAGGCTCGCGCAATCGCTTGATTATGCCACGCCGCTTTACGATTGCGACCGTAATAACGCGGATAGAAAACGCCAGAAACCCCGCCGAATGGGCCATCCGGCGGGGTTTACACGGGTTGTCGAACAGAGATAGAGATCAGTCCGCTTCCGGGAAGAGCGCCTGAACGCGCGCGAGATCGGCGGGCGTGTCGACGCCGGGCGGCGGTGCGTCTTGCGTCACGCGCACCGCGATGCGTTCGCCGTGCCACAGCGCGCGCAGTTGTTCGAGCGCTTCGGCTTCTTCGATCGGCGCTTGCGCGAGGTTCGGGAAGTCGCGCAGGAATTTCGCGCGATAGGCGTAGAGGCCGATATGCCGCAGCACGTTCTTCGGCACGGACGGCAGTGCCCCAAGCGCGGCGACGTCCGGCCAGTGCGGTTGCCAGAGATCGCGCGTCCACGGAATCGGCGCGCGCGAGAAGTAGAGCGCGCGGCTCTGCGCATCGAGCACGGCCTTCACGACGTTCGGATTGAACACGTCGGCGGGATCGTGAATCGGATGCGCGGCCGTCGCGATCGCGCATTCGGGATGCGCCGCGAGGTGATCGGCGACATCGCGCACGAGCTGCGGATCGATGAGCGGCTCGTCGCCCTGAACGTTGACGACGATGGCTTCGTCGGCCCAGTTCAGACGCGTCGCGACCTCGGCGAGCCGATCCGTGCCTGTGGGATGATCCGAGCGCGTCAACATGACTTCGACGCCGTGATCGCGCGCGGCCTCGACCACGCGGTCGGAGTCGGTCGCGACGAGCACTTGCGAAGCGCCCGATTCGCGCGCGCGCTCGGCGACGCGCACGACCATCGGCTTGCCGCCGATATCGGCGAGCGGCTTGTTCGGCAGGCGCGTGGAAGCGAGGCGCGCGGGAATGACCGCGATGAACGGAACGGACATTTCAGCGTGCTCAGGCGTCGCCGACGGGTTTGAGCGGCTCGACGGGCGTGCCCTCGACGGTCTGACGCGCTTCGTCGACGAGCATCACGGGAATGCCGTCGCGGATCGGATAGGCGAGTTTGTCCGCGCTGCAGACGAGTTCCTGCGCGGCGCGGTCGTAACTGAGCGGGCCTTTGCAAATCGGGCAAACGAGGATTTCAAGCAGACGTGCGTCCACGGAGTTTCTCCACAACAAGAGCGATGAGGCGCGGCCGCAGCACGGCTTGCACCGGAACGACCCAGATGCGTGCATCGCGCCAGGCGCCCAATTTTACTGCATCCTTTTCGGTGATCAGGATGGCATCGGCGTCGACGCCGGCGAACGGATTCTCGCGATACGCGTAGTGATCGGGAAACGCGCGCGTCGCCGGCGCGATGCCCGCCGCGCGCAGCGTCGCGAAGAAGCGTTCCGGCGAGCCGATGCCCGCCGCCGCGACCACTTTCTCGCCGGCGAACTGATTGAGCGGGCGGCGCTGATGCGGATCGTCGAGCAGCCACGCGTCGCCGGATTCGAGTTCGAGCGCGAAGGTGTTCGGCCACGGCGGCAGCGTGCGCTCGTAGGGACTGTTGATGAGCGTCGCGTCGCGGCGGCGCGACATCGGCTCGCGCAACGGACCCGCGGGCAGCAGAAAGCCGTTGCCGCCGAGACGGTCGTCGAACACGACGAGCTCGAACGCGCGCGCGAGGCGATAGTGCTGCAGGCCGTCGTCGGAAACGAGGACATCGACGTTCGGATGCGCTTCGAGCAGCGCCTTCGCCGCCGCGACGCGGTCCGGGCAGACGAACACCGGCGCGTGCGTGCGCCGCGCGATCAACAGCGGTTCGTCGCCGACCTGCTCGGCGGCGGAGCTTGCCGTGACGCTCGTCGGCTTGGCGATCTTCGCGCCGTAACCGCGCGAGATCACGCCGGGCTGGAATCCGGCGGCGCGCAACGCCTCGACGAGCGCGATGACGGTCGGCGTCTTGCCCGTTCCGCCGACGGTCACGTTGCCCACGACGACCACCGGCGCGCCCACTTCGACGCGCTTCATCCAGCCGAGGTCGTAGAAGGCGCGTCGCGTGGCAGCGATCGCGCCGAAGATGCACGCGAAAGGCGTCAGCGCCCACGCGACGGGGCCGCGCCGGCGCCATTCGCGGGCGAGGAAGTTTTCGAGCGGCGGTTTGAAATCAGACATGGACCGCCTTCGCGATGAACGCTGGCGGGCGGCAAGTCGGGTACGGCATGGCGTGCAACGGCAGCTCCTTGGATGACGGTCGGCGTTGGACGATGCCCGGCTTCTCGCGGCCCGGGACGAGCAGGTTTCGGCCGCGCCAGCCGGTGCTGGAACCCGGCACTCTAGCGCGCGCGGGGCGTGGGCGCCAGTCAGGAGCGCGGGAGAAAGGGCGACGCCATCCGCTCCGCACGCCTGTGGATAACTCTGTGAAGAACTTCCAGCCGACACACCGCGATCGCGCGTCAGGAAAGAGTTGCTCCGGGACTGACAGTATCCATAAAAATTTAACCTCGAAAAATCAACGGCTTGAAACGAACTCACCAGCCTCTGGCGATGCCGCTCCGCACGCGGCGGTAAGTCTTTCTGTGTGGACACTTGTTACACTTGCGTACCTCGTTCAGCGGCGTTTGTCCATCGCGCACAGCGCCGCGCCTGAAGATTTTTCTCGTCCAGCCATGACTCCCGATTCACTGCAGTCGCAAAGCGGCGATGCCGTCATCCCCGTTTCCGCGCTCAATCGCGCGATCAGTTCGATGCTCGAACGGTCATTTCCGCTCGTGTGGGTATCGGGCGAGGTGTCGAATTTCACGCGCGCGGCGAGCGGCCATTGGTACTTCTCGATCAAGGACGCGAACGCGCAAATGCGCTGCGTGATGTTCCGCGGCCGCGCGCAATACGCCGAGTTCACGCCGCGCGAGGGCGACAAGATCGAAGTGCGCGCGCTTGTCACGATGTACGAGCCGCGCGGCGAACTGCAGCTCAACGTGGAAGCGGTGCGGCGCACGGGGCAGGGCCGGCTCTACGAAGCGTTTCTGCGGCTGAAGGCGCAGCTCGAAAGCGAAGGGCTCTTCGCGGCCGAGCGAAAGCGCGCGTTGCCTTCGCATCCGCGCGGCATCGGGATCGTCACGTCGTTGCAGGCGGCCGCATTGCGCGATGTCCTCACGACGCTCGCGCGCCGCGCGCCGCATGTGCCGATCGTCGTGTATCCGGCGCCGGTGCAGGGCGCGGGCGTCGGCGCGAAGCTGGCGGCGATGGTCGAAGCCGCGAACGCGCGCCGCGAGGTCGATGTGCTGATCGTGTGCCGCGGCGGCGGCTCGATCGAGGATCTCTGGGCGTTCAACGAGGAAGTGCTCGCACGCGCGATCGCGGCGAGCGCGGTGCCGGTGGTGAGCGGCGTCGGGCATGAGACGGATTTCACCATCGCCGATTTCGCCGCCGACGTGCGCGCGCCGACGCCGACCGCCGCCGCCGAGCTCGTCAGTCCGCAGCGCGTGCTGCTGTTGCGCGAGCTCGATCATCGACATGCGGCGCTCGCGCGCGGCTTCGGCCGGATGATGGAGCGCCGCGCGCAGCAACTCGACTGGCTCGCGCGCCGGCTCGTGAGCCCCGCGGAACGGCTGGCGCGGCAGCGCGCGCATCTGCGGCAACTGGCAAGCCGGCTCGCCGCGGCGGGCGCGCGCCCCGTGCGCGATGCGCGCGCGCACTTCGCGCTGGTGCACTACCGCTGGCAGCGCAGACGTCCGAATGTCGCCGCCGAGCGCGAGCATCTGCTGCGGCTCGCGCAGCGTATCGGCAGCGCGCATGAGCGGCGCGCCGACCGTGAGAAAGCGTGCGTTTCGGAACTGGCGGCGCGCTTGCAGGTGCTGAGCCCGCAGCGCACACTCGAACGCGGTTATGCCGCATTGATCGACGCGCAGACGGGCCGCGCCGTGCGTGCACCGAACGCATTGAAACCCAAGCGGCCGCTCACGGTGCATCTCGCGGAAGGATCGGCGGATGTGCTGCTCGCCGATGTCCAGGCGCGTCTGTCGGACGAATTCTGAGCCCGGCGCGGCGCGCGGAATCGGCGTACATTTGACGTGCCTGACGAGGCTCCCCAGAGCACTTTTTACGCCGCGTGAGGCGATTGGAAAGCAATCTTGCTCATAAAGAGCACACGGTTTGCTGGGTTATCCCAACTCGCCTACAATCCAGTGCTCCACTGCTGGACGCCACACAATCCCACAATCCACATAGAAAGGAAGCTCGCATCATGGAACATACGCTCCCGCCGCTGCCGTTCGACAAGAACGCGCTCGCTCCGCACATGTCGGAAGAAACGCTCGAGTATCACTATGGCAAGCACCACCAGACCTATGTGACGAACCTGAACAAGCTGATCCCCGGCACCGAGTTCGAAAACCTGCCGCTGGAAGAAATCGTCAAGAAGTCGTCGGGCGGCGTGTTCAACAACTCGGCGCAAGTATGGAATCACACGTTCTTCTGGAACAGCCTGTCGCCGAACGGCGGCGGCGCTCCGACCGGCGCGCTGGCTGACGCGATCAACGCAAAGTACGGTTCCTACGACAAGTTCAAGGAAGAATTCGCCAAGGTCGCGACCGGCACGTTCGGCTCGGGCTGGACGTGGCTCGTGAAGAAGACCGACGGCACCGTCGATATCGTGTCGACGAGCAACGCCGCCACGCCGCTCACGACGGACGCGAAGGCGCTCCTGACCATCGACGTGTGGGAGCATGCGTATTACATCGACTATCGCAATGCGCGTCCGAAGTTCATCGAGGCTTACTGGAATATCGTGAACTGGGATTTCGCGTCGAAGAATTTCGGTGCGTAAGTAAGCGCACGTGAAACTCGATTGCCGCATTCCGAAATGAATTCCGAATGCCGCAATCAAAATGAAAGCCCTCGCGAGAGGGCTTTTTTCGTTGAAGCGTCCGGCGTGAGCTATTTTTGGGGAACGTCGAAGTCTCACTTGGTCTAACGGGATTCTGGTCGCCCAATCGGCTTCCGATTTCCATGTTGGCTTTGCCAACACAGACGCGAGCTGAATAATGACGACACGCTATCATCAACTGGATTCGCTGCGCGGCATTGCCGCTTTGACAGTCGTATTCAGTCACTATTCACAGATCACGCTCACGCATTGGCTGCAGCACGTTCCATGGCGCGCAATCGCCGAAGGGCATTCCGCCGTGATCCTGTTCTTTGCGCTGAGCGGTTTCGCCTTGGCCATGCAGATTACCGGCGACAGCAGACCGGGCTTCGCCGAGTTCATCGTGAAGCGCGTGTGCCGTATCTACATCCCATATCTGATCGCGGTTCTGGCCGCTTATACCGCGTATTGCTTGCTTTACCGGTCGAATCTCTCTTGGACCGGCGAATGGGTCAATCAGGCATGGCACGCGGGCATCGATCGGCATGATTTGCTGGATCACCTCTACTTTGTGATTCCGTTCAGCAACAGCACGCTCGATCCGGTGCTCTGGTCGCTCGTCTACGAGATGCGTATCTCGCTGATCTTCCCAATTCTCGTCGTCGTGGTATTTGCCACGCCCGTCTGGTTTTCCATAGCACTAAGCATGTGTTTCTCTCTCGCTGCATTCGGCTATTACCATCATTTGCAGCGGACCCTCCTGGACGCGAGCATTCAGGGCGAATGGATGCCGACCATTCATTACATGTCGATGTTCTTCCTCGGCGCCCTGATTGCGCGATATCGCGAAGCCATTTCGTCGAAACTCGGCGCCTATTCCGCACGAACGCTTTTCGGCGCATTGCTGATTTGTCTCGCCGTTTACGTCCTCGTCGGTTCGATCACTCGCCATTCGATATCCAACGACGTGCTGCGCAGTTTCGCCGACGACTGGATCATTCTTCCAGCCGTGACCGGCATTCTCGTTCTGGCGATTGCGCTCAGGCCGTTCGCCGCGTTTCTGACCGCGCGGCCATTGATTTTCCTCGGCGAGGTTTCATTCAGCCTGTATCTGCTGCATTGCGTCGTGTTGCTGGGCGTGCTGCATTATTTTGGCGAAACCTATCAAGGCATGTCGCTGATCATTGCCGCCGTGCTGATTCTTCCCGTCAGCATCGCGGGATATTACGCGGTCGAAAAGCCGTCGATTCGACTGGGACGATATCTGACGCGCGGAAAGCAGCGGAGCAGAGTGACGCAGCGTGCGTGACGATAAGCCGTCGCTGCGCGCATCGGAGCGCGAGCCTAAAATATCGGCTCGCCGCAACGATCGAAATCGCATCGCCATCATGAAACGCTTCGCAGGCTTGTGCCTCGCGGCCTGGTCGGCCGCCGCATTGCTCTATTTCGGCCGCCATTCTGCCGCGCTCATCGTGCTCTCCGGCGTGCTGGTGCTTGCCGGCTTCGATCTGCTCCGTCCGGAATCCGAAAACAGCGCGTAGCCTACCGCTGCTTCGCGCCTTCCCAGTTGATATCGACGCACAGCACCTGTAAGCCATAAGGCGTCTGCGCGGCGATCGACGCCGTCACGCAAAGGTGCGCCTCGTTGATCGACAGATACGGCGCCGTCAGATGCATGCGCCCCGGCGCGCGCAGCGCCTCGATGAAGTACGGCCGGCGCTCCCAGCTTGCGCCCTCCGAATGCAGCAGCGGACTGAAGCGCTTCGCGCGCTGCGATGTACGCACGATCGGCACGACGTTGTCGCCGATCTGCCGCCCGGCCTGATCGAGCAGGAAGCAGCGCGCGGTGTCGGCGAGTTGTAGCAGTTCGCTCGTCGCGGCCGTGAGCGTCTCGCCTTCCATCAGCTTGACCGACGCGCGCTCCAGCCCGCTTACATACGGCTCGAGGCGCGCGACTTGCGCCCGTTCGCGGCCAGCGACGCGTTCGCGCGATGCCGCCGACAACGCATCCATCACGCCAGCGGCGACTTCGCTGTGCACCGCCTCGACGCTCGGCTGCGCAAAGTACGCGCCCTGCACGAAATCGACATTGCACTCCAGCGCGATGAGCGCGTCGCGTTCGGTCGCGAGGCCGCCCATCAAGACGAGCTGGCCGGACTCATGGAGCAGCGAGACGAGGCGCGGCAGCACGCGCTCGATATGCGAATGCTCGGTCGCCTGCTGAAGGATGCAGCGGTCGAGCGTCACGATATCCGGCCGCAGATGCCACACGCGATCGATGTTCGAATGCTTCACGCCGAAGCCGTCGAGCGCGATCAGAAAGCCCGACTTGCGCAGCGAATCGATGATTTCAGCGAAACGCGTCGTCTCGCCGCCCGCCTGCTCGGGCACTTCGAGCACGACGCGCTGCGGCGACAGACCGATGTCCTTCAGCGACGCGAGCAGCGCATCGCCGTAGCTCGTGTCCATCAGCGCGGCGGGGTGCAGGCTCAGGAAGAGCCATTCGTCGTGGCTGTCGAAGGCATTGAAGTTGCCCAGATGCAGCGATTCCGCGAGCCGGCCGAGTTCGAGCAGATCGCCGCGCCGCGCGGCCTGCGTGAATACTTCGTGCGACGGCACGTGACGATGTGAATCGTCGCGCGCGCGCAAGGACGCGTGATAGCCGATCGCGCGCCGGTGCGACACCGAAAACACGGGCTGGAACACGCTGAAAACGGTGTACTCGCCGTACAACACGGTGCGACGCGATCCATCGTCACCGGCGACGGGGCGCGGCGGCTGGAAGCGGGGAGGGTCGAGATCAACCATGCTCATGGTGTCGGGGCGCAGGGCAAGTAACTTTATCGAGATAGTTTACCGGATCGGCACCCGACCGATCGAGCAAAAAGCGTGCAAATTCAATATCCAAGCGGCGCTCGCCAGGTATCGCGCGCTTCGTTGCGCCTATTCGTGTGCGGATTGAAGCTCGCATGCCGCAGACGCGGGAGCGCGCGCCGTCCAAACGTGCGTGCGGGCACCGGCGCGGTGCGTCGTCCGGGTTCTTAGTTCGATTCGGACGGGTCGGGCTTTCTCGCGGCCGCGCGCACTTCCGGCGCGAGCTGTCCGAAGATCCACGCCGTCGCGGCCGTGATGATGCCGACGCACAGGAACGTCGCGTGGAAGGCGGGCAGCGAGTTCGTCTCCGTGACCTGCGGCAGCAGTCCTGTAAACGTCGACAGGATCGCGCCCGCGACGGTCACGCCGAGGCTCATCGACAGCATTTGCACGAGCGAGAACAGGCTGTTGCCGCTGCTCGCGCCGCCGGTGCCGAGGTCCTTCAGCGTGAGCGTGTTCATCGCGGTGAACTGCATCGAATTGAAGGCGCCGAAGATCGCGAGCTGCACGAGCCGCAGCCAGAGCGGCTGATGCGCGCTCACGAGCGCGAAGCTCGCCATCATCAGCCCGACGAGCACCGTGTTCACGACCAGCACGCGCCGATAACCGTGCTTTTCGATGAGCCGCGTGACGACGCGCTTGGACGCCATGCCCGCGGCCGCGACGGGCAGCATCATCATGCCGGCCTGAAACGGCGTGTAGCCGAGGCTCACTTGCAGCAGGAGCGGGATCAGATAAGGCATGGCGCCGCTGCCGATACGCGCGAAGAGATTGCCCAGCAAGCCGACGCTGAAGGTGTGGATCTTGAAGAGATCGAGGGAAAAGATCGGCTGGGCGGCGCGCGTCGCGTGCAGACCGTAAGCGACGAAGCAGCCGAACGAGAGCACGAGCAGCACGATCACGATCGCGTGCGCGAGGCCGAGATCGGCGAGTCCGTCGAGCGAAATCGTGAGCGCGACCATGCCGATCGCGAGCAGCAGGTAGCCCGCCAGATCGAAGCGCGCGGTCGCCGGATTGCGGCTGTCGGGCATGTACAGGTTCGTCGCGATGCAGCCGATCACGCCGACCGGCACGTTGATCAGAAAAATCCAGTGCCACGACGCGATCTGCACGAGCCAGCCGCCGAGCGTCGGGCCGATGAGCGGGCCGATCAGCCCCGGAATTGCGACGAACGCGAGCGCGGAAAGATAGCGCTCCGCCGGGAACACGCGCAGCACGGCGAGGCGTCCGACCGGCAAGAGCATCGCGCCGCCGACGCCCTGCACGACGCGATACGCGACGAGCGCCGTCAGCGATTGCGCGTTCGCGCAGAGCAGCGAGCCGATCGTGAACACGAGGATCGCGCTGAAGAACACGCGCTTCGTGCCGAGCTTGTCGGCGAGCCAGCCGGAGACGGGGATCATCATCGCCATCGTCAGCGAGTAGGCGATGACGACGCCCTGCATGCGCAGCGGCGCCTCGCCCAGACTTCGCGCCATCGCGGGGAGCGCGGTGTTGACGATCGTCGAGTCGAGCGTCTGCATGAAGAAGCCCGTGGCGACGAGCCACAGCATGATGGAGAGCGATCGGTCGGACGTCTGGGCTGTGGGCGTGTCGGTCATTGGGCGGGTTACTTTCGCAGCTCGGCGACGAAGTCGTAGTAGTCGTTGCGGCAGTAGGTATCGGTGAGCTCGATGGCGCGCTGATCGGCCGTGTAGCCGACGCGCGTGATGAGCAGCAGCGCGTCGTGTGGCGCGATGCCCATCTGCTCGGCAATCTCCGGGCTCGCGTTCACGGCGCGGAAATGCTGAAGCGCGCGCACGATCGAAAGCCCGCGGGCATCGAGATAGCTGTAGAGCGAATCGCCGATGGTCTGCGGATCGGGAATGCACGACGCCGGAAAGGTGGAATTCTCGACGGCCATGACGATGTCATCGGCGAGACGCAGGCGTTTCAGGCGCGTGACGGTCGCGGCGGGCGAGAGGCCGAGCTGGATGACTTCCTCGCGATTGGCCGGCTCGATGCTGCGCGAGAGCCATTTGGAACTCGGTTTGAAGCCGCGGCGCCGGAGCATTTCGGAGAAGCTCGACAGACGCGAGAGCGGGTCTTCGTAGCGCGGCGTGATGAAGCTGCCCGCGCCTTGTTCGCGGCGGATGAGCCCTTGTTCGACGAGCAGCGCGATCGCTTTTCGCGAGGTGATCCGCGAGACGCCGAGTGCTTCCGACAGCACGCGCTCGGAGGGCAGCGCTTCGCCTGCGTTCCAGCGATTGTCGTGGATAGCGTTGGCGAGCTTGCGGGCGAGTTGAAGGTAGAGCGGAGTGTCGCTGTCCGGGTCCGGGCGCAAATCGCGCCAGCGGTCTTCCGAGGTCGGGTTCATAAAGCGGACGCTAATGGGCCAAGCGGGGATTTTAAGACAAACGCTGAAGACGAAGGGGCGTTCTGTTTCTTATCTTGGTGAGACTCGCAAGGCCGGAAGGCGCGCCTGCTTCAATTTAGTCGTGTGAACTGTGGTTTACACGCTGTGAACCATGGACTACGATCAACGATGTTGAACATCCGCACGACCGAGGTTTTCGACGACTGGTTCGCCTCGCTGAAGGACCGGATTGCGAAGCGCCGCATTCAGGTCCGAATCGACCGGCTCGCGTTGGGAAATCCCGGCGATACGAATTCTGCCGGGCATCCCATTATCGAGTTGCGTATCGATCACGGGCCGGGGTATCGCGTGTATTACGTGCAGCGCGGCGATGTCCTCGTGATTCTTCTGTGTGGCGGCGATAAGTCGACGCAGGAACGAGACATCAAATCGGCTCACGCGATGCTTCGACATCTGAACATGGAGTGAATGATGACGTCAGCCAGAATCAAGACGCGGCCGTGGGATTCGGCCGAACATCTGCAAACGGAAGACGATATCGCTGAATACTTCGATGCGTGTCTGCAGGAAGGCGGCGACGATCCGGCGTTTATCGCGCATGCGTTGGGCGTGATCGCACGCGCGCGGGGTATGGCGCAAGTGGCGCGCGATAGCGGCATCAGCCGGGAAGGACTCTATAAAGCGTTATCGGAGGATGGCAACCCGAGCTTCGGCACGATCCTGAAAGTGGTCAAGGCGCTGGGGCTGCAACTACACGGATCGAAGGCCGGCACGTAAAGGGCGACGCCGTAGCCGGCGCAGCGGGCCGGAGCCAACTCGTGCTGATCCAGTGGCTCGGCGCGATGAGACAGACCGTGCGCGATTCAAGCCCGGTTGGTCCTTTGAGGGCGACACTTAGGCGAGTGCCGCCTGGGACGAGAGTACTACCCAACGTGCGTGTGACCGCGGGCCTGAGAAGCTACTTTCTTTGCACAGGACCAGAGTAAACGCTAAAGCGCTAGCTCTGGTCGACGGCAAAGAAATCAGGTGCGCCCCGCACAGGGGCAGTGCCGATCGACCGACCCGAAAACGGGACCCGGTAAAACGCGCCCGACGCAACGCGACGCTACGAAAGCACTGAGCTCAAGCCGTAGCCGGCCCACCCACCCCACGCCCACCGCGCATATAAAGCGCCACCGACAACGCCACCGCCGCCGCCGCCGCCAGCGCGGCAAACAGAAACACCGACCCGTACCCCAACTCACCCGCGACATACCCAGCGAGCGGCCCGGTCAACCCGAGCGACAGATCGAGAAACACCGAATACGCCGACAAAGCCGCGCCCCGGCTGGCCGGCGGCACGAGCCCGACCGCCTCGACGCCGAGCGCCGGAAACACGAGCGCGAATCCGAAGCCGGTCAGCGCCGCGCCCGCGAGCGCGAAAGTCGGCTCGGCGGCGAGCCACAGCATCAGCAGACCCGCGCATTCGAACGCAAACGACACGATCGCCACGCGAAACCCGCCATACGCCTTGATCGTGTTGGCGAACAGAAGCCGCGCGCCGATGAACATAGTGCCGAACACCGTAAGCGAAAGCGCCGCATTCGGCCAGTTGTGCGCGGCATAGTAAAGCGTGATGAACGTCGCGATGGAGCCGAATCCCGCCGATCCGAGCGCGAGTCCCAGTCCATGCGGCAACACGCGGAAGAACACGCTCCGATACGACATGCGCTCGCCGTGCACGATCGGCACGCTCGCCATGCGCGTCGCGAGCCAGTAGCCGAAGCCGCCGAGCGCGATCACGATCAGCCCGAGCGACGCGAATCCCAGCGAATGATCGATCGCGACGCCGAGCGGCGCGCCGATCGCAAGCGCGCCGTAAGTGGCGATGCCGTTCCACGAAATCACCTTCGCGTTGTTGTTCACGCCGACGCGCCCGATGCCCCATGTGATCGATCCCGTCCCGACCCAGCTCTCGCCGAAGCCGAGCACGAGCCGCGCGATCACCAGCAGCACGAGACTCACCGCGTGCCACTGCGCGGCGAGCGCCGAGGCGAGCAGCAGCACGCCGCTTGCCGCGCACGCCGCGAGACCGTAGAGCACGGTTTTCTTGGGGCCGAGCGTATCGGCGGTGCGGCCCGCCAGCGGCCGCGACAGCAGCGTCGCGAAGTACTGGACGCTGATCGCCGCGCCCGCCATCACCGAGCCGTAGCCGAGATCCGTGTGCACGAAGCCCGGCAGCACCGCGAGCGGAATGCCGATCGTCAGGTAGCAAAGGAACGTGTACAGCACGACGGGCAGAATCCGCAGCGTGACGGCGAAGTCGCTTTGCGGCTTGATGCGGGACTCGGTGGACATAGGGAAATTGCGGGGTTGAATTCGGCGCGAAGGCGTGATTGTCCCATATGTTGCGGCGCAACGTCGCAGTCGTTTTGTAACCAGCTAGGACAAATCGCCTGTCCGAGTCATCGGGCGCCGCCGACGCAGGCCTTGCTGGATAAGGCTCGCAGCACATATCGGACGAAGAATATGTCGTTCATGCAATGCCGCCTATGGGTTATCGATTTTGGCGGTGATAGCTTTTGAACCATCGAAGCGACAGGACTAATCTGAAAAGGTCCGAAATCGCGAATGCCACCGGCTGCGCATCCCGCGCAACCAGCGAAAAAGCATCGAAGAGCCCCGAGACATCCATGACTGAGCCGATCCGCTTCTATCACCGCAACGCGATCCAGGAAGTGAGCGGCGCGTCGACGACGCGCACCGTCCTGCAATATCTGCGCGAAGACGCGCGCTGCACCGGCACCAAGGAAGGCTGCGCGGAAGGCGACTGCGGCGCGTGCACGGTCGTCATCGGCGAGCCGGACGGCGCGGGCGGCGTCGCGTTCAAGGCCGTCAACGCGTGCGTGCAGTTTCTGCCGACGCTCGACGGCCGCGCGCTCTTCACCGTCGAAGACCTGCGCCAGCAGGACGGCACGCTGCATCCGGTGCAGCAGGCGCTCGTCGATTGTCACGGCTCGCAATGCGGCTTCTGCACGCCCGGCTTCGCGATGTCGATGTTCGCGCTCTACGAAAAGCACGGTCATGCGACGACCGGCTGCCCGGGAACGTGCGAGAAGACGAAGCCCTCGCGCCAGGAGATCAGCGATGCGCTGACGGGCAATCTGTGCCGCTGCACGGGTTATCGGCCGATCATCGACGCTGCCGAGCAGATGTTCGACCGCGCGCCGCTCGCGCCCGTCAACGTGCCGGCGCTCGCGCGCACGCTCGAAAGCCTGAAGCGCGACGACACGTTCCACTACGAGCACGCCGGCCGCCAGTTCGACGCGCCGCGCACGACCGAAGCGCTCGCCGCGATCAAGGACAAAAACCCGAACGTGCGGATTCTCGCGGGCAGCACGGACGTCGGTTTGTGGGTGACGAAGCAGTTGCGCGATCTGGGCGATATCGTCTATGTCGGGCAGATCGACTCGTTCAAGCGCGTCGAGACGACGGACGAATGGATCGAGATCGGCGCGGGCGTGTCGGTCGAGCGCGCGTACGACGAACTCGTGAAGCTCTATCCCGAACTCGAAGAGACGCGTCTGCGTTTCGCGTCGCTGCCGATCCGCAACGCCGGCACGCTCGGCGGCAACGTCGCGAACGGCTCGCCGATCGGCGATTCGATGCCCGGCCTCATCGCGCTGAATGCGCGCGTCGTCCTGCAAAGCGTCGATGGTCTGCGCGAGATGCCGCTCGAGGATCTGTACATCGCGTATCAGAAGAAGGACATGCGCGAGAACGAGTTCGTCGCCGCGATCCGCGTGCCGACGCGCACGGGCAAGCGCGCGAACCTTAAGTTCCGCGCGTACAAGCTGTCGAAGCGTTTCGACTCCGATATTTCCGCCGTCTACGCCGCGTTCAGTTTCATCGCCGATGGCGACACGATCCGCGAGCCGCGCCTCGCCTACGGCGGCATGGCCGCGACGCCGAAGCGCGCGGAACACGCCGAAGCCATTCTCAACGATGCGCTTTGGCACGAAGCCACCGCGCAGGCCGCGATGATCGCGCTTTCCAAGGATTACCAGCCGCTCACCGACATGCGCGCGAGCAGCGACTATCGCCTCGACACCGCAAAGAGCCTCTTGTATCGCTTCTGGCTGGAGACGCGCCCGCACGATCCGCTGGACAAATCGAAGCTGGATGTGCGCGCAATCGAACTCGTCGAAGCGAAGTAAGCGAAGGAGCAAAAGAACATGAATCAGCAAGCAGAAGCATTCATCGCCGACGCTCAGTCGCTCGCGAACGAAATCGACGCTTTCAAGCAGGTCCACGTATCGCGTCCGCATGAGTCGGCGCATCTGCACGTGAGCGGGCGCGCGAGCTATACCGACGACATTCCGCTCGTCGCGGGCACGCTGCACGCCGCGCTCGGCACGAGCCCGAAGGCGCACGCGAAGGTCGTGTCGATGAACTTCGACGCCGTGCGCGCGACGCCGGGCGTGGTCGCCGTATTCACCGCCGAGGACATTCCCGGCGTGAACGATTGCGGCCCGATCATCCACGACGATCCGGTGCTGGCTCAGGGCATCGTGCAGTTCGTCGGCCAGCCGATGTTCATCGTCGTCGCGACGTCGCACGATACGGCGCGCTTGGCGGCGCGTCGCGCGACCATCGAATTCGAAGACCTCGTGCCGATTCTCACGCCCGAAGACGCGCGCAAAGCGGAATCGTATGTGCTCAATCCGCTGAAGCTCGCGCGCGGCGACGCCGAAAGCCGCATGTCGAAAGCCGCGCATCACGAGCGCGGCGCGATGAAGCTCGGCGGCCAGGAACAGTTCTATCTCGAAGGCCAGATCGCCTATGCCGTGCCGAAGGAGGATGACGGCATGCACGTCTACTGCTCGACGCAGCATCCGACGGAAATGCAGCATCTCGTCGCGCACGTGCTGAATGTGCATTCGCATAACGTGCTGGTCGAATGCCGTCGCATGGGCGGCGGATTCGGCGGCAAGGAATCGCAGTCGGGCATTTTCGCGTGCTGCGCGGCGCTCGCCGCATGGAAGTTGCTGTGCCCGGTCAAGCTGCGTCCGGACCGCGACGACGACATGATGATCACCGGCAAGCGTCACGACTTCGTGTACGACTTCGAAGTCGGCTACGACGACGACGGCAAGATCGAAGGCGTGTCCGTCGACATGACGTCGCGCTGCGGTTTCTCCGCGGATTTGTCGGGCCCGGTGATGACGCGCGCCGTCTGCCATTTCGACAACGCGTACTGGCTCTCGGACGTGAAGATCGCAGGCTATTGCGGCAAGACCAACACGCAGTCGAACACCGCGTTTCGCGGCTTCGGCGGGCCGCAGGGCGCGTTCGCGATCGAATACATTCTGGATAACGTCGCGCGTGCGGTCGGAAAGGATTCGCTCGACGTGCGCCGCGCGAATCTCTACGGCAAGACGGAAAACAACAAGACGCCTTACGGCCAGACGGTCGAGGACAACGTCATCCACGAACTGATCGCCGAACTCGAAGAGACGAGCGAGTATCGCAAGCGCCGCGCGGCCATCGACGAATTCAACGCGAACAACGCAATCCTGAAGAAGGGCCTCGCGCTGACGCCGGTGAAGTTCGGCATCGCGTTCAACGTGACGCACTTCAACCAGGCGGGTGCGCTGGTTCACATCTACACCGACGGCTCGATGCTCGTGAATCACGGCGGCACCGAAATGGGCCAGGGCCTGAACACGAAGGTCGCGCAAGTGGTTGCGCACGAACTCGGCGTGAACTTCGAGCGCGTGCGCGTGACGGCGACGGATACGAGCAAGGTCGCGAATACATCGGCGACGGCGGCATCGACCGGCACCGATCTCAACGGCAAGGCCGCGCAGGACGCCGCGCGCCAGTTGCGCGAGCGGCTCGCGAAGTTCGCGGCGGAGAAGTTCGGCGGCGGCACCGTCACGCCGGCGCAAGTGCGCTTCGCGAACGACCGCGTGATCGTCGGCGACGATGCCATTCCGTTCGGCGAAGTCGTCCAGAAGGCATATCTCGCGCGCGTGCAGTTGTGGTCCGACGGCTTCTACGCGACGCCCAAGCTCCACTGGGATGCAGCGACGATGCAAGGCCGTCCGTTCTACTACTACTCGTATGGCGCGGCAGTGTCGGAAGTGGTGATCGACACGCTCACCGGCGAAATGCGCGTGCTGCGCGCGGATGCGTTGCATGACGTGGGCGCGTCGCTGAATCCGGCGCTCGACAAGGGCCAGGTGGAAGGCGCGTTCGTGCAGGGCATGGGCTGGCTGACGACGGAAGAGCTGTGGTGGGACGACAACGGCAAGCTGATGACGCACGCGCCGTCGACCTACAAGATTCCGACGACCAACGACATGCCCGCCGATTTCCGCGTCGATCTCTTCAAGAATCGCAACGTGGAGGACAGCATCCATCGTTCGAAGGCCGTCGGCGAACCGCCGTTGCTGCTGCCGTTCTCGGTGTTCTTCGCGATCCGCGATGCCGTTTCCGCTGTCGGCGATCACAAGATCAATCCGCCGCTCAACGCGCCCGCGACGGCCGAAGAAATCCTGAAGGCGGTGAATGCGGTGAGGAGCGCGCGCTCATGATGCACGTCGTCCTGTTCGGCGCGGGCCACGTCGGCCACGCGCTCGTGAAGGTGCTCGGCACGTTGCCGTGCGTCGTGCAATGGGTCGATGCGCGCGACGAACTTTTCCCCGACGAAGTGCCGGCGAACGTGCAGATCGAAGCGACCGATCTGCCCGACGCGATCGTCGACGAAGCGCCGCCGGGCGCGTACTTCATCGTGATGACGCACGATCATTCGCTCGACTTTTCGCTGACGCAACGCATCATGCGGCGCGACGACTTCGCTTACTTCGGGCTGATCGGCTCGAAGACGAAGCGCGTCAAGTTCGAGCGGCGATTGATGGAGCGTGGCGTGGCGGCGGACCGGCTGCCGGAGATCACGTGTCCGATCGGCGTGGAAGGGATCGTCGACAAGGCGCCGTGGTCGATCGGGCTCGCCGTTGCCGCGCAACTGCTGCGCGTGCGGGAGATGACGGCGAGGCTCGGAACGCCGGCGGTGAACGCAGCGCATCTTTCCGCCTGAGCCACGATGACGCTTCAAGCGATGCCGTTGGTCTGCCTGAAGCGTCCCGGCGCGACGCCATAAAGCTCCTTGAACCGCTTCGAAAACGCCGCTTCCGACTGATACCCCACATCGGCCGCGACATCCGCGATGCTCTTTTTCGTATGCGTGAGCATCGTGCTGGCGAGCTGCATCCGCACATGACTCAGCAACGCGAGCGGCGAGCTGTCCGAATGCGCCGAGAACGCGCGCATGAACGTGGCGCGCGACATCGCCGCTTCCTTGGCGAGCATCTCCAGCGTCCACGGTTCGGCGGGGCGCTCGAGCATCGCGATGATCGATGCGCCCAGCCGCCGGTTCGCCAGCAAGCCGAGCACGCCCGCCAATGACGGCTGTCCGTCGAGCCACGCGCGCAGCACCATCGTGAAGAGCGCGGTCGATAGCGCCGTGACGATCGACGGCGCGCCCAGTTGCGCATCTTCCGCTTCGCGGCGCATCGTCTGGACGAGCGGCGCGAGATAGGAAGCCGACGCGTTCGAGAACGATACGTGCACGACATCCGGCAGGACGTCGATCAGAAGCGCGCGCGGCGCGTAGAGAAAGCGCCCGCACAGCAAGTCCACGCCCGGCGGCTGCCCGCCGCAATTGCTTCTTACCGTGACCGCGCCGTTGTCGCGCGCTTCCATCTCGGCTTTGGACGAGCTGCCTTCGCGCGCCTTGATGCTCAGCACATGCGCGTCTCCGCGCGGCAGAAAGAAAATGTCGCCCGCCGTCAGTTCGAGCGGCGCGTGACCTTTGCGCACGACGGTGCACGCGCCGTCGAGCACGACGTGATACACCGCTTCGCCGGCGGGCGCGGGCGCGTGATCCAGTTCCAGCGGGCCGCGCAGCAGGCAGCGCAGATCGAGCGCGCCGGCAAGGCTCGCAAGCTGAATCAGTTTGTCGAGAGCATCCATGTGAGCGGGCGGGCAGAAGGTGTCGTTCGGATAGTACCGAAGTCCCGCCGCGCGTGCGTTACTTCGCGGCTTCGCCCAGTTCGGCGGTTTCATCGCCCGATGCCGCCGCCGCAACTTGCTTCCGGCCCGTGAGCGAGTCGGAAACGGTCGACATCAGCGTGCGCAGCCAGGCGATGTCCGTCGGCTGATCGGGCTGCGGCACCGAAAGCTGGTAGCACTTGATGCGCGGAAACGGCACCGGCGAATCGAGCACGGCGAGCGGCAGCATCGCCGCATAGTGCTGCGCGAAGCGGCGCGGCGCGGTGAAGATGAGGTCCGACTGCAACAGCACCTGCGGCACGAGGCCGAAGTACGGAATCGTCGTGACGATGCGCCTTTCGATGCCCGCGCGCGCGAGCCCGATGTCGATCGGATGACGCCGGCCGCCGCTATACGGCGTCGGCGCGAGGTGCGCGGCGAGCGCGTAGCGTTCCGCCGTCAGCGGTTCGCGCGCGAGTGGATGATTCGCACGCATCAGGCAGACGAATACGTCGCTGAAAAGATCCTGGCGTTCGAAGCGCGGCTCGGGCTTCGTCCAGTTCGCGACCATCAGATCAATTTCGCCTTCGTCGAGCATGCGCTCGTGATCGCGCATCGGATTCAGCGACTCGATCTCCAGACGCGCATTGGGCGCGGCGTCGCGAAAAGCGGCGACGAGCGTCGGCATGAAGAAATCGTTCAGATAATCAGGCGCGGCCACGCGGAACGTGCGGCGCGAGCTTCGCGGGTCGAAATCCCCGTGCGGCGTCGCGACGAATTCCACTTCGCGCAATGCGCGTTGCGCGGGCGCGAGCAGCGATTCGCCGTATTCGGTCGGCACCATGCCCTGTTTGCCGCGCACGAGAATCGGGTCGTTCAGGATCTCGCGCAGACGGCGCAGCGCGGTGCTGATCGCCGGTTGCGTCTGGTTCAGCCGCTGCGCGGTCTGCGTCACGCTGCGCTCCAGCAGCAAGGTGCGCAGCACGCGGATGAGCCAGATGTCGAGTGAGTCGGCGGGATCGTTCATGGCAAGCAAGTGAATTCAGGACGCGCGGGCGCGAACTCGCGAGCCCTAAAGCCGAAGTAAACCGCTTATCCAATTTTGACGCCATAGCAGGCGCGCTATGCACGGCATAGGCGCCTCCGCCATCCGGCCGCCGTCAGCTGAAATCGGCGTCTTTCGGCGCGATCGGCAGCGCGCTGATGCGCTTCACTTCCGCGCCGTCGAGCCAGTTCGGCGAGCGCGCGACGTAGAGCACCATCGGCAGCGTGTCTTCGCCCCAGAAGATCTGGTCGTTGACGAGGAAAGTCGGCACGCCGAACACGCCCATCGCTACGGCGCGGTCGTTGTTGTCGCGCAGCTTCGCCTTGACGTCCTCATCCTCGATGCGCGTCACGGCCTCCGGCATGCCGACGTGCTCGCACAACGCCTTGAAGCCTTCCGGCGTCGCGGGATCGCGCCCTTCGCGCCAGATGTAGCGGAAGATTTCGCGCACGCGGGCGATGTCGCCGTCGGCGAGCACGGCAAGACGCAGCGCCTTGCTCGTATCGAACGGATGGGCGGGCGGCATCTTGAACGGAATGCCGAGCTGCTCCGCGCGAAACAGCGCGTGCCGGTAGGTGAAGACGCGCTTGGACGGAATCGTCGCGGCGTGCGGCTGGCCCCAGCGGTCGAGCAGCTTCATCAACTGGACGGGCACGAGCTCGAACGGCATGTCGGGCCACTTCTCATGCTGCTCCAGCAGCAAGTACGAAAACGGCGATATGAAGTCGAAGAAAAAGTACGGATGACCGGTGCTGGTCGAATGCGGGGCACTCATGTTCCCTTCTCCCTGAGATTCCGTGGCTTTGCTCGCGCGGCGGCGCGCTCTGAGCCGCATCTGTTCGTTTTTTGTCGTGTCCTGCATGACGGATGCAGCGCGCGGCGTCGCATCCTTTTTTAACGTTTCTCCAACAGATATTACGTGCTGCCTTGCTCCGTGTCTGCTTGGCGAACGACACCGGCCGCATGCTGTTGCGCCATGTCGCGCGCGCGGGTTTGGTCGGCCGGGGCGACCGGCGCGTGCGCGAGACGCTCCCGCACGAAACCGATGTGCTCGCGCAGCACGTAGAACTGATCGGCGAACGCGAGCGGCATCTTCATGCGATTGACGGCCGTTTCGATCGCGTCGATGCGGTCGAGCAGGGCGTCGCGCTGCGCGGTGTCGGGGCCGCTGATCGCTTCCCGCTCTATCGCAATCAGCGCGCCATACCAGCGGTAGATGCGCGATTTCACGCGCCATCGATACAGTCCCGGCACGAGCCGCAAGCCCGGAATCAGCACGACGATCAGCGGCACCAGCACGACCAGCACGCGATCCGCGAGACTCGCGACCCAGAACGGCAGCGAACGGTACAGAAAGCTCTTGCCGGATTTGTAATAGCGCTCGGCGTTGTCGCTGATGCGGAATTCGTGCACGAGCGGCGCGGGGAATTCGTTCGCCCGCTGCAGCAGATTCGCGCGCCCGTGCACCTCGCGCGCGGCTTCGATCAGCAGATCGGAGAGCGCCGGATGCAGGCTGTCGCGCGCGACCAGTTCGGCGGTCGGCGCGATCATGTGGACCGCGCGCGGCGGCAGGTTGCGGGCGAAATCGAAGGCGCCCATCGGCAAGTCGATTTCCGTCAGATACGGAAAGCGGCGCGCGTAGGCGTCGGCCTGGGCGAAATCCATGAAGCGGATGCCGGACGTGCGCAGGAGCTTCGCCATCGTCGGCGGCTGCGCGGAGTCGCCGGTCAGAAAGGCTGCGTCGATCTGGCCGTCTTCGAGCGCTTTCGCGGCTTCGTCGCCGGCGAGCGGCAGCAGTTCCGTGTCACCGCCCGGCTCGATGCCGTTCGCCTTCAGCAGATTCAGCGCGAGCACGCGCGTGCCGCTGCCTTCCGCGCCGATCGCGAGCCGCTTGCCCTTCAGCTCCGACAATCGGCTGACGACCGTCGCGCCGCGATAGAACACCGCGAGCGGCACGTAGGACACGCTGCCGAGCGATTCCAGATTGTCGTGCGTCGCGCCCGGCTTGGTCAGGCCGCCCTGCACGAAGCCGACGTCGACGTTCGATTTCGGGTCTTCGAGGCGCGTCAGGTTATCGAGCGAGCCTTGCGTCTCGAGGATGTTCAGCGTCACGCGGTTGCGCGCGAGGATCGTCTTGTATTTCTGCGCGCTCGTCCAGAACGAGCTGCCTTTCGGGCCGGCGGCGATGGTCAGCGTGCTCGGCGGCGCGGGCTGGATCAGCCGCACGGCGGCATAGAGCGCGGCCGCGCACACGAGCAGGATCGGGCCGAAGGTGAGCGCGAGATCGCGCCATGAGATCGCGACGAAGCGCGCGCCGATTCTCGGCAGGGGCTTGCGTTTGGGCGGGACGTCCGGATCGTGGCCCGGATTGTTTCCTGAAGGGTGGGTCATCTCGTCGGTAATCTTGAAACTTCGTGCGTGCGAGCTTAGCCGATCGCGATGCGCCCACGTCTGCCCGAACGTGTTCGGCGAGGCGCGCGAGCGGCGCGTCCGGACGGCCGGCATGGCGTCGATGGTACATGAGATCGCGCGTCGCCCGGATGACCGCGGGCCCGGCGCGCCGTGTGACAGGCGTGTGTAGAAAGCGCGCGCTGTTGCTTGCGAACGGCGTCGCATATGGCCGCATTGTTAAATGCTTTGCGCTAATGGCCGCGCTGGGCTAAATTGACGTTCGCCGCCGCACGACAAGGCTCCTCGCGCGCCGCAGCCCGGAATGTGGGTTCGCGGACCGCCAAGCAGGCGCCATGCGGCAGGTCATATTCGAGCCGGCGGGCGTCATCGCCCGAAAAAACCGGCCGTGATTTGTTTCGATCGCCAGTCTCTCGCAGCACCGTGAGCCGCATCCGCCGGCTTGCCGCCGCTATTCCCGCGTCAGTTTCAGGCGCCGGGCGCGCGCGGTCACGGTCAGCCGCTCGATGTCGTTGCCCAGCCGCTGGGAATGCGGCCCGCTTTTGAAGTGCAAAACGAGCGAAGTAGCAACTGTGCGAAGTCAACAAGCGAAACAAAAGGAGAAATCATGAAAGCAGTCGATCTGTTGAAGGCGCTGGGCGTGGTGGTGTGCGTGGCCGTGGCATCGAGCGCCTATGCGCAATCGAGCGACGCGGCGGCCACGAGCACCGACTCGGCAGCGGCGGCCAAGGCTCAGAAATCCGCGACCAAGAAAACCGACCGCAAGCTCGGCTACGACGTGCGCCGCGCGCTGTCGAAGGCACAGGGCTTCGACGTGTCGAACGTGTTCGTGCGCGCGCGCAGCGGCGCGGTCACGCTGACCGGCACGGTGCCGGAAGGCGGCCAGATCGCTCAGGCCGAAGAAGTCGCGAAGGGCGTGCCGGGCGTGAAGTCGGTCTCCAACAAGATTACGCTCGGCGTTCAAGGCGGCGGGCAATAACACGCATCACAGGCAGTGGGCGGCATCTCGCGATGCCGCAAGCTTCGCTCGTCTGGCGGGCGTTTGAACGGGCTCCGGCGTCGCCGCCGGGGCCCGTTGTCGTTTGGAGCTTTTGCAGCCGGCGCGCGTGAAATCGGCTGTGACTGGCGTTCGATCGGCGCGATACTCGCATTGTCGATCGCTTGAAAATCGCATCACTCAATCGGAACCGATGGCGGAGATTCAAATGAAAAGACTCGCGCGTTTCCCGAGGTTGCAGGCTTTGCAGGATGTGCCGCGAACGGCCGCGCTCGGCGCGCTGGCGTTGCTGGCGGCGGCGACACTAGCCGCATGCCACGGCGGCGATGACGACAACGGCGGCGGCGGCGAGCCGGCCAACAGCTTGCCGAGCTTCATCTCGGGCTCGGTCAACACCCAGACTTACGACGGCGTCTCCGACGATTTGCTCACGGCCGGTCTCGGCAAGACGGGCCTCGCGTCGGCGACCGCGCCGACGTTCGCGAAGCCCGCCGCGCCGACGGCAGCCGAATTGCGCCGTCTCGCGATCTATTCGAACTACCGCGCGCTCGTCGACATGTCGGCGAACGGCGGCTACGGCCGCTTCTGGGGGCCGAATATCGATCTGAACGGCAACGACTCGCTCGGCGAAGGCAAGATTGCGGGCAAGGAGTACATCGCCTACGCGGACGATGGCAGCGGCAGGCAGAACGTGAGCCTGCTCGTGCAGATCCCGACGAGCTTCAATCCGGACCAGCCGTGCATCGTCACGGCGACGTCATCGGGATCGCGCGGCGTCTACGGTGCGATTTCGGCGGCGGGCGAGTGGGGCCTCAAGCGCGGCTGCGCGGTCGCCTACACGGACAAGGGCAGCGGCAACGGCGCGCAGGAAATTTCGACGACGCTCGTGACGCTCATCGACGGCACGCTCGCCAGTGCGGACATCGCCGGAACCAAGGCGATTTTTAAGGCGAACGTGAGCGCGTCGGCGCTGTCGTCGTTCAATTCGGCGTTCCCGAATCGCTACGCGTACAAGCACGCGCATTCGCAGCAAAACCCGGAGCAGGACTGGGGCAAGAACACGCTGCAGGCGATCCAGTTCGCGTACTGGGCGCTCAACGACATGTTCGGGCCGGTCAGCGGATCGACGCATCAGGCGCGCTACAGCAAGGGCAGCATCACGACGATCGCGGCATCGGTGAGCAACGGCGGCGGCGCATCGCTGGCGGCGGCGGAACAGGACACCGATGGCTGGATCACGGCGGTCGTCGTCGGCGAGCCGCAGATCAATCTGAATTTGCCGTCGCAGGTTTCGGTGCGGCAGGGCGGCGTGCCGGTCGGCTCGTTCGGCAGGCCGCTCGCGGATTACATGACGCTCGCGAACCTGCTGCAGCCGTGCGCGGCGCTCGCGCCCGCTGCGGCAGGCGCGCCGTATCTGACGACGCTTCTGCCCGCCACGACCAACGCGATCCGCACGGCGCGCTGTGCGACGCTTGCCGCCAACGGCTTCGTCTCGGGCGGCACGACGACGGAGCAGGCGACCGATGCGCTGAACCGTCTGCATCAGGCAGGCTACGAGAGCGATTCCGACACGCTGCACGCGCCGATGTGGGATTCGCAGGCGGTGCCGGCCGTCGCTGTGACTTACGCCGATGCGTACATGAAAGCGAGCGTGCTCGACAATCTCTGCGAGTTCAGCTTCGGCACGACCAGCGCGGCGACGGGCGCGGCCGGCGTCACGCCGCTCGTCTCGCCGATGCCGACGATCTTCGGCAACGGCAACGGCGTGCCGCCGACCAACGGCATCAACCTGGTCTACAACGCGGGAACGACGGGCGCGGCGGATCATCGGCTGGCGACGCCCGATGCCAGCTACGCGGGCGCCGCCTGCCTGCGCGCGTTATGGACGAACGGCAACGCGACGATGGCGGGCAGCGTCAATGCGATCCGCGTGAACGCGAATCTTCGCGGCAAGCCCGCGATCATCGTGCAGGGCCGGGCGGATGCGCTCGTGCCGATCAATCATGCGTCGCGGCCGTATCTGGGTGCGAATCGCGTGGCGGAGGGAAGCAAGAGCCAGCTTTCGCTGTATGAGATCACGAACGGTCAGCACTTCGACGCGTTCCTGAGCGTGGCAGGCTTCGACACGCGCTTCATTCCGGTCCACTACTACGACATTCAGGCGCTCAACCTGATGTGGAACCACCTGAAGAACAACGCGCCGCTGCCGCCGTCGCAGGTGGTGCGGACGGTCGCGCGCGGCGGCAAGGCGGGTTCGGCGCCCGCCCTCACGACGTCGAATCTGCCGCCCATCGCGACCGATCCCGGCGCGAACGCGATCTCGGTGGCGGGCGGCATCGTCAACGTGCCGAACTGACGGTTCAGTGCGTCACGGTGGCCGCGGGCACTGCGGCCGCCGACGCCGCCGGGACTTCCGATGCGCCAGCCGCAGCCGCAGCCGCATCGGCATTCGGCCTCTGGATCGCGGTCGCGGCGGCGGGCGCCTGCACGACGATCGGCGTCGGCGTCAGCTCGGGCGAGCTCACGATGATCGACGGCGCGAGCGGCTTGCTTTTCACTTCGTCGCCGGCGACGGGCGCGCTGCGCGGCACCGTGTTCAGATAGTGGCCCATCAGACCGAAGAAGCGGTCATAGAACTTGCCGGCGGGCACGGTCTCGCTGGAAATCTTGACCATCGCGTCGCTGTTCGAGCGGATCGGCAGCGACAGCGAGCCGAGCACGCTCAAGCCCACGCTCGCGGACGTGTCGCTCTTCTTGAGCGCATAGCCGTCCTGCACGGCGTTCACGTACGCGATGCTTTGGTTCGTCGCGTTTTCGCCGGGCGTGCAAACGACGTGGAACGAGACGACGACGTGCGTTTCGGCGCTCGGCTGGAAATTCTTGGTCGCGTCGACGGTGTCGGGCTGGCCCATCGTCGTGAGAAACCCTTGCGACAGCAGCGCGCGGCGCGCGGCCTCGCAGGTTTCGTTGACGGTGGCGTCGAAATTGTGCGCGAACGGGCTCACGCCGGTGCTGAACAGCTCCTGCTGATAGCTCGGCGTGGTGGCGGCGCGGCCGCCGCACCCGACAAGGGCGGTCAGCGCGAGCGACACGAACACGAGACGCGACGATGCGAGAGATGACATGAGCGGCTTAAGACGGAGAGCGAGAGGAACGAAGGGAGGCAGGTGAAGATTGTAGTGCCAGCGGTATCACCGACGAAAAAGCATCGGTCTTAGTTCCTTCAGCAAGCGAAAAGCCCGGCATGCGAGGCCGGGCTTCGTCGGATGCGGCGTCGCGCGCCGCTTTGCGTTTCGCTTACGGGCGATTGAAGTCGACCGGATTGGCATCGGCGGCGGGACGGACGATACGGCTCAAAAAGCCGACGCGCGCCGGTTTCCCCGATGCCGACGCGCCATCGCTCACGCCGCCAAACGACGCGTTCGATGCGCTTTGTTGCGCGGCCACGCGCGCTTCGGCAGCCTGAATCTCGGCGGGATACGTGGCTTGATCGGCCATCGGCTTGTAGCCGGCGCGTTCGAGCTGGACGAGCTCGGCGCGCACTTGCGCACGGGTGGCAGGGCCGTCTTCGCGCGCTTGCGCGAAAGCCGGCGCGGCGAGTACGGCTGCAATGGCGATGGCGGGAACGATTGATTTGAACTTGAACATGATGACCTCCGGATGCTGTTTTAAGGAACGTCGCAGCGGAGTGTGTGTCTTTCCGTTGCTTCGTCGTTGAGATGCAGTCTAGGCTCCGGACGACCTAGGAAAAACCCTAATCCGACGAAATCACTTTTGTCGAATCGGCATTAATTCTGTCAATCGGTTTTTGGTTTCCATTGATCCGATTTTCCGCTTATGGACGCAGTGCCGTTTTTCAAGAGTCAAGCTGCTTAAGCGTTTTCCCGGCCTTTGCGTCCTTGAAATTGTCAAAGTCGCTCCATATAATTGGCACTCACTGCACGAGAGTGCTAACAAGATTGCCGTCCGGCGAGATCCTTCTCAAAGGACGGGTTTTCCCGCGTTTTCAGTCTCAATCAAGAGAGGAGTGTGTATGAACCTTCGTCCTTTGCACGATCGCGTCATCGTCAAACGTCTGGACCAGGAAACCAAGACCGCATCGGGCATCGTGATCCCTGAAGCAGCCGCTGAGAAGCCGGATCAAGGCGAAGTCCTGGCCATCGGCCCGGGCAAGCGCGATGACAAGGGCGCGCAAATCGCCCTCGACGTGAAGGTCGGCGACCGTGTTCTGTTCGGCAAGTACGCTGGCCAGACCGTCAAGGTCGACGGGCAGGAACTGCTCGTCATGCGCGAAGAAGACATCATGGCCGTTCTGGTCAAGTAAGCATCCTTCCTGCACGTTCGGCTTCGTCTGCCTGAGCCGCTCCTCCGAGCGCCGCAGCGAAGCCAGCAAACCGAATCGAATCAAGGAGTTTGGATATGGCAGCTAAAGAAGTCACCTTTGGCGATTCCGCACGCGCCAAGATGGTCGAAGGCGTGAACATTCTGGCCAACGCGGTCAAGGTCACGCTGGGTCCGAAGGGCCGCAACGTCGTGCTCGAGCGCTCTTTCGGCGGTCCGACGGTCACGAAGGACGGTGTGTCGGTCGCGAAGGAAATCGAACTGAAGGACAAGCTCCAGAACATGGGCGCGCAAATGGTCAAGGAAGTTGCTTCCAAGACCAGCGACAACGCAGGTGACGGCACCACGACCGCTACCGTGCTCGCGCAATCCATCGTTCGCGAAGGCATGAAGTACGTCGCATCGGGCATGAACCCGATGGACCTGAAGCGCGGCATCGACAAGGCCGTGGCTGCAGCAATCGAAGAACTGCGCAAGATCAGCAAGCCCTGCACGACGAACAAGGAAATCGCGCAAGTCGGCTCGATCTCGGCGAACAGCGACACGTCGATCGGCGAGCGCATCGCTGAAGCGATGGACAAGGTCGGCAAGGAAGGCGTCATCACCGTCGAAGACGGCAAGTCGCTGCAAGACGAGCTGGACGTCGTCGAAGGTATGCAATTCGACCGCGGCTACCTGTCGCCCTACTTCATCAACAACCCGGACAAGCAAGTCGCCGTCCTCGAAAACCCGTTCGTGCTGCTGCACGACAAGAAGGTTTCGAACATCCGCGATCTGCTGCCGGTTCTGGAACAAGTCGCGAAGGCTGGCCGTCCGCTGCTGATCATCGCTGAAGACGTCGAAGGCGAAGCGCTGGCTACGCTGGTCGTCAACAACATCCGCGGCATCCTGAAGACGGTTGCTGTCAAGGCTCCGGGCTTCGGCGACCGCCGCAAGGCCATGCTGGAAGACATCGCGATCCTGACCGGCGGTCAAGTGGTCGCGGAAGAAACCGGCCTGACGCTCGAGAAGGCAACGCTGGCTGAACTGGGCCAGGCGAAGCGCATCGAAGTGGGCAAGGAAAACACGACGATCATCGACGGCGCTGGCGAAGCCGTGAACATCGAAGCTCGCGTGAAGCAAGTGCGCAAGCAGATCGAAGAAGCGACGTCGGACTACGACCGTGAAAAGCTGCAAGAGCGCGTGGCCAAGCTGGCCGGCGGCGTTGCGGTGATCAAGGTCGGCGCTGCGACCGAAGTCGAAATGAAGGAAAAGAAGGCACGCGTCGAAGACGCACTGCACGCAACGCGCGCAGCTGTGGAAGAAGGCATCGTGGCAGGCGGCGGCGTTGCGCTGATCCGCGCACGCAAGGCGATCGACGGCCTGAAGGGCGCGAACGCAGACCAGGACGCCGGTATCAAGATCGTCCTGCGCGCAATGGAAGAGCCGCTGCGCCAGATCGTCACGAACGGCGGCGAAGAAGCTTCGGTCGTGGTGGCAGCAGTTGCTCAAGGTACGGGCAACTACGGCTATAACGCGGCAACCGGCGAGTACAGTGACCTGGTGGAAGCCGGTGTCGTCGACCCGACGAAGGTGACGCGCACGGCGCTGCAAAACGCGGCATCGGTGGCTGGCCTGCTGCTGACGACCGACGCAGCTGTCGCCGAACTGCCGAAGGAAGATGCTCCGATGCCTGGCGGCATGCCCGGCGGCATGGGCGGCATGGGCATGGACATGTAATCTGGCGAAAGCCGATTACATCGGCGCGGGCTTCGAAAGAGGCCCGCGTCATGCCGAAAGAAGAAACCCGCAGCGATGCGGGTTTTTTTTCGTCCGGACTATTTGTTCATTTCCTCGCGCAACTTCTGCGCGGCGGCCTTGTAGTCGTACGTCGGATAGAACTCCGTCCGATATCCGCCCCATGCGGTGCTTTCGATCGCGCGGTTGACTTCGCGCAACCGGTCGGCGGGTACGCGCAACGTGACGACCTGACCGATTCCCATCATCACGTACCACGACACCACTTCGACGCCCGGCGGCGGAAACTGCTTGAAGTAGCCTTGCTCCTTCAACTGCTGATTGATCTGGGGCAGCGTCTTCGATTCGTCGTGCCTGAGGAAGATCGTCAGCAGGAACGTGCCATCGCCGGCGGGCGTGGCGTTCTGAGCGTGTGCCGGCGTGGCCGTGAAAATGCAAGACGCGGCGAGCGTGGCCGCAAGCAGCTTGAGCATCTGAGGAAGCCTCCAAAAAGAACTTCAGACCTTGTGATGAATCCGCAGCCGCTCCATCAGATGCAGCGCGTTGGGCTGCGCGTGGCCCTCGGCGGTGTTGTCGAAGATGCACCAGACTTCGGCCGTCTTCTTCGCGCGGTTGTGCAGCGTGCGCGCGAGTTCGTCGAGATACGTGTAGTCGTACGAAGACCTGTATAACTCGGGCGAGCCGTGCAGCCGCACATACACGAGCGATGCGTCCGCGCGATGCTTGATCTCGCATTCGTCGGGAATCGGGTCGGCGTCGACGTATGCAATGCGATGCGACTTCAGCAACGCTGCCGCGTGCGTCGTGAACCAGCTATGTTCGCGCGCCTCGCACGCGACCGGCAACGTCGTGCGCTCGCGCAGCGCCTTGAAAAACGCGTCGGCGATGTCGTGATCGAACGGCAGGCTCGGCGGCAATTGCACGAGCCAGCATCCGAGCTTGTCGCCGAGTTGGCCGGCCGCGCGGAGAAAGTCGTCGAGCAGCGATTCGATATCGACGAGACGCGCGTCGTGCGTGATCGCCTTCGGCAGCTTGACCGAGAACCGGAATGACTCGGGCACGCTGTGCGCCCAGTTCGCGTAGGTCTGCTCGCGATGCGGCTTGTAGAAACTGGAGTTGATCTCGACGCACGTCAGAACGTGCGAGTAGCGTTCGAGATGAGTGCCTTCATGCGGAAAGCTCGCGGAGACACCGCTCGACAGGCCCCAGCCCGCGCAGCCGATGCGGATCGCGCCTTGCGGGCCGGGCTTGTGCAGATGGGGCAGTCGGTATGGCATGCGCTCGCGTCGCCTCCCTTCTTGTTGTGTGTCAGTGTCGGGCTTCTCCGGGCAATCCCGTTGGATCGTCGGGCAGCGCGGATGCGTCGCCTTCTTCGTCTGCATCGTTCGAGCGCGCCCAGAAAAAGCGATCCGGCAGATACGCGCCCATGCCGGGCCGGAACGCGGCGCGCGCGGCCTGAAACACATACTCTTGCGCCTCACGCGCGGCCTCGGCAGGTTCCTGACCGTTGGCGAGCAGGGCGGCGACCGCCGAGCCGAGCGTATCGGTCAGGCCCATGATGCGTTGCACGCTGCGCTCCCACGTATCCTGTCGCACGAGCCCTTCTTCGCTGTAGAGCGTGTTGACGTGACGATGCGTGCCGGTTTCCATCGCGAGCACGTACTCGCAGCCCTGCGCCAAAATGTGGGAAATCGCGGAATCGAGCGTCGGCGATTCCGCGTCGCTGTCGGGCTGCGCGAGTTGCAGTAGCGTGGCGTGATCGGCAATCAGCATGGTGGTCTGCGGCACGAGCAGATCGGCGAGCGATTCGCGCAGTTCATCGGCGGACAGGACGTGTTCGTCGTCGAGCGTGAAATCGGGCGCGAGGATCAGCGGCACGTCGTCGTAATCGGAGACGACTTCGGCGATGGCGGACACGAGCTCCGCGCGCGTCGCCGCGCCGATCTTGAAGGCGGCGATCGGCATGTCCTCTAGCAACATGCGCGCCTGGGTCGCGACGGTGTCCGGATCGAGGCCCGTCACTTCATCGCAGGTCGCGGAGTCGCGCACCGCGTAGCCCGTCAGCACGGTCGCGCCGTGACAGCCCATGCTGGCGAGCGTCAGCAAGTCGGCCTGCAGGCCGGAGCCGCCCGTGGGATCGGAAAGGCCGAAGGTGAGTACGATCGGTGGGGAATCGCCGGTCATGGCAAAAACGGACATTATGGTATTGGATTGCTTGGATGGACGATCGGCTCTAAGCGAACTCGTGCGCGCCTCGGCGCGTGAGCGAATGCCCGCTCGGTCATGTCTGATTATGCGGCCTAACGCCGCCAGGAATGTTTCTTTGCGCACTTTTTTCCGGTGCGCTAGCCTTCTTCACCGGACCCGGCGTGACGGCCGTTTCGACCCATGTCACGATGCGCGCACCGCAGGCGGGCGGCTTGCTAGGCATCGGCACGGCAACACGGTACCATCATGTCCTATTTTTAAACGACCAATCGACTCGGCATAAGTATGGAATACAGAAGCTGGATGTGCCTGATCTGCGGCTGGATCTACGACGAGGAGGCGGGATTGCCTGACGAGGGCATCGCGCCGGGCACGCGCTGGGAGGACGTTCCGATCAACTGGACCTGTCCCGAATGCGGAGCCCGCAAGGAAGATTTCGAGATGGTCCAGATCTGATCTTGTCGTTCTGCCGCGCCGCATGACTCGCGTCATGCGGCGCGCGTTTTTTGCGGACCGCGTACGTCGCTACGGCGCGTGCCGCGCATGGGCCGCCGTCGGGCGGCCCGTCCGATTTTTCGGATTTTGCAGCGTCAGATGAGTTCGTTGGGGCGATTCCGGCGTCGCGCGACGTTGGCGAACAAAGATGCGAAAAGCCTTTGCAGGTTCGGTTCCCGCACTGGCCCGTTAAGGCATACGCTTGAAGCAGGCGCGGCGACGCCGTCTCCCGCCTGTCGATGACGCATTTAAACGGCGGGTGACGGCGGCCTTCCATCGCCGCGCCCGCGAACCGGCTTGTGAGCGCTTGTTATGACATCTCGTCCCGATCTGCCCGTTCCGTACGAAGCCTTGCCCAATCCGCGCGGCGGATCGGTGCGACTCGCAGAAATGGCGCTGACCGACGCGCTGCACGCGTTCCAGCGTCAGGGCGAAACCGGGGCGGCGCTCAAGCGCGCGATCGCCGCGCTGCATTCGGCGGGGTGGCTTCCCGCGCAGCGCTTCGCCGAGGCGCTGACGCTCGTCGCGCCGCTCGGCGAGGAATCGGAAGGTAGCCACGCACGCATCGCCGATGCGATCGCGGTTTTTCGCGGCGCGGTCGAGCGGCGCAATCTGCGCGAACTCTCGTGCTCGACGGCGCTCTTCGATCACTATCGCGGCCTGCATGCGTTGCTTGCATCGCATACGCGCATCGCGCCGGTTTCCTACGATGACCTCGCCCTCGCGGGCCGCGCGATCGCGCCGGCGACGCTGCGCGGCATCGCGCCCGAGCGGCTCGCGCATACGCGGGCGCGCTATGAGGAAACGTTGCTGAAACTCTTGCGCGGACCGGCCGAAGGCTCCGCCGACACCTTCGCGCGCCTCGACGCCTGCCTCGACGAACTGCGCGGCCCGGATCCCTACGATTTCTGGCGGCTCGCGTCGTCGGCGGTCGTGGCGCTACGCGAGCGCGCGCAGCGCACCGGCGGCGAGCTGGACTACATCGCCGACGTCAAGCGTCTCTACGCGCGCTTCAACCTCGTGCTGGCGGATCAGGCGCACGCGCTGTCGTACGCGCCGCGCTCGCTCGTGCGTGCGACGCTCGCGCTGCTGTGGCGCGATTTCGCGCTGTACGGCGCGCGGCCGGAAGATGCCGACCACGTCGATGTTTTGCGCGATTACGGCCTGACGGTCGCGTGGCACGTCGCCGCGACGCCCGAATCGGAAGCGGCGTGGGAAGAGAGCGCCGCGCAGGCGGGCGAGGAAGCCTCGCGCGACGCCGCGACGCGCGATCTCGGCGTGCTGCGCGTGAACGCGAGTGCTTACGAGGACTTCCTGCAGAGCGCGGAAACGTCGATCGACGCGCTCGTCGAGCGCGGCACGCAGGCGAACGAAACCGGCATGGTCGACGAAGCGGCGGCGCTGTCGGCGGCGGACGCGTCGCATCGGCTGGGCGCGGCGGCTTGCGCGCTGGGCCTCGGGCATGTCGCGCTCTTGGCGGATACGCTCGGCCTCGCGTGGCGGCGCGTCGCGCATCACGGCGAAACGCACGCCGATGGCGCCGAAGGCGCGACACGCGACATCGACGCGACCGTGCCCGAGCGCGCCGCGCAAATGCTGCGTTCGATGCTGCATCAGGCGGCGGCCGGCATTGCGCCTTCGGAAGGGCGCGGATCGATCGTCGCGCTGACGTCGATGATCGAAAAACCTGCGCCGTTTGCGCGCTAGTCTTCGCCGTCGTCGTCGGGCGGAAGCTGCTTCGGGCCCGGCGCGCGCACGACGTCATAACGCATGAGCGTGCGTTTTCTGGCGGCTTCGTGATCGACGATCGGCTGCGGATAATCCGCGCCGAGCGAGATCTTCGCCGCTTTCAGCGCATCCGGTTTTGCAAGCCACGGCGCGTGGATATCGCGATCGGAAAGAGCCGCGATCTCTGGCACGTAATGACGGATGAACTTGCCCGCCGAATCGAATTTCCGTGACTGCGTGACCGGGTTGAAGATGCGAAAGTACGGTTGCGCATCGCAGCCGCTCGACGCGGCCCATTGCCATCCGCCGTTGTTGTTCGAGAGCTCGAAGTCGTTCAGATGCGCTTCGAAGTACGCCTCGCCGCGTCGCCAGTCGATGCCGAGATCCTTTGTCAGAAAGCTCGCCACGACCATGCGCAGACGGTTATGCATGTATCCCGACGCGTTGATCTGCCGCATCGCCGCATCGACGAGCGGATAGCCCGTCTGACCCGCGCACCACGCGGCGAAATTCGCGTCGGCGGCATCGCCCGTTTCCCAGCCGATGCGGTCGTACTCCGGCTTGAACGCGCGATGATCGCCAGCCACGCCGACGTGCGGAAAATGGTGCAGCACGGAGAAATAGAACTCGCGCCAGATCAGCTCGCCTAGCCACGTTTCGGCGCCCTTGTCGCCGTGACGCTGCGCATCGTGGGCGCTGCGGGCGAGCGCGCGGATCGACATCGTGCCGTGCCGCAGATGAACGCCGAGATAGCTCGGCCCTTTTAGCGCGGGGAAATCGCGCGTGCGGCTGTAGTCGATCATGCGGTCCCGGAAATCGTCGAAGAGCTCATAGGCGCCGCGCGTGCCGGCGGGAAACGCAGGCGCGGGTGCATCGCCGAAACCGAGCGCATCGAGCGATGGAATCGCATGCTTCACGTTCGACGGCGGCTTCGCGAGCGCGTCCAGATGTTCTTCGGATGCGTAGGGCGCAAGCGCATCGGGCGTGAGCGTCGCGAGCCACTTGCGCTTGTACGGCGTGAAGACGGTGTAGGGCTTTGCGGCGCCTGTCATCACATCGTCGTGATCGAAGACGGCCTGATCCTTGAAAGAGAAGAACGCGATGTCCTGACTCGCGAGCTTCTGCGCGACGGCTTCGTCGCGCGCCTTCGCCGCCGGCTCGTAATCGCGATTGACGAACACGGCGTTCGCGCCGCATTCGCGTGCGAGCGAAGGAATATCGTGCACGGGGTGCCCGTGCCGCACGATCAACGCGCCGCCCGCCTCGCGCAGCGTGCGATCCAGCTCGACGACGCTCGCGTGAATGAACGGCACGCGCCGGTCTTTTTTGTCGAGCGGCGCGAGAATATCGCGATCGAAAACGAAGGCGCACAGCACCCGACGGCACCTTGTAAGCGCGTGATAGAGTGCAGCATTGTCTGCCGCGCGCAGATCCCGCCGAAACCAGACCAGACCCACATCAAAGTCGGCCATCTCGCAGCGCCTTTGTTAAAATTCTGAATTATGTCCAAGACTTCCGATCGCATCAATTTGACGAATCAGTTCCTGATCGCCATGCCCAACATGGCCGATCCGACGTTTTCAGGAACGGTGGTCTACCTTTGCGATCACACGGAGAAGGGCGCGCTCGGTCTCGTCATCAACCGGCCGACCGACATCGACCTTCAATCGCTCTTCAATCGCATCGATCTCAAGCTCGAAATCGAGCCGCTCGTCCATTTGCCCGTTTATTTCGGCGGTCCCGTGCAGACGGAGCGTGGCTTCGTGCTGCACGAAGCGGGCGAGGGCGAACCCTATAGCTCGTCAATGAGCGTGCCCGGCGGCCTTGCCATGACCACGTCGAAGGACGTGCTCGAAGCAGTCGCGAGCGGCAAGGGCCCCGAGCGCTTCCTGCTCACGCTCGGTCATGCCGGCTGGGGCGCGGGCCAGCTCGAAGAGGAAATCTCGAAGAACGGCTGGCTGACCGTCGAAGCCGATCCGCGCATCATCTTCGACGTACCCGCCGAAGACCGCCTCGAAGCGGCGCTCTCGCTGCTCGGCGTGTCGCGCTCGATGTTGTCCGGCGAAGCAGGGCACGCATGAGCCGCGAAGCCACGCTGCTGGCATTCGATTACGGCGAGAAACGCATTGGTGTCGCCGTCGGCAATACGCTCACCCGCCACGCGCGCGCGCTCGTCACGCTGGAAAACCGCAATCGCGAATATCGCTTCGTCGAAGTGGGCAAACTGCTCGACGAGTGGAAGCCCGACGCCATCGTCGTCGGCATGCCAATGCATCCCGACGGCACGCCGCACGAAATGAGCGCGCTCGCCAAGCGCTTCGGCAATCAGGTGAACGGACGTTTCAACGTGCCGGTGCAATGGGTGGACGAGCGCTACTCGTCCGTCGACGCCAAAGCCGATTTGCGCGAGCGCGGCGTGCGCGCCAATGCGCGGGGCCGCTTCGACGAAATCGACGCCGAAGCCGCGCGCGTCATCCTTCAACAATATCTCGACGGACTTGCCGACGATCATGAGTTCCATTGACGCCGAGGCGCTGTATCGCGCGCTCGTCGACCAGATTCGCGCTGCCTACGGACAATCGCTCGCCGCGCCCGACGGCGCCGTGCTCGCGGGCATTTTCAGCGGCGGCGTGTGGCTTGCCGAGCGGCTCGCGAAGGATCTGAACGCGCCGCGCTTCGGCGTGGTGAACGTGGCGCTGCATCGCGACGACTACGCGAAGAAAGGCCTGCACAGCCAGGCGAGCCCGACCTCGCTCCCCTTCGATGTGAACGGCCGCCGCATCATCCTGGTCGACGACGTGCTGTCCACGGGGCGCACCGTGCGCGCGGCGATCAACGAGCTGTACGACTATGGCCGTCCGGCATCGATCGATCTCGCGGTGCTCGCCGATCGCGGCGGGCGCGAAATGCCGATCGGCGCGCGTTTCACCGGCGCGACGCTCGATGTGCCCGCGAATCAGAATCTCGTGCTCGCGCGTCGCGAAGACGGCGCATTCGACTTCAGGACGGAAGCGCGCGCCAGCTGAAGCGAGCGCTTCGACGTCTTTTCAAAGTACATCCGGGATCGACATGAATACCGCCACCGAAGGCGCCGCCGCGCCCGACACCTTTCGCTACGGCTTTCTCAAGGGCAATCCGCAGCTGACGAAGAACGGCGAGCTGAAGCACCTGTTGAGCATCGAAGGATTGCCGCGCTCGATCGTCACGCACATCCTCGATACCGCCGAGCAGTTCGTCAGCGTGACCGATCGCGAAGTGAAGAAGGTGCCGCTTTTGCGCGGCAAGTCGGTGTTCAATCTCTTCTTCGAGAACTCGACACGCACGCGCACCACGTTCGAGATCGCGGCGAAGCGTCTTTCGGCCGACGTGCTGAATCTGAACATCAACGCATCGTCGACGAGCAAAGGTGAATCGCTGCTCGACACGATCAACAATCTCTCCGCGATGCACGCCGACATGTTCGTCGTGCGTCACGCATCGAGCGGCGCGCCGTATCTGATCGCCGAGCATTGCGCGCCGCACGTGCACGTCATCAATGCGGGCGATGGCCGTCACGCGCATCCGACGCAGGGCCTGCTCGACATGTACACGATCCGCCATTACAAGCGCGACTTCACGAAGCTGCGCGTGGCGATCGTCGGCGACATCCTGCATTCGCGCGTCGCGCGCTCCGACATTCACGCGCTGACGACGCTCGGCGTGCCCGAAGTGCGCGCGATCGGACCGCGCACGCTGTTGCCGGGCAATCTCGATCAGATGGGCGTGCACGTCTATCACAATCTCGACGAAGGGCTGAAGGGCGTCGACGTCATCATCATGCTGCGCCTGCAGAACGAGCGCATGAGCGGCGCGCTCTTGCCGTCCGCGCAGGAGTACTTCAAGAGCTGGGGATTGACGCCCGAGCGTCTCGCGCTCGCCGCGCCCGATGCGATCGTCATGCATCCCGGCCCGATGAATCGCGGCGTGGAAATCGACTCGCAAGTGGCCGACGGCCCGCAGTCGGTCATCCTGAATCAGGTGACTTTCGGCATCGCCGTGCGCATGGCGGTGATGGGCATCGTGGCCGGCAACACTGACTGACAAAGACGACATGAAGATCCAGATTCAGAACGGCACGATCATCGATCCGGCGGTCGGCACGGAAGAGCGCAGGGACGTGTTCATCGCGGCGGGCAGGATCGTCGGCATCGGCGAGGCGCCCGCGGATTTCAACGCGGCCAAGGTCATCGACGCTTCGGGGCTTTACGTCGCGCCGGGTTTCGTCGATTTGTCGGCGCGTCTGCGCGAACCGGGCTTCGAACACAAGGCGACGCTCGAATCCGAGATGGCCGCCGCGATGGCGGGCGGCGTGACGAGTCTCGTGTGCCCGCCCGACACCGATCCGACGCTCGACGAACCCGGTCTTGTCGAAATGCTCAAGTTTCGCGCGCAGAAACTGCATCTCGCGCATGTGTATCCGCTCGGCGCGCTGACGGTCGGGCTCAAGGGCGAGACCATCACCGAGATGGTCGAGCTGACCGAAGCGGGCTGCGTCGGCTTTTCGCAGGCGGATAACCCGATCGTCGATACGCGCACGCTGCAACGCGCGCTGCAGTACGCGACCACGTACGGCTATACCGCGTGGCTGCGTCCGCAGGATGCGTACATGTCGAAGGGCGGCGTGGCGGCGAGCGGCGCGGTGGCGTCGCGGCTGGGGCTGTCGGGCGTGCCGGTGTCGGCGGAAACGATCGCGCTGCATACCATCTTCGAACTGATGCGCGTGACGGGCGCGCGCGTGCATTTGTCGCATCTGTCGTCGGCGGCGGGCGTCGCGCTCGTGCGCGCGGCGAAAGCCGAAGGAATCGCCGTGTCGTGCGACGTGACCATCAATCACGTGCATCTGACAGATATCGACATCGGCTATTTCGATTCGCAATTTCGCCTCGATCCGCCGCTGCGTCAGCAACGCGACCGCGATGCGATCCGCGCGGGTCTCGCCGACGGCACCATCGACGCGATCTGCTCCGATCACACGCCGCTCGACGACGACGAAAAGCTGCTGCCCTTCGCCGAAGCGACGCCCGGCGCGACCGGCCTCGAATTGCTGCTGTCGCTGACGGTGAAGTGGGCGCGCGAAGCGAACGTGCCGCTCGCGAAGGCGCTGTCGCGCATCACGTCCGCGCCCGCCGACGTGCTGAAGCTCCCCGCCGGCCGCATTGCGACGGGCGCGCTCGCCGATCTGTGCGTGTTCGATGCGGCGAGCGAATGGCGCGTCGATCCGCTGAAGCTGAAGAGCCAGGGCCGCAACACGCCGTTTCGTGGCTACGAATTGCCGGCGCGCGTGCGTGCGACGGTGGTCGGCGGTCACGTCGCTTACGAGAGCCGCTGAACATGCGCTTCGCATGGCGCAAGCTTCGGCTCGTCGCGCATCTGTTGTACGGCATGTGGATCGTCGCGACGCGCTTTGCCCGCGCGTCGGCGGCCGAACGCGCCGAGATGAACCGACTGTGGTCGCTCGAAATGCTGCGGCTGTCGGGGATGAAGCTCGTCGTGCATAACGACGAGGCGCGGCTCGATAGCGGCGTGCTCGTCGTCGGCAATCACATCTCGTGGATCGATATCTACGTCATCAACGCGTGGCGTCCGACGCCGTTCGTGTCGAAGGCGGAGATCCGCAAATGGCCGGTGGTCGGCTGGCTTGCGCATCAACTGGATACGGTGTTCGTGCAGCGCGAGAAGCGCAGCGACGCGAAGCGCATCATGCACGAGCTCGCGGATCGTCTGCTTGCTGGCGAAAAGATGTGCGTCTTTCCGGAAGGCACGACCTCGGACGGGCAAGCGCTGCTGCCCTTTCACGCGAACATGTTTCAGGCGGCGGTGTCGGCGTCGTGCCCGGTGCAGCCGATCTGCCTGATGTACGAGGATGCGCAAGGAAGGCAATCGACCGCGCCGGCGTATATCGGCGATATGTCGCTCAACGATTCGCTCGATGCGCTCTTGCGCGCGCGGCCGCTCACCGCGCATCTTTACGTGTGCGATCCGCTCGCACCGGGCGCGGACCGGCGGTTGCTCGCGAGCGAGGCGCAGGCTTCCGTCGACGCCGCACTTCAGCGGATGCGTGGCCTGCCCGCCGCCGATGCGATGACGGAAGTGCCGCTCACTTCTTCATCGAGCAGCTCACCTGCGTGACGACGCGCTGCGCGGGATCGGCCGTCAGGCGCACCGCCGACAGCTTGTTGCCCCACACGCAGCCCGAATCGAGGCAGAGAACGTCGTCGCGGATCATGAGACCGAGCGCGGCCCAGTGGCCGAAGACGATCGTCACGTCCTGCGTGCGGCGGTCCGGCACGTCGAACCACGGCATGTAACCGGGCGGCGCCGCGTCGGGGCCGCCGTTGTTGGCGAACTCCATCGCGCCTTCGGGTGTGCAGAAGCGGATGCGCGACAACGCGTTATAGATCACGCGCAGCCGGTCGGCGCCTTTCAGTGAATCGTCCCAGCGATGCGGCTCGTTGCCGTAGAGCGACGCGAGCGTTTCCTTCCAGTTCGGTGCGCGCAGCGCTTGCTCGAGCTCGTGCGCGAGTTCCATCGTCATCGTCGCGTCCCATTGCGGCAACACGCCCGCGTGAACCATCAGCACATTGTTTTCGAAGTGCGCGACCGGCTTGTGACGCACCCACTCGATGAGATCGGCGGCGTCGGGCGCTTCGAGGATTTCATCGAGCGTGTCGCCTTTTTTCGGCTTGCGCAGGCTAGCGGCGACGGAGAGCAGATTCAGATCGTGATTGCCAAGCACGACAGTTGCGCGCGAGCCGAGGGCGATGATCTCGCGCAAGGTCTGCAAGGACTTCGGACCACGGTTGATGAGATCGCCCGCGAACCAGAGCGGTGTGTCGGGTGATGGCGCGGCTTTTTTGAGGAGGCGCTGGAAGGGATCGCAGCAGCCCTGGAGATCGCCGAAGACGAGGGGAGCGGGGGAGGTGGCGATGGTCATCTGGGAGACTTGTTGTCAGGCTTCTAAGAGGAAATCCGGGTGAGCGAAGATTATGGAACAGCGGGCAAACACTGTGTCTTCATCCGACGGATGCACAGGCTGGCATTACCTACTGCCACCTGTGCAACCATAAATCGCAAGCTGTATCAAGTTGTTATCCGTGTAGTTTTCGAGTGGCGGAGCCTTATAATTCGGGGTTGACCAAACCGGGGCGGGAATGGACGAAAATCGGTCATATCTTCCGATTGTGCTTTCATCCACCGCAACTGTCGCAATTTTTTCGCATATTCGAGCTTTCGCGCGGCGTAATAACCCGACGGAAAGCTATAAAGAGGGCCACGTATGATTCTCGTGACGGGCGGCGCCGGTTTCATCGGCGCCAATTTTGTGCTGGATTGGCTCAATGGTTCGGACGAACCCGTGCTCAACGTCGACAAGCTGACGTATGCGGGCAATCTGGGAACGCTCAAGTCTCTGAAGGACGATCCCCGCCACATCTTCGAGCGCGCCGATATTTGCGACCGCGCCGCGATCGATGCGCTGCTGGCCAAGCACAAGCCGCGCGCCATTCTGCACTTCGCCGCCGAGAGCCACGTCGATCGCTCGATCCACGGCCCGGCCGATTTCGTGCAGACGAACGTCGTCGGCACGTTCACGCTGCTCGAAGCCGCGCGGATGTACTGGAGCAAGCTGCCCGAAGACGAGAAGCAGGCGTTCCGCTTCCTGCACGTATCGACCGACGAAGTGTACGGCTCGCTGTCGGCCACCGATCCGCAGTTCTCCGAGACCACGCCGTACGCGCCGAACAGCCCGTATTCCGCGACCAAGGCCGGCTCCGACCATCTCGTTCGCGCGTATCACCACACGTACGGACTGCCGGTCCTGACCACGAATTGCTCGAACAATTACGGTCCGTATCAATTCCCTGAAAAGCTGATTCCGCTGATGATCGCCAACGCGCTCGGCGGCAAGCCGCTGCCGGTCTACGGCGATGGCCAGAACGTGCGCGATTGGCTGTACGTGGGCGATCACTGCTCCGCGATCCGTGAGGTGCTCGCACGCGGCGTGCCCGGCGAGACGTATAACGTCGGCGGCTGGAACGAGAAAAAGAATCTCGAAGTCGTGCACACGCTGTGTGACTTGCTCGACCGCGCGAAGCCGAAGTCGAGCGGTTCGTATCGCGATCAGATCACATATGTAAAGGACCGTCCGGGCCACGACCGCCGCTACGCCATCGACGCGCGCAAGCTCGAGCGCGAACTCGGCTGGAAGCCTGCGGAGACCTTCGAGACGGGTCTTGCGAAGACGGTTCAGTGGTATCTGGACAACCAGGCGTGGGCCGACGAAGTGGCTTCCGGCGACTACCGGAAATGGGTCGAGACGAACTACGCGCAGCGCGCGTGAGGGGCTGAATCATGGCGCGCAAGGGCATTATTCTGGCCGGCGGTTCCGGCACGCGGCTCTACCCGATCACGCACGCGGTGTCGAAGCAGCTTCTGCCGGTCTACGACAAGCCGATGATCTACTACCCGCTGTCGACGCTGATGATCGCCGGCATCCGCGATGTGCTTATCATCTCGACACCGCAAGACACGCCGCGCTTCGAGTCGATGCTCGGCGACGGCAGCCAGTGGGGCATGAACATTCAGTACGCGGTGCAGCCGTCGCCGGACGGGCTTGCGCAGGCGTTCATCATCGGGCGGGAATTCGTTGGCAATGATCCGTCGGCGTTGATTCTCGGCGACAACATCTTCTACGGACACGATCTCGTCAAGCAGTTGGACGCGGCCAGTGCCCGTACCGATGGCGCAACGGTGTTCGCCTATCACGTGCAGGATCCCGAGCGTTATGGCGTGGTCGAGTTCGATCAGCAATTCAGAGCGCTGTCGATCGAAGAAAAGCCCGCGAAGCCCCGCTCGAACTACGCGGTGACGGGTCTTTACTTCTACGACAATCAGGTGTGCGACATCGCGGCGGATATCAAGCCGTCCCCGCGCGGCGAACTCGAAATTACGGATGTGAACTCTCGCTATCTGGCGGAGAAGCGGCTCAATGTCGAAATCATGGGGCGTGGCTATGCGTGGCTCGACACCGGTACGCACGATTCGCTGATCGACGCGGCCACGTTCATCGCGACGTTGCAGAAGCGTCAGGGGCTGGTGGTGGCGTGTCCCGAGGAAATCGCGTATCGCAAGAAGTGGATCGGCGACGAGCAACTGCTCGAACTCGCGAAGCCCCTTTCGAAGAACGCCTACGGTCAATATCTGCTCAATCTTCCGAAGGACCAAGTCGCATGGCCATCCAAGTAACCGCTACGGCGCTGCCCGAAGTCAAGATCATCGAGCCGAAGGTGTTCGGCGATGCGCGCGGGTATTTCTATGAAAGCTTCAACGCTCGCGAGTTTGCCGAGCACGTCGAGGCGGGCGTCGAATTCGTGCAGGACAACCACTCGCGCTCAGCGAAGGGCGTGCTGCGCGGTCTGCATTATCAGATTCAGCACGCGCAGGGCAAACTCGTGCGCGTGGTGGAAGGCGAAGTGTTCGATGTCGCCGTCGACGTCCGCAAGAGTTCGCCGAACTTTGGCAAGTGGGTGGGCGTGAATCTGTCGGCGGAGAATCATCGGCAATTGTGGGTGCCGCCGGGGTTTGCGCACGGTTTCGTCGTGCTGTCGGATGCGGCGCAGTTCCTCTACAAGACGACGGACTACTGGTTTCCCGAGTTCGAACGCAGCATCGTGTGGAACGACAAGGAGATCGGCATCGAATGGCCGATCGATTTCGAGCCGATGCTCGCGGCGAAGGACGCGGCGGGGAAGAAGCTGTCGGAAGCCGAAGTATTCGCGTGAGGCTCGCATGACGATGGAACGCAACATTCTTGTCACAGGCGTCAACGGCCAGGTTGGGTTCGAACTGGCGCGTTCGCTACAGGGGCTGGGACGGGTGGTAGCGCTGGATCGGCAGCAGTTCGATCTGTCCGATCTCGATCAGATTCGCCGGGTGATCCGCGAGTCGAAGCCGGCCTTGATCGTGAATCCGGCCGCGTACACAGCGGTGGATCAGGCGGAACAGGAAGTGGACCTCGCCATGCGGATCAATGGCGAAGCGCCCGGTGTCATCGCCGAGGAAGCGCGCAGCCTTGGTGCGGCACTTGTGCATTTCTCGACCGATTACGTTTTCGACGGTACCAAAGCCGGCGCATACGTCGAAACCGACGCGACGAATCCTCAGAATGTGTATGGCTCGAGCAAGCTCGCCGGCGAACAGGCGATCGCTCAGGTCGGCTGCGCATCGCTGGTGCTGCGCACGAGCTGGGTCTACGGCCTGCGCGGCAAGAACTTCTTGCTGACTATGCTCCGCCTTGCAGCGGACAAACCGTCCCTGCGCATCGTGGGCGATCAGCATGGCGCGCCCACCTGGAGCAAGACAATAGCAACGCTCGTCGCGCACATCGCGGCGCAAGGCGGGATCGAGGGGAATGACTGGTGGCGCGCCAAGTCGGGCGTGTATCACTTGTGCGCGGGAGGATCGACGACGTGGGCTGACTTTGCACGCGCGATTTTTGATACGTCCGCACTCGAAAAGAAGCCCTCTGTCGAGCCGATTCCCGCAAGCGAGTACGCTACGCCGGCGAAACGGCCCGCCAACTCCCGTATGTCGTGTGGCAAGCTGGAAGCCGCGTTCGGGTTAAAGGTTCCGCAATGGGACGACGCCTTGCGGCTCTGTCTCGCGGAGCGTTGATGCCGCGAGTTCGAAGGGCGCACTGCACATGTACGGTGCGGTGCGCCCGGTTCACTGATACTTGCCGGTTATGCCGCGCAACCCGTCACGAATGCCTCGCGTCATCATGACGAAGTCTTCCCGGCGGCGTTTGGACATCGTGCTGAAAATGAGGAACTTGATGCCGAGCCGCGTCATTTCGCTGATTTTCCACGCGAGCGAAATATATGGACGTCGGCACAGCAGCACGGCGTTGCGATAGTAGTAGTAGCGGCGCACCGGCTTATGCACGGCAAGCCGGAAACCTGCAACGTCCAGCGCCTCTTCGCCGATGCGGTGTTCCATACGCACGTCGAACGCGCCGTAACTCTGAAAGCCGGCCGCCCGAGCGCGCAGTCCCCATTCAATGTCGACGTAATCAATGAAGAGCGATTCGTCCATGTTGCCGATCTCCTTCAGCGCATCGAGCGACAGGAGCGCCCCGGAGGAGATCAGATAATCGGCGGTCGTCCACGTGCCGTTGCCGGGATCGCGTTTGCGTCTTGGAATGCCGAGCTTGAATTCGATGAACGGCAGAAAGATGCCGCGATTGTGTTCAAAGAAATATGGGCCAATTTGCGCGACCGGCCCCCGCTGTGAGAGACGGTCATGATGCTGTTCGAGGGATTCGATCATCCGGTCCGAAGGCGCGCTGTCCTGATCGAAGATGGCGCAGAAGTCGAGGTCGGCTTCGGCTTCTGCGGCGACCAGCCCGCGGTTCAGCGCGGCGGCGATGCCTTCGTTGCTCGTCATGCGGATGACGCGGCAATCGGTCGAAGGAAGCTGGTGTTGCCAATGCTCGATATTCGTCGATGCATTGTCAACGATATATATCGTTCGTACCTGCGGGGAGAGCGACTGAATCAGTCGGGCCAGCGCTTCGGGCTCGGGCTCATATGTGACAATGACGGCGGCAGTGCGGCGAGACAAGTGACTAGATCCGAGTGAATAGTTCGGCCTAAGGGTAATCGAACAGACAGTTGCCGGTCAATGAAACCGATTCGGCACTCGAGCGCGATCATCTGGAACAACATGAAAAATCGTAAATATCGGGTCTTGCTACTCGACACCAAGTTTCGTAACCCCAATCACTATATTTGCATTGCACTGCGCGAGGCGCTTGCGCGCTCGGGCCAAGTCGAATTCGTGATCAAAGCGGATGCGCTGGATGCGATCGAACTGGCTTATCGCAATCAGTGTGATCTCTTCATCGCATTCGATGGAGAAGAACTCGACGCCGTCTTGTGCAACCGGCTCGCACACGCGTGCGGACGGTCGATTCTCTGGGTGACCGAAGATCCCTACGAAATCTCGATCAACAAGCGCAATGCCGCAATCTTCGACCTTGTTTTCACCAACGATTCCTCGAGTGTCGCCGAATACGGTTCGAAGGGACGTCATCTGCCGCTCGCGGGCGCCATCGAATTTCACAGTCTTCCGGTGCTTCCCGCTGAGAAGCCGTTGCGTTACGACCTTTTTTTCGCGGGCACGGCGTGGCCCAACCGCACTGCGTTCGTTCGTTCGATACTCGGCGATATGCCTGCCGAGTGGCGCTTCAAGCTTGCGCTGCCGGTTAATGAGCATTTGCCGCCGCGCAACGTCGATCTGCCAGAGAGCCTGATCACATGGCGCACTTCGCCGCCGGACTTCGGGCGCTTCGTCAACCGTTCCGCAATCACCATCTTGCTGCCGCGCGTGTTTTCGGCCTCGGGTAACAAGGAGTTCGCGGAAACGCCGCCGCCGCGCTTGTTCGAAGCGGCGCTTGCGGGCGGCGTGCAACTGGTTCAGGAATCGCTCGCGGAGGCTGCGCAGGCGTTCGAGCCGGGCCGTGAGATCGTGCTCTTCTCCGATGCGAAGGACTTCCTTAGCAAGGCATCGGATGTCATCAACGATCGCGGCTATCGCGACCAGATCGCGAGCGCGGCCCGAGAACGCGCATTGCGCGATCACACCTACGACCGCCGCGTGGCAACGATGCTGGAGGAAGCCGCCAGCCTTCCGTCGCGGCCGCTTGCCCATGATACGCCCGCGTTGCCAGTCGAATCGAAGGTGGCACGCAAGACGCTTCTGTTCGTCAGTCACAACTACGTGGCGCGGGGCGATTTCGGTGGCGTTGAGATCTATCTGGACCGCTTGCGCACGCAACTCGGCGACGACTTCGACATCCTGTTCTTTGTTCGCGGAGACGCGGGCGAGCATTGGGACGCACTCCTGCTCGACCACAACTACGAGCTGCTCAAGCGCTACACGTTCGCAGAGCCGTACGCGGTGCAAATGCTGTCGTCGCCGGAACGGGAAAAGGCTTTCCGTGCGATGCTCATCGAACGCAAGGTCGACTTCGTCCACTTCCAGCATTTCATCGGGCATCCACCTTCGCTCGTGCATGTCGCACGTTCGCTCGGCATTCCGACCGCGATGACGATTCATGATTATTTGCCCGTTTGTAACGAGTATCAGTTGATCTCGTTCAAGGGCGAATTCTGCGGCGCACCCGACGTTTCGCTGGCGCAGTGCGACCTGTGCCTGTGGAAGAAGCGCCAGATTCTGCCCGGATCGCAAGCGGCGCGGCGCGCGTTCTGGAACGGCGTGCTCGAAGCGTCGGATCTCATCTTCTTCAACACGGAAGGCGGGCGTAATCTGGTTCGCACCATTTACCCTGCGGTGCGTCAGCATGCCGGCGTTCATGTACTGCCGGTACCTATTCTCGACGACGACACGGTCAGTTCGCGCTCGTCGCGAACAGTGAAGCAAGCCGGCAAGCCGCTGAACGTGGCGCTGCTCGGCAACGTGACGGTGGGAAAGGGTGGTGACCTGTTCGCCCCCGCTGCCGCAGCATTAGCGACCGCGCATGTGGAATTTCATGTGTTCGGCCGCCTCGACGACGACTACGCTTATCTGGCCGACAAGGCAAGATTTCCGAACGTCTTCGTGCACGGTACCTATTCCGCGAATCAGCTTCCCGCCGAACTGCTCCAATGCGATGTGTCGGTGCATGTGTCCATCTGGCCAGAGACGTACTGTCTGACCTTGTCCGAGGCGTGGCAGAACGGCATCGTGCCGATCGTCTCCGATATCGGCGCACTCGGCGAGCGAGTGAGGAATCGCGTCAATGGGATGAAGATTCGTGTCGGTGCGGAAGGCGATCTCATCAATGCTATCCGGCTGCTCGCGGAAGATCGAGTGCGGCTGGCTGGCCTGAAGGCGAACATAGACGCGCAACAGCCAGGTGTTCTTTATCCGACGCTCACGCCCCATGTTGCCGCGCTGAAGGAGCACTACCAGCGGCATCTCCGCAATCTGTCGCATTCCGCTCGGTCTTCCGCCGATGTACGCGCGGAAGGCATCGCGGAGCTCGGGATCGTGTTGCAATCGACATCATGGTTTCAGAGCGGAGCCGCTCCTCGACTGCCTGCGACCCAGGCGTCGTCGTTGCAGTCCATCGCGTCGGCCGTCATGCCCAAGCAGATCATGAACGAGCTTCGGCGCTCGAAGCTGCGCAACGTACACGCCTATTACGCAACGCATGGCTTCAAGAATACGGCGAAGCTCCTGGCAAAACATGCAAAAAGGATCTTATGGACACGATAGAACGTGTGCTGGTATGCAGCGCTTCGCCTGATTCGATCAACAACAACGCGCAATTGCGTGGCTACGTCGCGGAAGGTTTCAGTGAACTGATGGGCGCGGCGGCCGTTCGCGTGACGTCGCTCGAAGCCGCCGAATTCTGTGCGGAAGAATTCGCACCGCAACTCGTGCTTGTGTTCGGATCGTGCATGCCTGCGGTAAGCGTCTATCACGGACTGAAAAACTATTGTCTGCGCACCGGGGCCTGCCTCGCGTTCTGGCTGCACGACGATCCTTACGAGTTCGACTTCAATTACAAGATTCTGCACATCGCGGACGTCATCTTCTCGAACGACCGCTGGGCCGTCACGCACTATCAGCATCCACGCGTTTATCACGTACCGTTGGGTGCGAGCAGGAGCGATCACTATCGCGCGCCGCGTCCGTTGAAGGATCGCGACGTCTTCTTCTGCGGCGTCGGCTTCCCGAACCGCGTGGGACTGCTACGCGACTGCGCACCGGCCTTGGCGGGCGTGAACGTCGAAGTGCTCGGCGCCGAGTGGCCGGCGGAGATCACGTTCGCGCGCAACGAGCGCGTAGAAAATCGCCTGTTGCCCGACTATTACGCGAGCTCGGTCATCACGCTGAATATCGGCCGACGTTTCGATCTTGCCAATGCGCGCTTCAGTCTCGATGCGCCGACGCCCGGACCGCGCACCTTCGAAGCGGCGATGGCGGGCACAGTGCAATGCATGTTCGTCGAAGGTCTGGAAATCTACGACTATTTCGATCCGGATGCCGGCGAAATCCTGCTTTTCGATTCGCCCACGGAATTGCGTCGACACGTGGAAATGCTTCGCGATGATCCCGGCAAAGCCGCTTCGATCGCAGGCGCGGCGCAGCGGCGCGCGCTCGCCGATCACACCTACGCGCGCCGCGCCGAGCGCATTCTCGCGCTCATTGCGCAGCACGCGGCGAGCGTATGAGCGAGGCGGGCGCAACGCGCGCGATCGTCGCCGTCGTGGTGACGATGGACCCCGATCCCCGCACTTTCGAAGCCTTGCTCGCGGCGACGCGGCCCCAGGTCGACGCCATCATCGTGATCGACAACGGCTCCCGCGCCGATTTGCTTCGGCAAATCACGAGCTTGTGCGACGGACGGGCGATGCTGCACGCCCTCCCGAACAATGTCGGCGTCGCGGCAGCGCAGAATCGCGGCATCGGATTGGCCAAGTCGCTGAATGCGACCGACGTGCTGCTGCTCGATCACGACAGCGTGCCCGACAAGCGAATGGTCACCGAACTTGGCATGGCGGCCGACACGCTGGCCCGTTCCGGGATCGCGGTTGGTGCGGTTGGACCTGCGATCGTCGACAGGCAATCGGGAATGGCCGCGCCGCTGCCGCAAATCATCGATGACGCCGTGCGGTTCGTCCCTATGCCATCCCAACCGGCGCCGTGCGAATATCTGATCGCGTCCGGAACGCTTGTCTCCGTCGCGGCCTTCGACGCCGTGGGACCGCTGAATGAAGCGTATTTCGTGGATCAGGTCGATATCGAATGGTGTCTGCGTGCAAAGCGGGCTGGCTTTGCGTTCTGGTGCGTGCCGCAGGCGCGTCTGGAGCACGCTATCGGCGATGAAACCGTTTCTTTCTGGTTTCTCGGGCAGCGTCAACTCGCCGTGCACAGCCCGCGTCGCGATTACTTCTATTTCCGGAATTCCATCCGGCTGATTCGCAAGGCGGGCGTGGCTAAGCCCTGGAAGCGTTTCTGGGCGCGCAGACTCGTGAGACTTTTCGTGCTGCAATTACTGTTCGTGCCACCGAGGGGCGAGAGGGCGGGCGCAATGTGCCGAGGCATGATGGAAGCGCTTCGCGAGCCACGCTGAACGCGGCGTGCCGCTGGCGCGTCAACCCGGATCCGATGCGCCGGGCGGCGTTTTGGCGGAAACGCATTCGGCTACAATAGTGGGCTAAATTTTTGCAAGCAGGTATGAACACAACCTCAATCAACCGCTTCAAGGGTCTGCGCGATCTCGGGGACGCGCTCGCCAACCCGCATCTCTGGGCGCTGCTCGCCTGGTATGACATACGGCAGCGCTATCGCCGCTCGATTCTCGGACCGTTCTGGGTCACGCTCTCCACCGGCATCATGATCGGTACGATGGGCGTGCTGTGGTCCGTGCTCTTCAAGAACGACGTAAAGTCCTTTCTGCCATTCTTTGCGATTGGCAACGTCGTGTGGACGTTCTACGCCGCACAAATCAACGAGGCGTGCACGAGTTTCACGCAGTTTGAATCGACGATCAAACAGATTCGTTTTCCGATGGGCGTGTATCTGTTGCGCATTCTGATGCGCAACCTGATCATTCTCGGGCACAACTGCGTGATCATCGTGATCGTCGTCGGCCTGCTCGGCCCGAGTCTGACGTGGCATGCGTTGTTCGCCCTCCCCGGACTACTTCTGGGCACGATCGCCATGCTGGCCATTTCGATGATTGTGAGCGTGTTTTGCACGCGTTTTCGCGACATGCCGATGATCATCCAGAATGCGACGATGGTGCTTTTCTACGTGACGCCGATCATCTGGCGCCCGGAGGCGCTCGGCGAAAAGCATCAATGGGTGGCGCAGTACAATCCATTCGCGCATCTCATCGAGATTGTGCGGGCGCCTATCATCAACGGTTACTTTCCGTTGGATTCGTGGATCTGGTCGCTCGCGACCACCTTTGTACTTCTTGTGATCGGCATCGCGCTGCAAGGACGTTTCCGTGACCGCATCGCATACTGGCTGTGATTCTACGATGAGTGACTCATACATTCGCGCGCAGAACGTCGTCGTCGAATTTCCGATTTATAACGCGTCGCACCGTTCACTGCGCAAGTCGCTGATGCGCGCTACCACGGGCGGGCGCGTAGCCGCGGACGCCGCCAAGCGCGTGACGGTGCGCGCGCTCGACGACGTCTCCTTCGAGTTCCGGCCCGGTGATCGGATAGGACTTGTCGGCCACAACGGCGCAGGCAAGACCACGATGCTGCGTGTTCTCGCCGGCGTGTACCCGCCCGTCGGCGGCTCACTGGAAGTGCGCGGCCGGATCGTGTCGCTGATCGACCTCTCTCTCGGCATGGACCACGAAGCAACGGGCTACGAGAACATCTTCCTGCGCGGCATCATGATGGGCATCAAGCCCAGCGAGATCGAACGCAAGCTCGATGAGATCGCTGAATTCAGCGAACTCGGCGAAGATTTCCTCAACATGCCCGTGCGGACGTATTCGAGCGGCATGCTGCTGCGTCTCGCCTTCGCGGTGTCGACTTCGATTCACGCCGATATTGTGCTAATGGACGAATGGCTGTCGGTCGGCGATGCCGCGTTCAACGAGAAGGCGGCCGAGCGTCTCGACAAGGTCGTGGAAAACTCGTCGATCCTCGTATTGGCTTCGCACTCGCCGAGTCTCGTCGAGAAGATGTGCAATCGCGTGCTGACCTTTCAGCACGGACGCATCGAAGAACGCTGATTCCCTTATCTCGGCTTTTCACGTCGCGACGGAGACTTCGGCCTTCCCGTCTGTCTGCGTCAGCCGTTGCTCCGCTGCATTGCCAAAGAGCGCCCGCTGAATCGCTGCGGTCTGCCGGTTCCATCCATAGACGTTTCGTGCGTGCTCGTAAGCCGCGACGCTCATGTTCGCATAGCGCTGCCGGTCATCGAGCAATTCGACCGCGCGCTCAAGCTTCGTGTGCCATTCGTGCGACCGGGAAAGCAGTCCTGTGACGCCGTCCGAGATCGCCTGCCGGAACGCATAGGTCGGGCTCGCGATCGTGACCGTGCCCGTGATCGCCGCTTCGAAGAACTTGAGCTCCGATTTGCAGTTCGTGAACGGGTTGTCGAGGAGCGGGCCGATATTCAGTTCGGTGCGCGCGATCAGACGTTGCAGGTTCATGTAGTCCTGCAACGGATAGCGGTCGATCCTGTGCTTGTACGGCTTGAGAATCGCGGCGGATTCGAGCGCGCCGACGATCAGCAGCCTGAGCCGGCTGTCGTCGCGGAGCAGTCGCGCGAGCGCCGGCGCAGCAATGTCGAAATCGCGCCGATGCGTGGGCGTGCCGCTGAAGTAGCCGATATGAAACGGTTGTGAAGACTCGAAGTCACGCTCCTGCTTTTGCTCGAACATCCGCTCGGATATGGCCTGTTGATCACGATTGAGGAAATTAGGGACGGTGCTGACAGGGAGCGACGGCGCGAATGCGCGAATGCGATCGCCGAGAAACGCGTTCGTCACGATGGCGCCGTCGCACATCTTGAGCAACGTGCCCTGGCGCGCAATTGACGCGAACCAGCCGTTGAGCGCCGATTCATTGTTCGCGTCCTGATCGAGCGAACTGAGAATGAGATGGACGTAATCGGTATCGAAGACGAGATCGTCGACGTCGAAGAGCACGCGCACGCCGCGTCGCCGCGCGCGGTCGATCAGTGCGCCGATGGACGGCGAAAAATGCGTGCGGCAGAAGACGAGCGCATCGACGCGGTCGACGATGCGCGCCATATGAGGCATGTCTTCGCGAAAAAACCACGAGGCGGAAACGTCTGCAACCGTATCGGCTTCGAGCGCCTGAGACATGTTGAAGACGCGATAGCGGAAGGTGGTGCTATCGGGCTTCTCGTAGAAGTAGGCGACGCGGCGGGGACGTTTCATCAGCGCTTCGTAGCGCCGCTCGAAGTTCAGGTCCCAGGGATGCGCGTAATGCAGCGGCTTCTCGTACACAGAATTAAACATTGCGCGATGCTCCCGTTTCGAGACTTGCCAATGCCGACGAGAACACCGCGTCCCAGTTCATCGAACGGGCGGCAGCCTCGGGCGCGCGCCCGCGCTGGGCGGCCTCGCGAATCGCGGCTTTTAGGCTCGCGACGGTCGGATCGACGCAGAGCAGATTCGGCGCATAGCGTTCGAGCGAAGTCTTGACGCCGTATCGATTCGACACGACCTGAATGCCGGCGCGGGCGAGATCGAGCGTCACGTAGCCGGGATGCGGCGATTCGACGAGGCACAGTGCGACGTCGGCGGTATGAACCGCGTGCGCCTCGGTGAAGGACACGGCCTCGTGAAGGTGCGGATAAACCGAGCCGGGCAGCGCCAGCGGCGTGAGGCCCGCGCCGAAGAAATGCACGTCCCACTCCTGTGGATTCAGAATCCCGTCTTCGAGGCACGCGCCGATCGCTTCGAGGCCGCGCCAGTAGAGATGACGCGGCTGGTCGGGCCGTGCGTGGAACGCGAACCGGCGTTTGCCGCCCGCCACGCGCGGCGCGTCCTTGGCGTTTCCGGAAGCCGCGACGGGCTCGAACCACGGCGTGTCGCCCCGGACGATGCCGCTCGCCGCGAGATGCGCGTGCAGCGTCTGCGAATCGACCACGAGGCGCAATCCCGGCGTCGATATCGTTTCAGCGCAGCGCAGTTGTTCTTCGCCGCACGCGTAGAGCGCGCGTTCGTCTTCCTGAATGAGATGAACGATCCGGCGCGGTTCGACGACCTGAATCGCGGCGTGCACGTTCCACCAGTTCGTCGCGATGAAGATGTCATCCGCGCCGACCGCGACTGCCGGGCCATCCTTCACCGCCGAGAACACGAAGTCGATGTTGCCGTCCCACGCGATCCCATGATGCCTGAACAGCGCATCGACGTTGCCGGCGTCGACGGCTTTCTGGCGCGTTACGACGCGCAGGCCCGCGCCCAGACGTTTCGCGAGCGTGACGGCGAGCGCGAGGCCGGCGCGCGGATCGGTAGCTAGCGGGCCGCCGTCGGCGGTGTCGAGGATGAGCGTTACATGCCGCTCCTGCCCCGCGACACAGAAAATGCGGAGCGGCGCGATCGGCGCGAATCGTTGCGTCAGGAGCGAGTGCAGTTCCGGACCGGCCGGTTCGGGCTTCCAGCCGGGCGCCGGCGCGGGGAAGGCGGGTTCGACCGGTTCGATCGCGGGCGGGGCCGTCTTGCCGTCGAGCGCGCGCATGGCGCGGCCTTCGGCGCGGCCGAATTTCTCGAAATGAACGAGCGGATTGATGCCGTGAGCCGCGACGTCCGGATTCTGCTTGAGATACCACTGCGCATCGAAGAGCGGACTCGGGTCGTGCTGCTCCACGGTGCCGGCGCTCGCGTAGTGATGGGCCGCGCTTTTTCCCGAGCCCGCATCGGGATGTTGCTGCACGTACCACTCGGCGTCGAAGAGCGGCGAGTTCGCGATGATGCGCGCGTTTTCTTCCAGACGCGCACGTCCGCCGAGGCCGAGGGGAAGTTGTTTTGCGATCCGCGCGCCGCGCGCGCGTAAGACCGCGCCGACATTGCGGCGTCCTCCGGGCGCATGAGCGAGCACCGAGCGCAGCGGGCGAGTGGCGCGCCAGATGGTGCTGGATTCGATGCCGCGCAAGGCTTCTTCCGCCTCGGATGCGCGCGTTTGGGCATCGTCGAGGGCGCGTTCCATTTGCGCTTCGAGGTCGGCGCGCGCGTCTTCTACGGAAAGGAGGCGCGCTCGCGCCTTGCGCAAGTCAAGTTCGAGGGTGAGGCGTTGTTGGGTTTCGCGTTCCGCGAGCCTTGTGGCGGCGTTCAATGCGCTTTCGGCTTGTTGCAGGCGCTGATGGATCTCGTCGATCCCGCTGGCTGCGTCCGAATGCTGACGCTCCGCGTTCGCGCGCAAGCGTTCGCTATGTTCAGCCTCCCAGCGCTCGCCGAGAACGGCGAAGCGGTTTCTGAGGTTCGCCACGCGGGCGGCGTCGAGTTCGCCAAGACCGCGCACCGAAGGCGGGATAGCGTCGCCCGTCAGAAGCACACCCAATCCGTGACCATGCAGGAACTCGAAAGCAGGGTAGGACTCGCGCAATTCCGACCAGAGACGCCATACCCCGAAGTCGGCTTTCCTTTCATTGGTGTCGTGCAGGAGAACGACGGACCGCTCGCTGAGCTTCGGTAACCACTGCTCGAAGTCGTGCCGGACGGCGTCATACGTATGGCAACCGTCGATGTGCAGCAGATCGATCGACGCATCGGGAAATTGTGTTACGGCTTCGTCGAAGGTCGTACGAAGCAGCGTCGAGAACGTGGCGAAACGGCGCTGATGGTAAGCCTGCAGGTCGTCGAATACCGGTTCGTCGTAGGTGCCTGCATGGGCGTCGCCACGCCATGTGTCGACGGCATAGCAGCGGGTGTCCAACTGCGCTTTTTCAACTGCGGCGCAGAATGCGGAGTACGAGACGCCGCTGTGGGTGCCCAATTCCACGATCGACTTCGGCCGCAGCGCTGCAACGAGCCAATGCGCGAAGGGGATGTGTCCGCACCAGGCGCTCAGCGCATCGATACGATCAGCACGCCAGAAAAGCGGGTCCAGGGCGGTGTTACATAGGGCGGCAAGCTCGTCGGTATCTGACATTGCTACATTCTGTGCGTTGGTTTGGTTCGGCATGCAGTCGAGAAGAGTTTGCATTGGAGAGTCCGGACCCATCAGTATACCGAGCAACGGCCCGTGTCCGGCGGCTCTGCGCGGCGCGCTATATGGCGGCGGCATGTCCAAAGAATTGTTATGGCGTCTGTGTCGACGGATACGATTGAGCGAGCAGCTTCGAGGAGTCGCCGATGGATCGCAGGGATTCGATTCTGAAGTACATCTCCAAATCTCAATGCGGTATCGATCGGGCCGTGGTTTGGCACAATCGCGCGGAAGCGGGACGGTTACCGATGCCTGGTTCTCGACGTATTCGACACGGCCACTTTACGCGAGCGCGCATCCAACGATCCCAATGTCGATCAGTCACTGCTTGCGAATATCGAGGGGGATCTGATCGGCTCCTCGACGAGCATAGGAGAACTCGTCGGCGCGCGAGGGCAGAAGAAGCATTTGCCTAACCCCATTCGCTTCTTGCGCGGTTGCGCGGAAGCGCTCAAGCCGGGCGGGATACTTTCGATCGCGATTCCTGATCGCTGTGCGTGCTTCGATTACCTGCGGCCGGTCACGCGGCTATCGGAATGGATTCAGGCGTTCGTCGATGAACGGGAAAGGCCGAACGCCTGCACAGAACTTCGATTTCAGAGAGGTATTTGCTCATATCAATGAGGGCGAAAAAAGAAAAGCTACGCCTTTTTTCGCGGCGCGCCGCCTGAGTGAGTGGAAGCGGATCTGGAGCTCGAACAGCTTTTCGCGGACTAGAAGCTGCGCCTAAGCAACGGCGACCAATTATTGCGACGCGCATTGTTCGGTTTTCACGTCGGCGTCGTTCGAATTGCTGATTCGCGATGTCGGCTTCCTGGGCTGGCTCCATTCGATGTGGTCCAAATCGTGGATGCCGGATGTGAATTCCATGCTCACTTGCGATTGTGCGAGCCCGGACAACGTGCGAACGCAACCGATTACAGGGCCGTCAGAAACGGGCTGCTTCGGCGGATTTGGGAAGAGGCGGCGGAGGCGAGCCACACGTTGCAGTCCCTGAAGACGGACTCCGACATCAAGCGTGCGCTCATGACCGAGGATATTCGGGAAGCACACGCAAGGATTCACGAGCTCGAAGCGTCCATCTCCGCCCTGCGTCTGTCGACCAGTTGGCGCGCTACCGCGCCGCTTCGACGCGGGATTTCGATGTTGCGTGCGTTGCGTTCCTGAGAACGTTAGATAAAATGCGGCGCCGGGCGATCCTGGCCGGGCGATCGGATCTGTTGCCGGATTGTTGCATTATTGAGCTCATTTGCGATCTTCGTTGCAGGCCGCATGAGCGTCTTCGCGACAACGAAGGATATTGCCTCTTCGGGGAGGCACGTTTCGAACTGGTAAGATCCGCCTTTCGAGGCTTTGTCACCGAACGTCGAGCGCGAATCAAGTCGTTCTAGCCGTTCTCGTGAGTAATTCTACGTGCCACGTCTTCGTGAATACTGAAAGGAAGGGATGCTTTGAATTACGATTCGCGCAGCGAAATCACAGTCGCCGATGCGGTGAGCCAAGGATGGGCTTACCGAAGTTCCACGAGTCGCGTTATCCCGAATATCCTGGGCGCGATTTCTCCCCGTGTTCGGGCGCGCGAGTGGATGCCCGTACGGCAGGACAAGCCGCTCCCCGTCGGTGATTTGTGTAGTCTGGTGACGGATGCGCTTCGGTCGAACCCTTCCGGTCTGGCCATCATTTTCAGCCACGATCACTATCTCACCATCTCGGGCGGCGTTCAGAACGTCGTCGGAGACGAGCAGCGCGCGTTGATGGCCGATGGCTGGGCGTTTCTGCATGTCTGTCCGAATCAGCCGTTGCCATTGCTCGCGCCGCCGGGGAAAGCGGAAGATTTCCTGCTGGTCATGTCGCTGAACGGAAGCACCTGCGGCGTGATCCGCATGTCGGATCTGATCGCCGTCGTCGATGAACTGGCCCGGGACGGGACGCGCATTCAGCCGATCGTTCATCATCTGCTCGGATTCGCACCGGAGTTGGTCGGCGCGCTCATCGTGGCCAGCAAGGAAGAGCCGCTGGTCTGGATCCACGATCTCTTCACGCTCTGTCCGAGCGTGCACTTGCTGCGCAACGAGACGCGCTTCTGCAAGGCGCCGCCGAACCGATCCGCAGTGTGCGGCATCTGCCATAGCGGATTGGAGCGCGGCGAACATGTCGAGCGCATGAAGGCGTTCTTCGACGACGCGAAGCCGGTCGTTGCCGCGCCGTCGCGCACCATCCTCCAGTTCTGGCAAGAAAAGGGCGGATACGCGCATAGCCGTGCGGTCGTGATCGCGCCCAGCCGGATCGAATTCGATGGCGCGCGTGCGGCTCGTACACCCGATCGTCCGCTGCGTATCGCCTTCATCGGCACACCGATTTATCACAAGGGCTGGGATGTCTACGAAGCTTTGTGCCGCTGGCATCACAAGGACGAGCGATACGACTTCTACCATCTGGGCAGCAGGGACATGAAAGTCCCCGGCGTGACCTTCCGGCAGGTGACCGTCACACCCGACGATCGCACGGCAATGGCGCGCGCAGTGCGTGACAGTGAAATCGATGTTGTCATCAACTGGTCCGCCTGTTTCGAGAGTTTTTCCTTCACGACTCAGGAATCCATTGCGGCGGGCGCGTTCATCGTGGCTCGTCTCGGAGCGGGAAACGTATGGCCGATGGTGTGCGACACGCCGGAAGCGCGGGGCCGGTCGCTTGCCGAGGAGGTCGAACTGCAAGCGGCGTTTGCGAGTGGGGATGTCATCAAATGGGTGGATGAAGCCGCGCGCAGATACGGAAACATTGAGCTGAACGCTTATTCCTCGGAACTCGTGTCGACGGAGCGCCGCGCATGAAAATCCACTGCTATACCAGCATTTCATATAGCTATCTCGACAGAGCGCGGGTGCTGGCGGAAACCGTCCGTCGCTTTCATCCCGACTGGACGCTCTGGCTGCTCATGTCGGACGAGAAGCCGGATGGCTTCGAGTTCGATATCTCCGACGAAGTCTTCGACCATATGGTGACGGTCGCCGAGCTCGGCATCGACAACTGGAAGCAATGGGCCTTCGGACACGATGTCGTGGAACTGTGCACGGCCGTCAAGGGCGCGATGATGGACCGCCTCCTTCAGGATGATGTCGACGGCGTCGTTTATCTCGATCCGGACACGGCGGTGTTTGCGCCTCTCGAGCATGTGCTGGCCACGCTCGAGACACATTCGGTCGTCTTGACACCCCATGTCATCACGCCGGAAGAGACGATCACGGGCGTCATAGACAACGAAATCGGGTCGCTGAAGCATGGCGTCTACAATCTGGGTTTCGTCGCGGTTCGTAACTCGGAAAGCGGGCGGGCGTTCGCAAGATGGTGGCGCGACAGGCTGCTGTGCTTTTGCCATGACGACGTCCCCAACGGTCTTTTCACCGATCAACGCTGGTGCGATCTTGTTCCGGCGCTCTTCGATTCGGTCGGGGTGTTGCGCGACAGCGGTTATAACGTCGCGAGCTGGAATCTGAGTACTCGCCCGATCAGTCTGCTTCCCGATGGCCGCATTCTGGCGGGGAAATCCGAACTTCGCTTTTTCCACTTCACGAAAGTCAATTCTGTGGGCGAAGCGGTCCTCCGGCATTACTCGTACGGCCGGTCGGAAGTATTCGAATTGCTGCGCTGGTACCGCGAGCGGCTGACCGAGAATGTCGCGACCGGCTTGCCCAAGAGCTATTGGGCGTACGGCGTCTATGACGACGGAACCCCGGTGCCTCGCCCGCATCGCCTCGCATGGCGGGGTCGCGGAGATTTGCACGCTGCTTTCGCCGATCCCTTTTCGACGGCAAACGGCGGTTACAAGAAATGGTGTCTGGATCAAGGCATCAACTGATTGAACAAGGCTTGACACTCCGCGAGCGTTGAAACTCGCCGAGAGAGACGAATTCTGGAGAATTGGCTGATGCCGAAGATTGTGACGCGATATGGCGAACTCGAAACGCTCGATCCTAAGCAGGACCTTATCTGCAAGATCCTCGCGAAATATGGTGAATGGGCGCAATACGAAGTTCGGTTCGTAGCGAGTGCGCTGCCCGATAATGCACGCATTGCAGATGTCGGCGCGTTCCTCGGTACATTCTCACTCGGCGTTGCTCAGTTGACCAAAGTGGCGTTCGCCTGCCTGGTCGACGCTAATCCGGCTGTCGTGCCGTTGCTGCGTCATAACATCGAGAAAAACCTTGCGGCTGAACATGTTGTCGTTGAAGGGGTCGTCGGTGCTTCCGGAAGCGCGCCGAATGGATTCGTCGATCCGGCGAACGCCGGTTCCTTCTCGTTGGTCGCCAATCGTGAGAATCGGGTGTCCGCGCCTGCCGCGCAACGAGCGGTGAGCTTGAGCGAACTCGCGGACCAGTACGGTCCATTCGATCTGATCAAGCTCGATGCCGAGGGGATGGAGCGCGAGATCATTGAATCGTCGCTCGACTATACCGCGTCGTCCAACGCGTCGCTCTGGATCGAGTGCAACGAGACGCCGGAGTCCTTGAATTTGGCGGAACTGCTTTTGCAGCAGGGCTATCGCCTTTCCTATGTAGCGTTTCCTGCTCTATCGCCGACCAACTTCAACCAATGCGAGGAAATCGACTTTCCGTTTGCCTATGAAGCGGGGCTTTGGGCCACACGGGGCGCGTCGCCCGTCCTTGATGCATCGCTCGTCGAGGCCGGCTGTGTGCTTAAGGTGATCGATTCGAAAGAAGCCCTGCGTCACGCGATGTGGACGACGCCCCGCTGGGCGCCTAAAGACTGGGAGGGTCACGACAAGGAAGAAATCGTTGCGATGGCGGCGCATGCGTTGCTGGGTGAAAGCATCGGTGACTATCCGTGGGACGCTTCCTATCAGCAGTCCGGGCGAAGGTGGATGCCGGCGGTGCTTCAGGAGCGCATTCATGAATTGAATGTTGCGTTGGATCAGGCGACGCAACAGGTGCGTGCGAGCGAGATCGTTCTGTTCAATGAACGCGAACGGGCGACGCAACAGGTGCGTGCGAGCGAGATCGTTCTGTTCAATGAACGTGAACGGGCGAAGCATGCCATCCGTACGCTCGAGGACGAACTCAGAACGCTTTCCGAGCAGGCTCAGCAACTCACCGAACAAATCCGACAGACATCCGAGGAACGCCAGCGGAGCGAACAGCAAGCCCATGCTGTGACCGCGAGCCTGCTGGCCATCCAGCAATCTACGTCTTGGCGACTCACCCGTCCGATACGAGTCGTTTCTCGGGTCTTGCGGGGAGACTGGTCGGAACTGCGGCGCCTTTGGGGCGTTCATCGATCAGGTGAACGCCGATAGTCATGACGACATTGGGGTTCTCGCGTACAGCGTGTATGCGCGACTTTGAAAAAGCGGCTCGATAGAGACTAAACGATGAGCGCTGTGGCGCGACAATCTGGATGAGAGTTCTCATCTTGATTTACGCGCGGCAGGCGCCTTTAAGCCGAAAACGGTTTGGCTCCTTAACGGCGAAAGTTCACAAGCCGAGTCGCTTACGTTCTTTCCAATGTCTCCCCATCTGCATTGGAAACTTTCCATCTACGAGCAGACACTCGCTGTCAACCGGAGATAGAGTTACGCCTTGTCGCGCTTAATCAAAGGATAAGCCGCTGCTGTCACGCGCCGCGGCGCGTGGTCGAGCAGAGAATGCCGCAATAGCCGCGAGCCTGCCTATGAGCCTTATGTTCACTTCGGCTCTCGCGTTCTCGCGGCAGATTGACGCGGGATTAGTCGGTCAGTGCTTCGCGGGCTACGGCAGAACCATGCAGACCCGTCGAGTCATAGTACGCCACGGCGCCATCGGCGAACGAGTGAATGACGATCGAGCGTCGCTCCAGTGCCTTATCGTTGCGCCCCGAACCGGCATGGAGAAGATTCTCGTGCCATATTAGAACCGTACCTTTCTTCGGCCGATAAACGACCGGCGAATACTTTGGAAGCATCTCTGCCCACGATGCGCAAACAGTGCGTCCGAACTCGCTCCAGTCGCCGTTAGCAACCTTGTTGCAGTTAGCTTCCGCGAGATAAACACGGCGCTCACGATGAGAACCCGGATAAACGACGAGTTCTCCGCTATCGGGCACCACGTCCTGCAGTGCGATCCACGTGCCACACATATAGCCGGCCGGAAACGGAGTCAGATGGACGAGATCGGAGTGTGCGTCTTGTTGACTGCCGAAGACGTAAGTCAGCGTCTGACAAGGACGGGCGCGTGCTCCGAAGATGAGATCCGCATACCGGCGATGACGGGCGTCGAGCCACAACTTCCTGATGCTCGGATATTGATAGTGAAGATGCTCGATGCGCTGGCTAGTCCCGTACTTGTATCCCTGATAGCCCGTTGCCACGGCATCATCGATTTCTGCGTTCACCGCATCGACCAACTCATCGTCTATGAGCCCTTCGACGATCATGAAGCCTTGTTCGACAAACTGCCTGAGTTGCTTTGCCTCTTCGCTCGTGATTTCCGAGCGGGCCACCATGCCATCAATATGGCTGTCTGCGTCGGGGCGGTCGAACCACGCGGTGTGCTGATCGTACGGGTAGAACTTGGAGTCGCAAGGCCCAGTGAAGAAGAGGGGAGCGTTGGCTTCTTTCAGCAGGCGCGCCGTTTCTTCGGCCAGTCCCGGTACGTGATCTACCGTGATCGCTACACACTCTGTCGATATTGCACCGTCCGGCTCTTTCAACTCGAAGTTGATCTGCTGTTCGCCGTTGGGAAGAATATGGAAGTGAGTTCTGACGCGAACGGTCTGTCCCGGGTGAATCGCGTCTATATGGAGCGTTGCCTCAGGCGCGCTCGGTGAAGAGACGGAGAGAACACTGTTCGCCAGCGCCTCAGATGAAATGATTACCTCCGCTTCGACAATCCCGCCGAATTTTGTCGCGTCGCCCATTGCGACAGACGCAATCGGTCGGCGATCGTTGGGTTGCGAACGGGATCCCAATATACGCTTGATGCCGAACACCGCGCTCCTCCAGCCATAGTATGAGGCCGCAATTCTAGCCGAAAAGTCAATGAAAAGTCGTGGAAGGGACGGGTGTTCCAGCGGTATTCCTGTTTCTGCCAAAAACAACATAGATTGGCTAACGGCTTTGGGCCGCAAATCTATGACATCCGTGATGAGGTGCGCGATATTGTCGGGCTGTATCTGAGCCCGCCGACCAATGCCCTTGGTGCTGTGCGTCGATGAGAAGAGCCAGTGCCAGGCGCTGGAGCGTACGCAGCCGATGTTGCCGATGGGGCTGGGTTACCTCGAAGGAGTGACGCATGATTACGTCGGGCATGGCATCACTACTCTATTAGCGGCGCTTAATACGGCAACGGGTGTAGTCATTGCCCGGTGTAAGGCTCGCAACCGGCATCAGATTTTCTTGGCGTTTTTCAAGCATTTGGACCAGGCTGCGCCCGCGGCTCTCGATGTCCATCTGATCGTCGACAACTACGCGACACCCAAGCATCCGAAGGTCAGAGCGTGGCTGGTCAGGCATAGGCGCTACCACATGCACTTCACGCCAACCTATTCGAGTTGGCTGAATCAGCTTGAACGCTGGTTTGGCCTGATTGCACAGCAGGCGATCTGTCGAGGGGCGTTCAGGAATGTGCGCCAAGTTATTGCAGGCATCGGGCGTTATATCGAGCACTATAACCGGCACAAACGGCCGTTCGTATGGACAGTGACCACCGAATCAATCCTGCAAAAAGTGGCTCGGTTATCCAAAGTCATTTTTGGGACAGAACGCTAGCTCAAAGCAAAATTTGAGCGGGCGAATTCTTTCTCGCAGCTTGTTCTTCGATGAGCGCCGTCAGTTTGTCGACCTCTTCAGAGATTGAAAGCACGTCAGTCTTCAGCGTCAGGGCTGGCGAAGTGGGCGGTTCGTACGGATCAGAAATTCCGGTGAACTTCTCCACTTGTCCGGCGCGGACCTTGTGATAGAGACCTTTTGGATCCCGAGATTCGCACACAGAGATCGGCGCATCGACGAAAACCTCCAACATGCTCTCCCCTATGATGCCGGCCGCAAGTTTGCGGCACGCGATAGACGGAGAAATGACCGCGACGATCACCACTTCCAAGTGAGTCGCACAAACCGCGGCCACGTGAGCCACACGCCTAATATTTTCGAGGCGGTCCTGTGAACTAAAACCCAGATCCGAATTCAGGCCCTTACGCAATTCGTCGCCGTCGAGCACGGCGCATGTCGCCCCAATTTCCCTCAGTCTGGCGGCGAGAGCATCAGCAATTGTCGTTTTGCCTGCGCCCGACAAGCCCGTTAGCCATATGACGCAGCCGGTAGATCTTGATGCTGTCACCATTTCAATTCATCCGCGCCATCGGTAGCGGAGTTTATTATGTCTGAAGCTTGAGATACTAGCAGATTCGGTAGGGATGGCGTTCTTAAGAACCTAGCGGAAGGCCAAGCCGGGCGTCGAAGCTGCGCGAGGTAACTCAAAGGTCGGCAAAGACCGACAAGCGGGCCCGTGTCGCGACAACTTCGACGTTGCTCCGGCCCGGTCCTGTCGCTTACAAACGATTGTGGAGCTTGCATGAGAACTCAAAGCCCGACGCACACGGCTCCGAGCACCTGTGGTAGGCACCGGCTTCTCCGCTCGTATGCCGCATGAGCCCCGCCGGGAGACGCGATTGTGTCAACTCTCGCTTGCGGATTTTATCCTAAGCCTGCTTGGTACAGTCAGCCGCAAGTCCGCTGTGTAGTAGACGTCGTGCATATGGGGGAGTTTATCCCTGGAGTAATCGAGCGAATTGGCCCTGGACGTATCGCAGATTCACGTTGTGGATGATTGCTGTCCGGTGCGCAGCGGTGATTTCGTGTGCGAGCATTGCACCGCCCCCCCCGCGTGAGAATCGAGTGCAATCAGAAGCAAGGCGTCGGTGGCGTCGTAATGACCGGGTAAAAAGCAGCGATTGCCAATGACGCGGATGTGGTCGTGAAAATCGACGGCGACGGGAAAATGGATCCAGCTCTTCTTCCATATTTCGTGATCCCTATTATCGAAGGGTGGGGCCATTACACAAAAGGAAATCGATTCTATGATCCTAGGCACATCGTCCGGATGCCGTTGCGAGTCATCTTCCGCTGGGTAAAATTAGCAGGCGATATTCTTACGAAACAGATGTGCTTTTGCGGCTGAATACCTTGCGCGCGGTCATAGCGGATATTCCGATGGATGCGGTTTATGCCGATGAAGAACCAAATCTGAAAATATCGCAGGTGATTTTTGAGGAAATCTTAACTGATATCGTAAAACGTACCTTCTACAACTAATTTCATCGTTACATGACGGCGGCGACATTCGAGCTAATAATTGGCATGCTTATGTTCTGGTTTGGGTTGGGTTTCGGCATTTCTCATTGGATTGCCGCCGTTTTGAGCAAGATACCTCCGCCGCTCGGTACGGTCATGCTGGCAGCGCTCCCGGTGCTGCGTTTGGCCTCGCCGACGGGACTTTTTCTCGCCACGACCAGTCCACATCTGCAAACGCCCGACGAGATTTTTCATGTGTACGTTTCAAGCGTCGAACGGAAGATTCCTGGCGCAGCGGGTTCGGCGGCTCGTCGGGCGGTGAGGTCGATGTCGCGCTGATTGACCTCGCAAACATGATGTTCCCCATGGCGACACGGCCTGATGTGAAATACGACGCGCCGTTGCGGGCGAAGGTAGTCGGACTGCATTGGACCGGCCACCTGGCGGACGCAGAATTTCCAGGGTCGGCCATCTATCCGGCATATGCGTCCACCATCAGGCCATCGTGATCCGGGCAGGGCGCACGTTCGGTTTGTCTGCACTGCAAACCTATACGCTTGATTGCTTGTTCGACCTGCTGGTTAGCGCGGCCCTCACTTCTTGGGCTATCTTTACGGCCGACGCGTCTCGCTTGCGATCTTCGCGGTGCGCGCTGATGTTGTTTGGTTTCGTCAGCGATGAAGTGCTGCTGATTCCGGCGTGCTTCCTACTGATTGCCTACGTCGACCGATTTATGCATGAAAACCGGCCGGTTCGAGTGCGAGCGCTCCTCATCGGCGCTGCCTTGGCGACGCTTTGCATCAACGCGCGCCCGCCCTACGTGGGATTGTTGCTGCTGGCGTTCATGCCAGGGCTCTGCTTTTGACCTTGCCGGAAGCGACTATGGGCTACTGCGTCGTTCGTCGCAGTCATCGCCACGGCACTGAATCTCGTTCGGCTTCGTCGAGATGTTCAATCATGCCGCGTGGACGCCGGTGGCGTCGCCGCGTTCCATCTCGGGTCAGATTCACTTGCTGTCACATCCTTTGGATATTCCGCGTATTGCTTGGGCGACGCTGCAAACATGGGGCGCCTTCTACTGGATCGGCTTCGTCGGCGTGCTTGATGGTTGGATACGCATATGCATCTGGCCTACTACCGCATTGTGATTCCTGCCCTGCTGCTGGTGGTGGCCACCCCTGCGTTGAAGGCGAGACAAACCGAGCGGCACGCACTGCAAAACCGCTGCATCCTGATGCTCGTCTGCCTTTTGGGTCTCGGCATGATCGTCGGCAAGGCAGTCATCTTCTCGGGCTCGCGCCAATGGTCGCGCTCGGGCTGCCGATGATCGCGGCGCATATGCCGGAAGATCGCACGAGCAGCGGACGAGTCGCGCTCGCCGCGCTCGGAACGGCCGTGGCCTTGAGCTTTCCTATTCATAGCTATCTGAAAGTGTTGAGAGCTATCCTAAATCGCTTTTACATCCGAGTCGCCGAGACGTTTCATCCGTAGCAGTACGACGATCGCGCGAGCTGCGGCAGGAAGCGCCGCGGGACTCTCGATCTCGATAGCCTTCGGTACCGTTCGGGCAGCGCATGCTACTCATTTGACACGGTATCAAACAAACTGTACGCTTCCCTCCCGCGTTTTCTCCTATTGGAAAATGTCGAGAACGACGAAATTCGGCATTGACTGTCGGTCGTGAAAGGACCAAGGTGAGCGGATTTCTTCATCGCAGATCATATTGATCGCGTGCCTGTCGGAATCCTCAAGGAACTCCGGAACTCGTGCCGTCGCCGGACTACGCGAGTCGGCTTCTCAATTCTCCCAAACATAAGCCTCCATGAAGCGCTCCGCCATCATCGAATATCGCACGATGCCGTGCTTCCTTGCAGCGCTACTGGCCGTGCTGGCGATCGCATTGCATGCTCCCGGACAACTTAGCTACGACTCAATCTTGCAGCTCTACGAGGCATCGATCGGGCGATCGGTAGGTTGGCAGCCTCCCTTCATGTCTGCTCTACTGGCCTGGCTGGGCGGTGGCACGGTTGCCTCATCAGTGTTCGTTGCTCTCAATGCATGCGCCACATATGGCGCGTTCATCATTGCCATACGCAGCGTACCAACGATCTCGGCAGCGCGAGCGCTGTTTTGCTCGATCGTTCTGATCAACCCAGTGGTCTTTGCTTACGTCGGCATCGTATGGAAGGACGTTCTCTTCGGCTCGTGGGCCGTGCTGACCTTCGCGATTTGCATCGCCGCTCAGCGCATGCAGTCACCGTCCATTCGATTCGGACTCGTCGCGCTCGTCGCGATCATGCTCGGTACTGGCGCGTTGATCCGTCAGCAGGGCGTATTCGTGGCGCCGATTCTCATGCTCGCACCGTTCGCGATTGTGTTGTCGACATGGCGAGGAAGGCGCCGGACACAGTTGCTTTTCGTCAGTGGTGCGCTGTTCGTGTTTGCCTGGGCCCTGACCGGCCACCTTGTCAACCGAACGATCGCCGGGAACGACGGACGGGCCATGTCTGCCGCGCCGGAGATCGTGCAGACATTCGATATTGCTGGCATGGTCGTACGCATGCCGACGCCTGACGCGATGGCTACCTTTCCGGGCCTCACGGCCGACGACGACAAGCGGATCCGCGAACGCTACGTACCCGACCGGGGAGACTTTCTATATATACCCACGCTGAAATCTGATTTGCTGCATGCTGCAGGCAGCGATTCACTGACTTCGGTATGGCTGAACGGTATCAAGGCGCATCCCATGGCGTACGTGCGGCATCGGGTGAGCAGTTTCATGTCGTTGCTGGATATGCACGATATCAATAAATGTCTTCCCATCCACGTCGGCGTCGAGGGCGAGGCCGAATACGTCAAGCAGCTCAATCTGCGCACGGGAACTTCCGCACGCGCTCAGTTACTCTATTCAAAGTTACAAAAGGTGTTTGCATTTCCAGTTTGGCGGAACTGGTTTTACGTGGCGATCATGGCAATCATCACCGTCATTCTGTTGTTCCGGAGGAATTGGGTGGCGAGTCCGAGCCGATTGGTGATCTCGGTGTATCTCGCCGCGATGTGGGTCTTTCTCGCCTCGTTTCTTCCGACCGGCATCGCGTGTGATTTCCGGTATCTGTATCCGATCATCCCGCCGGTTATGGCCATCCTCTTGACGCTTTCTTCTTGCAGCGGCGATAGGGACGATAGTACATCACCGCCTGCGGAGGCTACGCGAGTCTGACCGTCGTTTTGACGACGTCGCGCCGGAGGCTTCAGCGAAAAGGGGCGTTGAGGTCGCGCCGTTGCACAAATACGCTCCGACATTTCGGCCGATTTCCGCAAGCCGCTGCTCCCTCCTTCGTAAGTCTCGGGTCCGCCATATGCAGGCGCTACCGAATCGGCGCCTTGGCGTCGCTCTTACCCGCCGACGCTGTTAAGCGAAGCGGAAGTCAACATAGCGCACGAGGTCAATCGCAAGTCGTGTACTGATCGTGCGCGGTCTGAAACCCCTGTGCATGTCGGGCAGCCTTTTATAGGGAAGCCTCGAGGTCTCACCGGTGTCAGCCGCGGTTGGGTCGGACTTGACCTGGAAGATCAATGACCGAAAGCCATTCATCGACGCTGGTAAGCTGTTTCCCGCTTGAAGGTAAGCGGCTCGCGTGGGCCGTTCTCGACGTTACGCGGGCAATTCGCCAAAGTCGGCGTTCGTGGGCAGGATCTGTGATCTACCAGGCAATCAGGAGGTTGAGGCAGGAGGGCCGCCCTTGTCGCGAAGCTTTGGGGCCACATTCCAGGGCAGTAGCTCTTCGATGCGGTTGACTTTGTGATCGGCGATATGGGTCAACACGTATTCGAGATAGGTACGCGGATTGATACCGTTGAGCTTGCAACTGCCGATCAGACCATACATCGCGGCGGCCCTCTCGCCACCGCTGTCGGAACCGGCGAACATGAAGTTTTTACGACCGAGGCTTACGCAGCGCAGGGCATTTTCGGCCAGGATATTGCTGATCTCGGCCTGACCGTCTTCGCAGAACAGCATCAATTCGGCCCAGCGATTCAACGAGTAGTTGATTGCGCCGGCCAGCTCCGACTTGCGCGACAGCGTCGCAACCTTGGCCCTGATCTTCGTCTCGAATGCGATGAGCAGAGGCTTGCTCTTCTCTTGCCGCACTCGCAGCCGTTCGGTGGCTGGTTTGCCGCGGATATCGGCCTCGATGCTGTAGAGCTCGCCGAGCATATCGAGCAGTTCCTGCGTGTCGTCGGTCGGCGTGCTGGCGTGAATTTCGTAGTACCGTCTCCTGGCATGGTCCCAGCACGCTGCCTGACGAACTTTGCCGCTGGCGTACAGCTCGTTGAAGCCATCGTAGCCGTCCGCTTGCAGGATGCCTTTGAATCCGGCGAGACGGGTCTGGGGATGGATGCCTTTGCGGTCGGACGAGTAGTCGAACCACACTGCGGCCGGTTCGTTCGAACCCGAGCGACGATCGTCACGGACGTAGACCCACAGGCGACCGGTCCTGGTCTTCTTGTTGCCCGGCGCGAGCACGGGAATCGGTGTGTCGTCCGCATGCAGCTTAGTGCCGGCCATCGTATAGCGGCGCAGTGCCTCGGTCAGCGGGCGGCAGAGCTCCTCGCACTGACCAACCCAGCGCCCAATGCTCGCGCGGTCGAGCGTGACGCCGTCGCGTGCGGCGATCTCCGACTGACGGTACAACGGGGTATGGTCCGCGTACTTGGCAACGAGGATGTCAGCCAACAGGCTCGGGTGGGCAACGCTGCGCTCGATCGGCAGACCAGGCATTGGCGGCTGCGAGAAGTGATTGCAGCAGGTGCAGACGCCCTTGCGTCGGATCGTGCGGATCACCTTGAAGGCGGCCGAGACGCGAGCGAGCTGCTCGGAAATGTCTTCGCCGATCAACCGCATGGCGTTTCCGCACAGTGGGCAGCCCGGATCGAGTTCGAGCACATGCTCTTCGCGCGGCAGATGGGGCGGCAGCGCCTCCTTCGGCGACAGGTTACCGCCGGACGTGCTTGCGGGCGACGCGCGGGCACGGCGCACATCCGCAACGCCGCGCCCGGCAGCCAGTTCCTCCAGCTCGGTCTCGAGCCGGGCGATCTGACGGTCAAGCTGCTCGGACTTGCGACCAAAGTGCATCCGCTTGAGCTTGTCGATCTGCGCCTTTAGCCGCTCGATCTCGCCACTTTGTTCGGCAAGCGACGCGCGTTGCGCAAGCACCAAGGCTTGCAGCGCGTGGACATCCTCAGGGAGATCGGCGCCGTTCGACATGAGGCGCAGTTTACGAGCCTTCCGCGCGGTTTACAACATCGACAGTGCAGCGGTGCGGCGTGGTTGCCTCCAGTCAATGCCCTCAAGCAACATCGAGAGCTGAGCAGAGGTCAGGCAGACCTTGCCGCCATCGGCCTGTGGCCAGACGAAACGCCCTCGCTCCAATCGTTTCGCGAGAAGCCAGATCCCGTCCTCAGTAGCCCAAAGCACCTTTACGAGATCACCGCGGCGCCCGCGAAAAATGAAGACGTTCCCGCCCAGGGGGTTCTCTTCAAGCGCCGTTTGCACCTTGGCGGCCAGACCCTGGAAGCCACAACGCATATCAGTGATACCCGCTACAAGCCAGACGCGCGCGCCTGAAGGCAGGCCGATCATCGGGTAAGCTCGCGAATGAGTAGCCGCAGTATCGCCGGTGAAACGTCACCGGCGATGCGAACGCGTGCACGATCAAATTCGATCTCGCAGACGTTCTCGGGTGGCGAGTTAGTCTCGTGGCTATTGGGCGCGACCTCCGACGTCTCCGTCACAATGCTCACCGGCAGTAGTACCGGCGCACCGGTCTCAGGATTTGCGACTGCAGCCGCATGCTCGGGATGTGGTGTACCGAATATGCCCTGAAGATACTGCCGTCGCCACCTGAACAGCAGATTGGTGTTGATGTCGTTACGCCGCGCAACCAGGGATACAGAAGCCCCGGGCTCGAAGGTCTGCTCGGCCAAGTGCCGCTTGGTAGCGACGGGAAAGTTCGGTCGTTTGATCTTCGGGCTACGACTCAATGTCTCGTCCACTTTAGTTCCCATCAAATCGTTTAGTGGGAACTAAACTACCGACCATCTCAATCAGCCGTCGAGAACGGCCCTCGCGAGCCGCTTACGCTTGAAGCGGCCTGAAAAACCAATCTTGACCACAAACTTCGCGATGAGAAGCACTGCGTCCTTGAAGGGACGCAAGCCTCCAGCAGACGCGTGACAGAACCAAATCGCGACGACGGGCACGTAACGCAGCTCTGTTTCGGCTAACCGTTATAGGCTCCAAGGCACGCTTTGAACAGTACCTTCAGCACTGAAAAGTTCCCCCTGATGGCGCTGATCTTCGTTGGAACCTCGCCCTTCGGATAGCGACGCGCCGTAGGCAATTCGATGCATCGATAGCCTAGCTTAGGCGCCCGGTACGACAGATAAACAAGCAGTTCGTAGGTATTGAAGGCGTCACGGAAAATGTTGAGTTCCGGATCGACGAGCATTCGGCGGCTATAGGCACGGAACCCCTGCGTCGTATCTGTCCAGGAAAATCCTGAAAAGAGGCTTAGCATGGGCGCGTGGAGAAGACGAATAGCTAGATCGCGTGACAAGGGTGTATTTTCCGCGACGCCGCCAGGCAAAAAACGCGACGCCTGCACGAAGTCGTAACCTAGGTCTAGCGTCTCGATGAAGCGCGGGATCGGTTCGGGGTCGTCTTTGTCGTTTCCATCGATGGTCACGATGTGCTCGTAGCCCTGATCCAGTACAAAGGCATAGGCGCAACGCAACTGGGCACTCAGCTTTCCCGGCGCAGTCTTCAGCAACAAGCCGCGCACGCCGACCGTACGGAGAAACTCCTCCGCAAGCGATCCGTCCTTGCTTCCTCCGTCAACGATGATGACGTCCGCGATCGAAGGAATGCCCAGTGCGCTCATGCGTGTGAGCAGATTCCGAATCCGATTTCCCTCGTTAATGACCGGGATTACGACGGACGCCTTATGCTCACGGCCCAGCCAAAAAAGGGTATTGAAGGTGGGCACCTGCCAGGCGGAGCGATGGTCGCTCGGCGACGAATTGGATGCTGAGTTCATGGATTCTCTTCAGGCTACGCGGATTGTCAACAGAACCACGCCTGTCACGATGAAAAAGATGCCGGCTCCGGTCGTCCAGTGAAACGGTTCTCGGAAAATCAGCACGGAACTGAGTGCGACGGTCGCAATCGCGCCCGACGTGAGCACCGGGTGAGCGACGTTGAGCGGCAGTCTCGACAACGCTGCCGCATATAGGAGGAAAGCCGCTCCGTACAATGCGAGTCCCAGCCAAAACGGCCAGTTCGTCAGCGCAGCGAGCGGGTCGGCGGGCGATGGGAATTTGCGCGGCGGCAGCATTGCAAGCTTGACGAGCACGCTTGCTGCCGCGTTCGAACCTATGCCCAGTGCGAGAATGATCCACTTCATCGTACCGACGCTCCATCCCGAGCGTCTCCGTAGTGCGCGATAGCGACTTTCACAGCACGCTCGATCGAAACCGAGTGCGGCTCGTCTTTCGTCGCCACCATTTCTACGGTGACAACATGCCCAGGCAAGAACGCCCTTACCGCTTGACCTGTCGCGGCGTGGTCACAGTTGCCCGCACCGAGCGGAATCAGATCCGGCTCGCTTGCGTGCACATGGCCGATCGCGTCGGCATATGCACGAACCACCTCCGACGGATCTTCACCGTTGATTGCGATTGCGCCCGAATCGAGCTGCATTTTGATCGCTGGGTGAGCAATCTGTTCGACGACTTGCCACGTGTCGGCACTTGTCGTCATGAAGTTCGCTCCGTAGCAGGGCGGGTTCGGCTCGAGACACACGACGACCTCGTGCTCCGCAGCGATGTCGCCTAGGCGACGAAAGAAGCGCACGGCAATGTCCAGCGCCTGTTGATCGTCGAGGCCGCTGCGGTCGCGGTTTTTCGGCGAGCCGAACACCAGTCGCGTCGCGCCGGTTCCATGGCCGATGCGGCAAACTGCGCTGAGATGAGTCAGCAACGCCTGCTGGCTGTCGGCATCGCCGAAAACGTTCAGCCCGGTCGTGCCGAAAAGTAAAGACTGCATGCCGATCATCTCGATGCCGCGTTCACTCCACCAGCCTTTCACGCGTTCGATGTCGTCAGTGGTAGCGGAGGCGGGTCGTGGGAAATACTTGCCGGGGGCGAAGTCGATCGCGTCGACGCGATAGCGGGCGAGCAGGGCGGCGACAGTCTCATCCTCGGAGACGTCCCACGCGATATTTGAAACTGCGATCCTCATGATCCGCTTCCTTCGGCCGCCTTGACTGTGGCCGGCTCCGACTGTGCGTACGCGCGAACCGCCTGCACGGTTTCGCGCGCGCTGTACTGATAGTCGCCGGAGGTCCCGAAGAGTGCGGCGTGGCGCGTGCGCATGTTGTATCGAGCCGGCGGGTTGCCGAGATGTTGCGCGAAAGGCTTGCCAAAGCCGAGTGCAGAGATGTCGGCGACACTGATCGGCTCCGCTGTCAGATGGATCAGACGGAGTCCCGCATTGCGAGCGGTTGCGACGTCGTACGCGAGGTTGATCATCGGATAGAATTGAAACACGCCACGGCTGTCGATGGCCGCGACGTTGTTGTCGTTCAGAAAATCGAAGATGACGTTCTTGCGCAGCCCAGGGCCGACGAGGCCGGGAAGCCGCACGATCAAATGATCGGGAAAATGCGACTGCACGAACTTCTCCAGCCGCCTGCGATTCAGCCCATAGGCATGCAATCCCGTTTCGTCGACGGGCGTGGTTTCATCCACGTCGAGCGGGCTCTTGAAAACGTCGACCGTGCTGATGAGCGTGAAGTGTCGGCATTGGACGCGGCGCAGGTGATTGATGAGCACGTCGATGTTGCGCAAATCGGCTCCTGGCTCGCGGTTGGCGATCCATTTCTGCGCGGGAGCTCCGGCGCAGACCACCGTGTCGAAGGACTGATCGTCGATTTCGCCGATGTTAGTCGACCTGAATGTCGACTCGAACTTGCCCTGTTTCAGCAGCGTGGTTCCGACGAAGCCGGTATATCCGATAAGTGCGTTGGTCATCTCGATTGATTCGAAAGAGTGAGATCGGTGAAGGCGACGAGCGGTTCGGAGTCCAATTTCTCCAGCACGTCGTAGATGTTGTCGATTTTGCCGCCAAGCACGGAAAAGCACCCTGGCAGGTCGACGTGTCTTTCGAAGAAGATCGGCCGTCCGTCGTCGGTGTCATTCTTGGTGAGCACCGTCTTGATCTCGAACAAAGACTCGACGTACTTTGCGCCGAAAACCGCAGGCATGTAGCGTCCGACATCGCGGATCATGCGGTCGACGCGCGTTTCGCGATGATAGGCCGCCAGGCGCGCGTAAGGATCGATGCCCCGTTCGTCGCTCCAGTAAAGGTGAGGCGTATAGCGTACGTGAGACAGCGTGTGAAGCCCTCGCGAGGGAAACGGCATCATCGAGAAGAACGGGCCGTCCATGACTGTGATGCCAACCTTTTCGAGTTCCGGTGGCACCTTCAACAGTGCCATTTCCGTTATTTCCTGCTTGAGTTGTGTCCGTGTGCCGGGAAAGTCGCCGCCAAACTGATTTAGCCCGCTATACGTGCAGTTGAAGACGTAGCGGGTGGTCAGCAAGGCGAGAGCGTCTCCCGATGAACGAGTCGTTACCCGCAAGGCGTTGTTGGCCGATCTCACAATTTCTTCGGCTCGCGTGTTCAGACGGACTTCGATTGCCTCGTTCGACAGTTCCTGCGCGGCCCACGCCGCGAGCTTCCGGGAATCGAACGCATACTCGCGCACGACGAAAACTTCTTCGATCAGGCGCGGCTCGAACAACGCGCGGTGCGAAGCGTCTGCCGGTTCCAATTGCGCGCTGGTCTCGCGGCAGAACCGCTCGAATTGCCTGGCGGTGACCTTCGAGTTGCGCCGCGCGATGGCGTACAGCTTCACGAAATTGGTAACCACGGCGTCGGGCCAATCGTGCACGAAACGGGGCAGATTGATGCGGCTGCGAAAAGCGGTCGTGAAACTGCGCGGATAGTGATAACCGTTGTGCACGCGCGCCTGATTGTTGTACGACGCGCGCTGCATTAGGGCCGCTTCGCGCTCGAGCAGGCAAACCCGTTTGAAACCACGTTGACGCACGAGATATTGCGCGATAACCACGCCGTAGAAACCGCCGCCGATCACGACGGCGTCATACACTTTTACGCTCGTCGGCATCAGCGAATCCGCTCCGACCGAGCATCGGTCTGAATTTCTTCGATGTTGAGCTTCTCCCGGCGGGTCATACGCGCGCTGGTGAACTCTTGCCCGACGTGATAGAGCGGCCCCTCGTTGGAAAGGCTCGCCATGTGCAAGATGTATTCGGCGAGCACTAGCAAGACGAGCGAAATGAGAAAGAACATGCCCGATTGTTGCAGCGACATGCTAACCCATCCCGGCGCGACGTTCGGCTTGAAAAGGCCGATCATGACGACGTACACGGAGTAAATTAGGTTGGCGCCCGCTCCGAACATGCAGAGCGAAGTGACGAGACGCATCGGCGCGCGAGTCGTTGATACAAGCAGGCGTACACCGCGGTCAATGCTTTCGCTTAGACGCTTGGCGCGCACCTCTTTCGGAGGCGAACTGTAACGCAGCTTGAACCGGGAAAACCCACCCGTGAGCGGCAAATGCCGATAGGTTATTGTAGGCTGCGCGTGCTGCAGGATGAAATTCACGACGCGCTTGCTGACCAGGCGGTACTGCGGCGCCTCGTTGCTGAATTTCACGCCGCTGCAATAATGATAAAGCATGTCGAAAGCTCGGTGCGCTACGCGATACGGCATACTCTCCGCGGCTCGCGCCTGATTATCAGCCAATACGATATCGATGCCGCCGGTTGCCTTCTCCAGCATCGGTTCCACGAAACCGATGTCGTCGAGCAGCGGATCAAGGACGACGACAAAATCGCCTAGAGCATTTTCGAGTCCGACCCAGAATGCGGTGTCCGCGTCGACTTCCTTGGTGAGCGCATAGACCTGAAGATTGGGTTGCCCGGATTCGGAAGTCATGCCTCGCAAAATCGACACGCTGTCGTCCTCGGACGCATTGTCGATGATGATCAATTCGTAATCGCTGACGAGGCCGCCGACCGCCGTCGCGACTTCGTTCACAAGCGATTCGACGCGAGCGCTTTGATTACGAACGAGCAAGACGACCGATAGGAACAGGGGAAAGGGCGTCATTTGGATCCTTGGCTCATGCCCGAGGGCAGCTTGATACCGGAAACTCTTTATTGTAAAGGACCGTTGCAGGTCAGCCGTAAAATCCGGCAATTCGCTTGCGCTCCTCCCCAGCCGCCATTTCTCTCGATGCTCATCACTTTATGCAACGACCGACACACGATGGCCATTAATGTGCCGCTGAAGACGGTCGGTAGGCAACACCTTTGCCGGAGCTGCCCGACAGGGCTCGATTTCCTCATGCGCGGTTTTTTTGTCGCGCGCTCCACAAGCCGTTCGTGGGCCGTCTCGCGGGCTACGAAATGCGCTACATCGCCGGCAAGTCAAATATCTTGAGGGACCCATCGATCGTGAGCGGCTGCCTAATACGGTTCCGAACCGACGTGCTTAAATCGTTCGGCTGCTTCCATGCACGCTATTTCCCTGCTTCGGGAATTGCGACTACTTAACTCGCCGCACGCGTGCAGATGGTGCGCTCGATCCCGCCGCGCAGAAGGAATGCGCATCGCGGGTCGAAGCGCTGCTGTAACCGTACCCCCGATCAATTCGACGGCATGCTCGCCGTCGACGTCGCCGCCCGCCGCGCCAGCGTCACGCGCGTCGTGCCGATGAGCAGCATTACTGTGCTTGGCCCGACGGCAATCGGACGTCGAAGAAGCTTTTTGGAAATGCAAGCCTCAAGAATAAAGGACCAAATGCGGAATTGTCGGCGCGGTAGCGCGACGTAACATCGTCCCGGTGCTGGTCGAAGGACTGCGCCGCCTCGAATATCGCGGCTTCGGCTCGTGCGGCGTGGCCTCTAAGCCACGGCGAGCCGCGCCGCGCGCGCAGCGTCGCGCGCGTGTCCGATCTCGACGCGCAAGTGCGCGATTCGGGCTAATCGGCATCGCGCACACGCGCTGGGCGACGCACAGCGCGCCCGTCACCGACAACGCGCACCCGATCTTCTCGCGCTGCACGGTGGCGCTCGTGCACAACGGCATCATCGAGAACTATGAGTCGTTGCGCGAGATGCTGAAGGGCAAGGGCTACGAGTTCGTCTCGCAGACGGACACCGAGGTCATCGCGCATGTGATTCACAACATGTATCGCGGCGATCTGTTCCAGACCGTGCGGGATGCCGTCAAGCAACTGCACGGCGCGTACGCGATCGCGGTGATGCACAAGGATCAGCCGCATACGGTCGTCGGCGCGCGTCAGGGTTCGCCGCTCTTCGTCGGCGCGGGCGAGGGCGAGAACTTCCTCGCGTCCGACGCGCTCGCACTCGCTGGCCGCACCGACCGTTTCGCGTTCCTCGAAGGAGGCGATGTCGTGGAGATCGGCCTCGACGGCGTGAAGATCGTCGCTCGCGAAGGCCGGCCCGCCGCGCGCCATCACGGACGCTATCCCTGAAGCCGATGAGTTCAGTCCGAGCCTGTTCGGCGACGGCGCCGCCGATGCGTTCTGCTTCACGCAACTGCGTCACTTGCCGGGAGCGCTGAACAGCGTGCTCGCGCTCGAACTGCAGATCATCTCGTGGTCGGAGCAGTTCGCGGCGCAAGGAGAATGCGCTGTTCCTCGGCCGCGGCCTGTGGTGACGGTCGCGCCGAACGACGCGCTGCTCGAAAAGCTGAAGTCGAACATGCAGGAAGTGCGCGCGCGGCGGAGAGTTGTATGTGTTCGCCGACGCAGATACGCGTATCGTCAGCGAAGACGGGATTCATGTGATCCGAATGCCGGAGCACGATGGCGCGCTGTCGCCGATCCTGCAGGTCGTGTCGTTGCGGCTGCTCGCGTATCACACGGGGTGTGCGCGCGCGACGGATCTAGATAAGCCAAGACATTTGGTTAAGTCGGTGACGGTGGAGCGAAAGCTGTCAGCTGGCTTGCTGATGACTATAGCTAGTGATTATTTGTTGCTCGGAAACAAAAAAAGCTTCTCGTCGCCCCCGCTAACGTGCGCCTCGACGGGCCGTCCAACCGAGGGTGGTGCCGGGGGCAAGCGCTAATGGGCAAGGCCAAAGGCTCTTTCCAATTTCGGCGCCGCACAGCTATGGAATCGTCTTTTTTTGCGCCGGCCTGTTTCCAACAAAATTCGGAGTTGCGCCGCGGAGGGACCCTATTGGTCGAGGGGTGATTTCGGGATCGCTGCCGCCCGGTACGCTCCGTCAGCCCGCACGGCCCGCTGACTCTTTGAGATGAACCCATTCGACGGAACCTCGCACCGGTGATACACCTCTATAAGCGCTTCCACGGGGTGACAGCTTATTAATTCGAGCAACCAACTGCTCGCGGATCAGAATCGCCGCCGAGCTTCCAGTCAACGTCCATTTGCGGACATCCTTTCATGACCTGGTTGTTTCTCTCGTCCAAGCTAGTTCTGGTAAAATTTATCGTCAGATCTCGCGTGATTCTTCGCTCCGGTGATCGACATAATCCCTTCAATCGGTCGATCAAGATGAGAGCGCGAGTTCGCATCAAATTTTAGCGCCACATGCGTATAAGCGAACTCTTTCGAAGGCACTCGCGACCGGAGTCGAATTGGTCGCATGCATCGTCCAAAGACGACATCTCAGTCGATAGCTGTCGAGGCAGGCATTGCCGGATGGGCGGGGGTGCAAGTCGCGCTTTAAGAGCGACGGTTGCACGACATGCAGCTTGGAGGATCAGATTTAGTCGAGAACGGCAATTTATCAGGAATTTGGGGTCGTTTCTTTATTGTTTAGAGTGACATGGCACGAGTATACTTACAGTCTGTAAAAGCGATTTTTACGTCCGCTTTTTGAAGGAGTCGTCATGATTAACAAGGTGGCTGAGGTATTTTCGCGTGATGCGGTGATCCACGATGCGATGCTGAGGAATTTAGCTACGGAGACACGACTTTACGCGATTTTCATTCTTCCGCGGACCGGCAGTACATGGCTAATGGAGATGGCCGAGAATTCAAAATTTCTGGGGACACCACAAGAATGGTTCAACGAGGGGTGGATTTACACGGAGGAGTTGGCAATGGGGTGCAGACCACCACGTCTTGTTGGTACAACAAGCGTCGATGAATACATCAGACGCACTGTAGCAGACTACCGTTCCGCAAGCGGAGTGATGGGTCTTCAGCTGTCGCCATATCAAACCCAATGCCTGTGCGAGATGCTTGAAAAACCGAAAGATGCGCTCGATATGGTAACTAAGTTCTACCTTCGACGTGAGAATCTGATTGCTCAGGCAATTTCACTCTTTCGAAGCGTAACGTCAGGATTGTTTCATAGTTATCAAGAGAGCCCAGTATTAAAAGCTCGCTTGGACGCCGTGGAGTATGACGGGACAGCCATTCAGACATGGTGCGAGCACATTGTGACCGGAGAGATTTTTTACGATGAGCTATTTACGCGTATGAATATTTCGCCTGCTCGCTTTACATATGAGGATGTCGTCGCAAAGCCTAGGGAAATATTATCGTGGTTAGCGGCACACATAGATCAAAACTTGAAGTCGGGCGAAATTGAAACCCAGGGTGGCAGAATGTCCAAGATGGGTGGCAAGACCAGTAGCGAGTGGGAGCAACGTTTCAGAGCCGAGCATGCACAATTTCTGGTCGATTTGGAAAACCGCCGCCCGCCGGTTGTCTCGGATTTTTTGGTCACTTAAACTCGACAACAGGACTGCCAGCTGACGAAGAAGGTTAGGCACGGGGAGCGTAATGCCGACCCCTTGCGATTTAGACGGCCAAGTCGGAAGCGTTCCAGTTCGGTCGGCGTTCGGGCTTCGCATTTGCCAGAGAATCGCTTCGTTGAAAGCCCGGTGCGAGCTCCAGCGACCAGAATGTCGAGATCCGTCGATAAATTGTTGTGCGTCGGCCTAGGCCGCATTGGCTTGGCCACGACCCGCCGCGCGAAGACTCGGTGGCGGCCTGCTTCAGGCGTTCTTGGTTATGCGCGACGAAGAAAGCAACGCGTCCTTATTGGCCCGGTCGCGGGCGCAAGCGATGTCGGACGTGACGCCCGCGATGACGAATCGCTGAAACGGCGACGGGCCAATGCGATTAATTGTTCTCATTGTTCTCTGCTCCGGCCTTTTTTCGCGTCGGCGCCGGGAATCCTCTGGCCCATAGCTGTTCGTTGGAGAAGCTCCTCGTTGCACCAATCTTTGGCACATGATCCGTGGACGATTCCGAACCCGGTTAGTCGCCCCTCGAAAAAGATTTTTTCCCGGTAACCGCTGCGTGATCAGATCAACCTGCAGCATCAGCTAGTCGGCTTGGCTGATCTGATCAACTGGGGCCGCTTGGGCCCCTGACGCAGCGACAATCACCTCGGCCGACCGGCCGAGATGTTTGTCGGTAAACCGGACTTCCTGCTTGACGCTATCCACCAAGACTAACCTCTCAAAGCTCATCGATGAGACGGTGAACGGCGGGCAGCCGCTCGTCATCGCGAAAGCGGGTAAGCCCGTTGGTCAAGGTTGTCAGGATCGGTACAGAAGCGGAGGAACCCCGCAGGCGTATTGGATCCATGAAAGGGCGACTGAAGGTGCCTGCTGACTTCGTTACGATGGATGCGGACGAGATTGCTGACATGTTCGAGGGCAAGACGAAGTGAAGCTTCTTCTCGATACTCATCTTCTCATCTGGGCGGCGAGCGATGATCCAGCGCTGCCGAGCAAGCGCGCAGCTGATCGAAGATCCGACCAACACGCCTTTACGTTAGTGTCCAGAGTAACCTGGGAGATCGTCATCAATCGCTCGCTCCGACGTCCCGATTTTCAACTCGATGCCCGCATGTTCCGAACGAACCTTCTTGACGCCGGTTACAAGGAGCTTTCGATCGAGGCTCATCACGCCCTCAAGATGCTTCAGCTTCCGCCGATTCACAGCGATCCGTCTGACCGGATGCTAGTCGCTCAGGCGATATCGGAAGGAATCGTGCTTTTACGCACGATGACATCGTGCGGCAGTACGATTCTGCCCCGGTGCAGTACGTCTAATCGCTTCGACCAACGCAAGCAGGATCGTCAAGACCATCACCCGATCAGGTGTTAGCCGGCGTTGACAGGAATGTCCCCGTAACGCTTGAGCGCCGCTAGAAGCGCACCAATCGGCATGAGCGCGAACTCGGCCCACACGATGAGACCGGTGAGCATGAGACCGACGATCGTTAAAATGAACAGCCCAACATTTCGACTCGTATTTAGCCGCTGAGCTGCGTTGTATGGGCATTGAAAGACAACTATCGAAAGGCGCATTGATATTGCGAGCTTTTCGTCAACCCTCGCGCTCCGAAGGGCCTAATATCCTAATCCACCTATCGCGTCACCGACGCATCGACCCGAGTGCAGCGCACTCCATTTGTACATACCTTCGCGCTCGATGAGCGCAATCTTCTTGTCCGGCAGCTTTGCTACCCACCAAGCTGGCCACGTCTTGCGGAAACTGAGTCCCATCAGAACCGCATGAACGCTAGCCTTTCCAGCAAAACGCAAAACCTCATCGACTGAGAACAACCTCGCAAGGACAGTGCGAACGTCTACTTTCCTTTCGTCTCCGGCAATCACGCCAAGCCTGACTCACGCGGTCCCACATCGAGGCGACCGTGATGAACAAGCTCTCGAGACGGGAAATCACTTGCACCATGAGTGCGGATTTCTTGATCTTTTCTGTCGGCCCGCGCAGCCGAAAACAAAATGCGCAACAAGAATTGCTTGGCTCGACAGGCTTTCGCCTGCGGTCAAGTAGCCGTGCTTCGGATTCGTCCGGAGTAGGGATCATCGGGTCGCAGTGCTTCCCTGCGCCGGGTGAATCGAAAATCTGATCTCTAAGATCCCGGAAAGCAAAGCGTGCAGTATTCCAACCACCCCGGGACGTTCTCCTGATAGGTGAGAACGTCGCTTTTCATGCGACAGCTGTGAAAATCCAACTTAACTTTTCGGCACTGTTGGACAACGCCGGGCTGCCACAGCGGCTCACGAAAGAACTCACCGAACTCTTTCAACACAACCTAACCAAAGCACACAGCAAGACCCGCGTGACCTCCAACGCGATTTCCATCAAGACCCAGACGTACCGCGTGCGACATCTCATCGCCGGCTTTCGCGAACTACGAAAGGGCGGATTTGCGCTTCAGTCGCCGTGGAACCTCTCGGAAAAGCACATCGCCTATCTCGTTAAGCTCTGGGTCACCGAGAAGGAGCAGGCGCCGGGCACCGTCGAAAACAAGCTCACCTACTGGCGAACACTCGCCGCGTGGATGAAAAAGCATCAACTCGTGGGAACCGTCGATGACTACATGAAGCGGCCGGACGGATACCGCCGCTACTATGTGGCTCAGGAAGATAAGTCCTGGGAAGCGGCCAACGTCGACGTTAATGACACGATCTCTCGACTTTGCGAGTGCGATCGCTGGGTCGCAATCCAGGTCGAGTTGCAGGCCACCTTTGGGCTGCGTGCACAGGAAAGCATGCTCTTGCGTCCCCTGCAGTGTTTGCGCGTATCAGGCCACCTGCATGTCATCGACGGCACGAAGGGTGGGCGGCCCAGGCTCGTGCCGATTGATGCCGAGTGGCAATATGACGTTCTGATCCGCGCGGCAAGGCTTGCCAACCCACGCACGGGGTCGATGATTCCAGAGCCGTGGTCATTAAAGAAGTGGTATCGCCATTTCTACCATGTCCTGCAAAAGGAGGGCATCACCCGCGGCGGCTTGGGCGTCACGGTGCATGGACTACGCCATGCGTACCTCCAGAGAATGTACGAGCAAATTACCGGGGTACCGGCACCCATCAAGCGGCCCGACCATCGACCCGATCCAGAGATTCATCAGCGGGCCATGCAACAGTTAGTGGAAGCCGCTGGACATAGTCTCGCAGCAAAGGCAACGGCATACATCTCTACATTTGCCACGGCCGAGCGCCTATCGCGACCCGTGATCACGCCTGAACAGGTGATTGCCGCCCTTAAGGGCGCGAATGGCGTCAAATCGGAAGCCGCGAAGAGCTTGAACATCTCGAGGCAAGCGCTTTATCGCCTTCTCGCGAAGTGCGGAGGAATTCAACCCGCTGCAACGGCAGGCTCCGCCGTCGCGCACGCTGTCCCTGCGCAAGCGTGCCTCGGCGATGACACGCCTAGCGAGCATCGCGGTGCGTCCCTCGACGATCCGGCGCGTGGTCAGTTGTCGTTGCTCGGCGATCTACCGGGCTGATATCCTTCTCGCAAACCGATGGCCTCGATCTCGCCAAATGCCATCGCCGCGTGCGCTTGACTCCCAGCGGCGACCATCTCGCTCTAGGCAGTGTCGGAGCACGTCCGAAGGTTCCTGATCTAAGCGATTTCGGGCGATGAGTGCAAAGGCCGTTCCGTCCGTCGCCTCTTCGTCGAGCGCGGATAAACCCGCGCGGAGACGCGTCTAAGCCTCTAAAGTTTCGTTTTCGCGATTATCAGTGATACGGCGCGCCGATCGTTCGCGCAAAGGCACCTGTGAGAGATGGCGAATCCATAATACGGAAAGTGCCGAATAAGGGAGGTGTAAATATTCGGCACGTTTTAGGATTGGGCTCCAACGGCAGTCTCCGTCCTCGCGCAGTTTGTATCCGCGCGAACGTGCCTCGGTGGTTACCCGCCTAGCGAACGTCGCGGCGTGTTCTTCGACGATCAGGCGCCCGGTCAGGTGTCGTTTCTCGGCGATCTACCGGGCTAACCTCCATTTCGCAAATCGATGACCTGTGTTTAGTAGGTGCTACCGCGGCGTGCGCTTTACGCCCAGCGGCGGCCATCTCGTCTAGGAAATGACGGAGCGCGCCGGAAGTAACCTTGGTCCAAGCAAGTTCGAGCGATAAGCGCAGTCTGGGTAACACCCGTTCGAAGACCGTTCCGCCGTTGCCTCCTCGATGAGGCGCCGCATACCGCGCCAGAAGACGCGCCTGGCGTCTAAAGTTTGATTTGCGCAAAGAAAACAGTGAAATGGGCGATTTCATAATACGGAAAGTGTGCCGAATAAGGGGGTGGTGAATATTCGGCACACTTTGTAACAAGGCTTTCTCGCAGTGAATTCAGTGCTTTAGATTTTCTCGTCGACCCAGTGGGACGCTCTCCGGGTAGCGTCCCTCGTGGTCGCCAGCTTTTCTGAAACTACTGGACGGCGACATAGGACTTCGCGCTGGCGCATGCCCCAGTCGAACGCAAGGAATTTAAGTATGGAGGAATTAATCTTGTAAAGAAGGCTCCGCCGGCGCACGATGTGCCCACGCAAGCGTGCCTCGGTGATTATGCCCATAGCGAACATCGCGGTGGGTCCTTCGACGATCCGGCTCGTGGTCAGTTGTCGTTGCCCGGGATCTACCGGGCTAGCATCCATGTTTAAAACCGAGGCCTCGATTTCCCACGTGCCACCGCGGCGTGCGTCTTACGCCCAACGGCGGCCATCTTGTCTAGCCTTGGCGGAGAACGTCTGAACAATCCGGGCCAAGCGATCTCAGGCGAAGGGTGCGATCTGGAACGCTTGTCGCCAAATGAGAGGAGTTCCCACCAGCTTCTTTGGCATGCCTATTGAGAGACCGTTCCGGCCGTTGCCTCCTAGCCGGGAGCGACCCGCGCACGCGTCTGCGCGGAGCCTTCGATCCGCTGAGCAGTCCTGTCAGCGAAGCCCAGGCCACGAGGGACGCTCTCCGAGAGCGTCCCATTGCGGCTGAGCATTTGGTTAGTGCTCTGAATTCAAGAGAAAAAAAGCGTGTTACAAAATGAGCCGGATATTCACACCCCCTTATTCGGCTCACTTTTCGCATTATGGAATGGCTGATTCCACGGTTTCGGTCCGGAAACCAAAATTCGACTCCGGAAGCGTCTGTTGGCGCGGGAGCGCGGGAGTTTTTCATTTGCCATTAAATCGGGATAACAGATCGCCGAACAAAAAAGACCTGAGGAGCCGAAGAGACGCAGCGAAGAAGAAGGCGTTGTTCGTGGGGCGCGATTGCCTACTCGCGCGGTAAAGCGCAACTCTTCCGTGACGAGCCGTCGCATTCCGTAATATGAAAAAGCTTGTCGAGTAGGGGGTGTGAATATTCGGCAAGTTTGCCATGGTCGTTCTTGCGCTCACGAACGAAGCCGATCCGAAACAGTGCCGCGATTTCTGTCGCATCCCGTTCGCACCGGTACCGCAGTGGCCGATAGCGCACCTTTATCAAGAAATTAAGAAGCGGCGTGGGAATATCATGATATTCGTCGAACCGGTGAACCTGTTACGAGCGTATCGCTTTCAGACGACGGAATCCGCGTTGCTTTCAGAACGGGCCCGAAGCGGTAAGTGACGGCGGTCACTGTGTGCCGTTTCCCCGGGTGCCGGCTTTCGGTACACCCATGCGCTGAATAGGCGCTCTCCCATTAACCAAATCTGGGAGGCGTGAGGTCCATCCATCTCGTCAGAACCAGCGTCGTCCCGCGCCGTCCCGAGTGACTGATTTCGCCGTTCGCTTCCATGCGTTTGAAATGCGGTGTACACATTGGCGGAGACTGTCAGCTTACCGTCGAGCTCTGCTACTTTGAGCAACAAAAAGAACACACCAAGCACGCGACTGTCGCTTAATGCGTTCGTACCCGCCAACGAGAAATTTAGTATACAAATCGTGTAGAGCGTAAAGGCGGCCGCGGTTTTTTTGCCACTCGGCGCGGTAGGTACTGTGATCTCCAAGCGAGTCGTGGCGGCTGCCGCTTTCGTCCGTGTCTCTGCTCCTCACAGGGGAGCATACAGACGTAATGACCCTGCCTGCATGGCGTGGCGGGGAGCTTTCTTCCTGTATCTGCTTCAGGTCACAGCCTCGCCTTGACTTCTCGCTGTCGCGGGCATGCTGGTTTTGTTCAAACCAGTTCTCCGCCGCTATGCCGACAACGAAACGTCTGTGTCATCCGCCACCAGCACAACGAGCGCACAGCGCCGCTCCTAAGCAGCGTATTTCGCGCCTTATGTGGTCTCGAGCGCGCACGCGCGACCCGATGCGCGCGATGCGCCCTCGCGCTGGTGGAGCGAAAGCATGCGTGCGATGAAACGGCAACCCACCGCGACGTCTGAAGCATGGGAGCTGAAGCGACCTTCACGGTTCGCGGACGCTGAATTGACACACCTCGAAAGCGTGATACGCCACCTGCTAAGCGCGAATGCAGCGCCCATGCCGCTTTACCTAGACCGGTCTTACTGGCTCAGGCGGCTCGAGCGTCTAGAGAAAGAAACCTGCCTGGTCCCCGCGCAGATGAAGCGCCTAGGCGCCCTTCGAAACCATCTGATTGCAGAGGCATCATGTCGCCGGGAATGTGCGTAACCGTTCACTCATTGAAACGCGCTCAACCGAACGTATCACGCGGCAATCTGACTCACACGCCGCAATCGACTGCGCGCGACGGTGGTTCCATAACCAGGACGCCAAGCAATCTTCGACGTCACGATGCCTATCGCTCAATGTTCTTTGCTGGGTTGGAGCGAGCCAGGCCAACTTAGCAAAGCGTCGTCCTTCAACATTCAGCGCTCTGCGATGACTGATTAATTACCGCAATGAACCAACCACGAGAACACGAAATGAGAGATCCAATTCATAAACGAGAATCCGCGTTCCGTTCGTTAAACGATCGAATGCAAAGCGGCGCCGATCACCTCGCTCATCTGCAAAAGCACGATTCAGTCTCGGGCTCGCGCCGTCGGCGCGTCTGCCGCTGGTTGCGCCGTCGCATCGCGCCCATATTCGGCTGCGTGTGTGAGAGCCAAGTGCACTTTCGTGAAGACGTGATCCTCGAACATGCGCCGGGCACCGCAAACGCGACGACATTGGTCCATTGCCTTGCCCTTACACCTTTCGGCGTTTTCGTCGTCAACTACTACGATTGGAGGGGCGAGGTTAGGCCCGGGACCAACGACGATGAGCTCTTGGTGATTGATGACTTGGGCGGGGTCACGGTGCACACGTCGCCTCTACGGCGCGCAAAGCCGGCACTGCGTTATCTACGGTCGGTGCTCTCTCAACACGATTGTCCGGTCGAGAGCATAGCCATATTTTCTGAGGCGGAGTGTCGCCTCCATCCGACGGCACCGGACGGCGTTCTAGCGTTGTCCGATTTACATTACTTCTTGCGCTTGAGATTGCTCAATTTTCGCGCAACGCATACACGCTATCTCGACGCAGCGCGACTTGATAGCCATATATCTCGGACATGCGATATGCCGGCGAAGCCAGTCACGCTGTCGATTACCGGGCGGTGCTCGCCCTTCGCTCAAGAACAAGACGGTACCGCGACGGAGAATCGGAGCGGAAACACAACGAAAGCGATGGCGAAACGTGGTCAAGAGTAGGGCAGGCACAGCGTCGATCCAACTCGGGCAACGCATTGCCACAAGAACTATCCAGACCTCCGTTGCGAACAGAACTCGGCGCGGGCCCGAGCAAAACCGGAAAGACTGCGTTTTTTAGAAGCTTTGCACCTCACGGAGAATGGCTGTCGGCCTATATTGAACTCACTCACCGCGTTTTAACGCATCGACATGTCAGGCAGGCGGGCTCTGCTCGCCCGTCACCAGGTCTTCATCTCTCAATCCCAGCGGAATTAAGGACACGCTTGCCCACGCAGCGCGTCCGACGTAGCGCCACCATTGTCGGTCGCGTTCTTGATGCCGACTCGTCGAACCGGACGTTTATCGACGGCGACGATTCGCGTGCCGCTACGCCTCTAGTTTATTTCCATCGTGTCTGCGCTTGAGGGCCGATGGGCGCATCTGATCGCGACGCGCATACCGCCGCCATCGTTGTTTTTAACCGTTGTAGTCCGCTTTCGGCATAACGCTGAAGGCAAACACTTTTCAACCTAAGGAGGTTTTATGAAAGTCGCTTTATTGGAAGTCCGTTATTCAGGCGGTCTGGAGCTGACCGATCATGTCGTGGTGCAGACGTCATCTCGTCTCACCCTGTCGCCGCGGCTAAGTGCGTTGCTCGGCATCCTAGAGACGTCGGAGCGACAGATCAGTATGAGCGTCAAAGTAGATGGGGTCAGCTACCGAGTCGAACGCAAACAGAACGGTGAATATTTCGTAGGCGCGAGGCTAAGCATTCGCGAGCGCTGCTTGTCCAAACTGCGACTCATTGAAGCGCCGAGTGAGTCTCAACGGCGGCTTAATGGACAATTTGCACACTTGTTGAGCGCCTGGGCGCTTATCGGTGCAGGCTATTTGGTCTACACGACGAAGACTTGGGACTTGCGCGTAGTCATTGAAACACTTTTGCTTTGCTTCGCATCGTTGACGTTGTTCGTGGTCGGGCACATTTGCTTTTCGGATGTTCATAGGCCGGATCGCTGACCGTGTAGTTCGGCATCGAGGCCATTGGGTTCTCGGATCATCGATATAGGCCGATTGATAGCCGACGCACGCCGTCAGCGCGTCTGCAATTTTTCGTTGAGTGCAAGCCGCGGCGTACGACGCGGCTTGCCTCAATCATTCAACACGAAATCCACCCTCAGGGCGCTGCACGGCCTGCAGAAGCAACTCGGAGGTGCGTACGGCCCAGGCGAACTAACGGCTCGTTCCGAGGCACGCAAGTCAGTGGACCTAGCACAGGTCGCTTCTAGCGTGGGTTGCCGATCACATCGATCGGGGAACACAAGAGCGGACGAATCTCACACATTTCAGTACGCATGTCCCCGTATCCTATTCAGACGGCCAGTTTCTAGTTCGGAGTACCAACGGATGACACGAGTAGAAAACAGGTCAAGTGACCACGCGTATCAAACGGCGCCGCCCGAGCGCGCACGAGAAATAGTAATGGCCGCAAAGATGGCTTCCGCAGTAACAATCGAGGGGCGAGAAATCGTCGCGGACGAATTCGCCTCTCTCGCTGAAACGAAAGCGTTGAAATGAAGCATTGCGGCGCTGCTGTCTCTTACTTGCCGCCACACGCGCGCGTGAACGGAGGTAAGGTGAACTGAGTGAAAGAATACTTCCGCCTGCTTCCGAAAGGCACCCACGAAAAAGCGTCCGTCTTCGATGGCCAGCAACCGCCATCACAGGAAACGCATGTCGCCGATCGACTACCTTTGCGCCGCTTACCGCCTGGGCGCAAAGCTCGCACCGCAAATCGCTGTGGTGCTCGCCTTGGCCGCCATTCTCACCTATCACGCTAGGAGCAGCCGGTCGTAGGATTGGCTCTTGAATTGACCGAAAAGCGCGGGACTAAACCCACAGGCCATATCACTGATATGGCGCTTTGTGCTGGTCCCTCTCCGCTAACCCTCTGACACGAAACGAGAACTCCAAAATTTTCGCGTGTGACAAGTGGGGACTTTCTGCTATTTGTCACACTCAGGGCTTCGCTCGAGCATTCGATACACGCTTTGCCTTGAGATCCGAAGGAAGTTTGCGGCAGCCTTTTTGTTTCCGTTGAACATTACGATGGCATCACGGACCTGGTCGAGGGTGACGCCGGGCGCTTCTTCCTGCTGCACCCTATGCGTCGATAGATCCGCGTTTGCAATGGATGGCCGGCTGTCGCCTGCCGCTTCGACCACCTGACGCATGGCCTCCTCGTGCTGCGCCTTCGGCGCAATTTCGCCGTATCTTTACACGGCGCGGGCGAGCGGGTCCATCTGCATCGAGTCGTCGACGAGGGCGGCAAGGGTGTCAATGCCACAACGGAGGTCGATTGCCTCGCGGTAGAGATTGACCCTCGGGTCATCGGCGAAGCGCAGCATCAGCGACTCCTCAGCGCGCCGATCATCGCCGTGAGCGGCGCCGAATCTTATTGGCCACATTAGAGTTCAAGACTCATTCCGTTGGGCAACTGCGCCATCAGGCGTGAGGGCAACGGCGGGCGGTGCGAGAGCCGCCTTGCTTCGCGTCGCGTGGAGGCTGGCAAGGCTTCAAACCTCACTGCCCCGGAAGGTGCGAGCCCTACGACCGGCACGAACACCGGCACCCGGACGTCAAGAGGCCTCTCCGCGCGGTGGCATTCTAGTCCGTGCTCGCGCTGCACCCGTTTAGGCAACTGGTTGGCGTTACGCCAGCCTTGACGGCCAGCTTGAACACAGACGTTCCCGGTCTTTGGCATGCCTCGATCAACCGGCGCTTGCCCTCTGGATCAAAGCAGGGCGGGCCGCCTTCATCGATATGCGTGACTTTGAGAGGGAGGAAATCAAGATCGTCTGGGGTCATGTTTGCGTCCGCAAGTTATGGCTGCGGACACAAACTTGACCCTCCTCAGTTGGGTTCGCCAGATGCGGAGGAATTACCGCTAACGAAGAACGGAATCATGCATGTGTCGGATCGTTCGCACGCAAGTAGCAGCGGGCAGTGCAAGGCTGCTCCATCATTTACCAATTATCTTCTTCGCCGTTCTTTCTCACCGAGGATGGCGCAACGGAGCCGGTATGCGCTTCTCTCAATAGCGAGCGTCGCCGTTACCAACGCCTGCGTTAGGAAGTCGCGCCGGGCGGTCGCTTGGGCGGTAGTGTGCGCCTGGGGCGTCTCACCATATTCGACAGATAGCTCAGGCATCGTCGGTTCTTTTGTCGAACTCATCGCGCTTGCCTTGCAATCAGGGACGATTGCTACCAAAGACGCGGCGGTCTCACGCTGTGAGCCGGCTCCTGCCACGTCGGCCGTGCATTCGAACTGCCTTCGGTCTTCGTCGCAACCGCCTGTCTCGGAGAAGAGGCGCGCAGGGTTAATCGACAATGAACTTCGCTCAGCCCCGGATTGAATCACCCGCGGCGCGACACTGGTGCCTGCCGCACCGGAGGGCGCAGTCGGCGCTATCTGACTGATCGGACCGCTGTTGCGCAGCGCGTCCTCGGCGAGGCGCTTAAGTAGCGCCGCTCGTTGCCTTGGATTTGAGACGGCAGACACGGCGCGAAACAAGTCTGGCGTGACAAACTCGTTGATCGTTATCTTTATTTCCAATGAAGTCGTCATTGTGGTCATTCCGACATAGCGCTTCCTCGCTTGCATCAAACTTGCTCGCACGACGCAGTAAGAAAGCGCTCGAGTTGAAGATGTAGTGATTTGCCGCAGCATTGATCTGTGGTCACGACGCTGCGGGTAAATGTCGCATTCCAAGTAGGGGCGTGGCGTCTGTTAGCACGGGAAAGGAATATTCATTACCCTAGTGACTTCTAGTGCTTCAAAGCTTACCGGTCGTTCGTGGGGTGGGGCAGTGCGAGTTGGTTCCGTGCCGTCGAAGCGGCTCTTCTGGTTCCCGTGGCTGATAGGCAGTCCAGGCTCAACCGATCAAGTCCACTGTACCGGGGTACGGGCGCATGCGAGCAAGCGAAAGCTCTCGAAAATGGGGTGGCTTTTAATTTCGTCCCTTCTCGCCGTCGTTCGTGGGCGCTGGTGTCTGCGCTGGGAACGGCTTCGACCGGAACGGCATTTGAGCGCAACATCGAGCCACTCGCCACCGCACCGTTTGCTACAGCGGAGTATGGCGATTGGATCGTGACCGCTTTCAAGGCCGGAAAGCCGCTAATAATTGACGACATGGTCACCGACGTTCGATTCGACGAGTCGAAGAGAGCCGCACACCTCGGACTTGGGATCCAGGCGGAGGCCGCGCTGCCGCTGCTTAGCAACGGCAACCTAGTCGCGATGCTTGTCGTGCATTCCGCCGCTCCGCGCGCGTGGTCAGAGCGGGATCTGAACAGGTTACGCGCGGTTGCCGAGCGCACTTGGGCCGCGGCGGGGCGAGCGCATCTCAACACCTCGCGCGACGCCAAGCTGGACGCAGCGTTCAGGGAGTGACTACTCTAAGAATCGAAGTGTATGGGTCAATCCCGCGACCTCGAATAGGGGCAATGGTCGCAGGCTGTGAGTTGGGTGACCCGGGCAGTTGCAGTCTCGCCGAGCGAGGCCGCAAAGGGTCAGCAGTGCTCCAGGCTGCCGACGTTAGACTCAGTCCGACTTAGTGTCGGCTCAGGCCGCATCCGCCCCCCGGAATACTGTCGTGGATGACCGGACCACTCGGTTAGCCGCCGTTGCGTCCCACACAGCACGACCGGCTGTTGTGGGTTGCGTGCCGCCGATCGCTGTCAAGCAGAGGGCGGCCATGAACGGACGCTCGGCTTCCGACCACAAATCGTCGACGAGCGCCTAGCGACGAAAAACACGCGGGGCAATTACCCCGTCCCATGTCTTCGGTGGCTCGAGCGTATCCGATAGTCGGCTTTACTGGCCTCACTATGCTGACGCGCCGAGTGTAGGGAACTCGATTCACGCAGGCGTGTAGATGGAAAGTTTCAACGCAGGGTCGTCGTTCGCCTGAAACGTCGCGTAGTCATAGCATTGCGCGCCGCGCTCCGGATGGGTCAGCACCTTCTGCCCGGACGCGCCCCCACGAACATCGTGCGCGTTCCACCATTTCGCGAACTCGGTGCTGTGCGCGCGGAGTCGTTCGACCAGTTCGACAAAGGCCGGATCGTCGGCATAAAGATCATGCGTTGCGCGAAACAACGCGATCATGCGACGCGCCTCGTTGGCCCAAGTCGCGCCGAAAAGCCGGCGCGAGTCCGGTTCGATAAACATGAACACCAAAATGTTGCAATCCGCTTCGGCGAGACGGTCGAAGCCGAGAAGAGTGGCCGCTGCTGCATTCCAGGCCAGCAGATCCCACCGCTTGCCCGTGACATAAGCGGGAAGCTCGAGTGTCGCGATCAGATTTGCGATGGGTCTCGGCACGCTCTCGCGAGTGAAGGGCTGCCTATCGCCGCTGCGCGCCAGTGCGCGCAGATGCGCCGCCTCGACTTTGCCGAGCCGCAGAGCGCGAGCCAGCGCTTCGAGCGTGGTATCGGACGGACTTACTGTGCGGCCCTGCTCAAGCCGCACATACCAGTCCACGCCGATGCCCGCGAGTTCGGCAACTTCCTCGCGACGCAAACCGGGCGTGCGACGCCGCCGCACGTTATTAAGTCCCACCGATTCGGGACTTAGCTTCTCCCGCCGTGAGCGTAGGAAATTCCCAAATTCGCTTCGGCTCGCTTTTGTCACGACCGTCCTCCCTCCGCAAGCAGGTACGCAGGAATCCCAGGATAGTACTAGGCCTTGTTACGGATTCTAAGCCCGCCAGAATGGCCTTGTCCGCCACCATCAAAGGAAACTCCTATGAAAGCAGCGATTCTGAAGACACTCGGCGAGCCGCTTGCGATTGAAGACCTACCCGATCCTTCTTTGGGCACAGGCGAAGTCATCGTGGACGTCGTTGCCGCGCCAGTACTGTCGTATGCGCGAGAAGTGTTCAGCGGCGAGCGCCGCTACGCGATCGAATTGCCGATCGTCCCTGGCTGCGGGGCAATCGGGCGCGTGCGTGCGTTCGGCCCAGACGCTACGCATCTCAAAACAGGCGATTGGGTTTTCTGCGATCCAACCGTTCGCTCACGCGACGACGCGCTCACGCCCGACATTACATTGCAGGGCTGGAGTGCACGCGGCGACGGCGGCCTGCGACTCGCGCGCCATTTCCACCACGGCCCATTCGCAGCACAAATGCGCGTGCCAACCGAGAACGCCATTCGGATTGGTGAAATTGATACCGCCGACGCAGCAAGATGGTGCGCGCTCAACACCATGCTGGTTCCGTACGGCGGGCTGCTTGCGTCGAATATGCAGGCTGGCGAGACATTGCTTGTGAGCGGAGCGACCGGCAACTTCGGCAGCGCGTGCGTAGCGGTTGCCCTCGCAATGGGTGTGCGCTGCGTGGTCACGCCGGGCCGCAATGAGCGCGTGCTCGCGGATCTGCAAAGGCGCTTCGGCGAACGCATCCGTACAGTGAGGCTGACTGGCAACGAGGACGACGATCGGGAACGGATGCGTGCGGCTGCCGGAGCCCCTGTCGACTGTGTAATGGACCTGCTGCCGCCGTCTGCGACCACGAGGACGGTGCGCGCGGCAGTGATGGCCGTGCGGCCCTACGGACGTGTCGTGTTGATGGGCGGTGTCGGCATGCTCGGCGGCGACGGTCTCGACTTGCCTTACCCGTGGATCATGCGCAACGACATCACCGTGCGGGGCAAATGGATGTATCCGCCAGAAGCGGTCACGCTTATGACTGGCCTGATTCGTGGTGGTCTGCTCGATCTCAAGCACTTCGACGTGACGCCCTTCAAGCTAGACGACGTGAATCAAGCCATCAGTCATGCTGCGATGAATGGCGGCCCGTTCAGGATGACGGTCGTCCATCCATGAACCCTGCGGTTCTAGCGCTTCGGTCACGCGAGGCCAGCGCGCCGGCTTGCTTCAAACGACGCACGCCTGACCAATGTGACTGGAACTGGGTTGACGAGGATCTTGCTGCGAGGAATTTCTGATCCAAAATCTATGGCAAAGCGAAATTAGAGAGGCGACTGGCGACAATGGCCACTTGCAGAGCTGCGTGAAACGGCCGGTTTTGAGAAAGTCGATTGACCGATCGGGGGCGTAAGTGTTAGTTCGCTGACGGCGGTAGCTGCTGTGCCGTCGCGCGACGTCGGCACGGTCAGCAATCCACCGGGGTGCAGACGCTAAACACGACCGACCTCGATGTCCGCAATGGCCGAGCCGCGTTCTTTCGTCGTGAGGAAAGGTTTCGTTCAGGCATTGCACCTGTCCTTTTGAGCAAGTTCAACACGTGCGAAAGTGCAGGAGTTCGGCGCTCCTGCTCTTCTCAGCCCGATTTCGTACTGAACGGGCAACAGGACGCTTACCTGGGCGATTGCGCAACACCGAAACTCAATCCCCGGGCTAGCGGATCATCGTTAGCCGAGGATCGAGCGCAAAGCGTTCGTGGTTCTTCAAGGCGAGTTGGTCTGATGCTGAAGCAACGTTGATCAGCAAATTCCAAGAATGTTTGCTGACGGTACTCGGGACTAAGGCGAGCGGGCTTGCAGCCAACAGCGCGTCGCCGAATTTCTGTTGATTTGGACTGACGGCACCCGGGCTCAACCAGTGCGGATTTGGAACCTCGCAAGGAAGGAGGACTTTGATCGGCGTGGTTCCGAGTTCAATCTCTAGTAGTCGATGGGGCACGCTATCCAACACGTCGAAGCCCTTGTGCACAGCAACTTCCAATATCGTAGTAGCAGGGTCCAGTGAGGCATAGATCACTCGTTGTCCGGGCGACGACCACCGTCCTCCAACGAGAAAAGCGCCTTCGGCCGTGTTCCAGGTAGGGAAGTGCTTCTCTCGTTCGAGGCGCCAAACGGTTAGTGCGCTCGTCCCAAGCCCCGCCGGCAAAGGCGTCAAGAGTACACCCCGTAGTCCATACGGGTGAGCAGTGTCTTCACCAATTCCGCACCCCCGGAGCTTTGCAACAGTTCGACCGGCCGACGCTGATCGAGCCCGATCGCGGGCTGCGATAGCCATCGCTCTGCGGCTTCCTTCGATCCGAGGACATCAATCGCCTGTTCGGTAATGCAAGCAAGCCTGAGTAGCCGATCCGTGGCATTGCTGTCGAGCAGGCGGCTTTCGTCTTTGCCGCGCTGCAGGGTTCGCTCACTCACGCCGATTGCGAGCAGTAACGCTTCACGCGAGACGACACCATACTCATCGATCATTTCGCGCGCGAGGGCCACTGGTAGACCCCTTGTTACGACGTCGTGAGCCTGTAACGGGGTCATATCAGCAACTCTTGCCATGTCCCCGAACTGTGACGTCCCGTTGCTTACATATGGTCCGAACGAAGAAATGCGGGTTTGGATCGCAAGGACGAGGCTCCGAAACGGCTTTCCCGTTTCGCTGTCGCGGACTGTCCGCTTCATCTCGATCTCCATGCTGCCACGTGTCTCCACATTTTACGCCACGTGGCGAAATTTTCACATTTCTCTATCGCCGCTATTACGGGTGGGCGCTTCCGTAGAAAAATTGCCATAGTCTGGATAGGGGGCGACGATGCTCCGAGCGACCGTCAGGTGCAGATTACATTTCTGCGGGAATCCAATGACAAAGGTCTCACGGCGACGTCGTCGCGGCGCTTGCGGAGCGCTTCATCGGCTTGCGCGTGTTGACCGTAGGATGCTGTGGCCATGCGACCGCAGCCCCGCGATTGGGTCCGATTGCGTGCGATTGCGTGCGATCCCGTGCTGACGGCCGGCGACTGAGCGTGACCACGTGACAGATATCTAAATATAACTATCCCGTTGTAGTTAGACGCAACCATCGGCCTGCCGATGTCGGAGGGTCAGCTCTCCGCGATGACGAACGTCGATATTAAGCTATCCTATGAAAAGTTGATAGAAACAGCTATGTCATTGTTCGGCGGAGGTAAGGTAGGGTTACAAAGCCCCGTCCGCTAGATCGGCGCGCTTTTACTTGCTCCGCCCAGTTGACCAACTGGCGGCGGAAGATCCCGCCAGGTTCAAATCTGTCGGCTCGTTCGGCAAAAACCGTCTAACCGATTCACCCAAGAACGGCGGGCTGGCCCCCGATACAGCGTGACCGGTTCGTCGCGTGGTAGATCAGGCATGACGTGTTCGTCGGGTGGACTTTCGGTAGATATGCAGCCGGACGCAATTCCGACACGACTCTGACGAGTTCTTCATTGGGGCGCTGCGTCCGCGAACGGAATGAAAGTTGCCCGTTGTAATCTTCCTCCTCGGTGGTACTGCTTTTTTCCCTCGACGACCTTCAACACCTTCAACATCGTGGTAGCAGACACCGGACACACGCCTCGGAACTGGCTGGATGCCAGCAGAGGCGAGGCACTTCGGTGCGCGCAACGGGTGCAAAGCCTTGACCAGCAAAATAGTGCTCAGCCGTTGTCGTTAGCAACACTACCGATCGAACCGCCCGCGTCCGGCACGCTGCCAGCAAATGGGCGATGATGGTTTCGCCGAGACCGAAACCACAGGCGTCCCGTGCAACAACGATCGAGCGCATGAGAGCGAACTCGCCGTGATATTCGACGCAGCCACACGCGATGGTCGCAGATGGATCTACTCCTACGAGGAAATTGGTTAGGTGCTTCGCAACGCCGACCGTAGGCAATTCGTTGGCTTCGAGCAATGCCTCTATCGCGGCGAGGTCGGTTGCAACTGCTATCGAAGATGCATGATGCAGGTCCTGTGTGCCAGTGAGTCTCAACAGCCGGAAGAATTTCACAGAGACGCGGAGCATTCGACAGCATGCGAATGGGCGGCGCGACGCTGAACGCGAGTGGCGACTGGAACCGCTCGCATCAGATACCCGATTGATTCACGCGCTTCATCAGTTCCTCAGCGCTCTCTTTGCGTTCGCTGTACCGGTCTACGAGGTATGGACCGATGTCGCGCGTCAGCAGCGTGAATTTGACCAGTTCCTCCATCACGTCAACGACGCGATCGAAATACGCTGAAGGTTTCATGCGGCCGGCTTCGTCGAACTCCATGAACGCCTTGGCCACCGACGACTGGTTGGGGATGGTCAGCATGCGCATCCACCGTCCGAGGACACGCATCTGGTTGACGGCGTTGAACGACTGAGAGCCGCCGCTGACCTGCATCACGGCGAGCGTCTTGCCCTGGGTGGGCCGCACCGCCCCGACCGAAAGCCGAATCCAGTCGATCTGCGCCTTCATGATGCCAGTCATCGCGCCGTGCCGCTCCGGCGAGCACCAGACCATGCCTTCCGACCACAGCACCAGCTCGCGCAGCTCGGCCACCTTGGGATGGTTGTCCGGCGCGTCGTCCGGCAGCGGCAGGCCGCTCGGATTGAATTTGCGTACTTCGGCACCCATCGCCGTGAGCAGGCGTGCGGCTTCTTCACTCAGCAGGCGGCTGAAGGAGCGCTCGCGCAGCGAACCATAGAGCAGCAGGATGCGCGGCTGATGGGGCGACGCCTTCGCAGCCTGCAGTCGATTGATATCGGGCACGCGAAACAGGGCGGGGTTCACCTGTGGGAGATCAGTAGCGAGATCGGACACGTTTGCCCTCTGTGATCGTTTCGTTATTCGTCAGGCGCACTCGTACCAGTCCTTTGAGCGGTTCACAATGCGCACCACGAGCAGCATGACGGGTACTTCGATCAGCACGCCCACGACGGTCGCGAGCGTAGCCCCTGAATTGAAGCCGAACAGACCGATTGCCGTGGCGACGGCCAGTTCGAAGAAGTTCGACGCGCCAATCAGCGCCGACGGACAGGCAATGTTGTGCTTTTCGCCGACCGCGCGATTGAGCCCATATGCAAGGGCCGAGTTGAAGAACACCTGGATCAGGATCGGCACAGCGAGCAGCACGATGACGAGCGGCTGCTTCAGGATGGCTTCGCCCTGGAACCCGAAGAGCAGCACCAGCGTCGCCAGTAATGCTGTGATGGACCACGGGCCGATCTTTGCCAACGCGGCATCGAACGCGGCCTGCGCCCTAACGAGGAGCACCTTGCGCAGGATCTGCGCGAGGACGACCGGAATCACGATGTAGAGCACGACGCACGTGAGCAGCGTCGCCCACGGCACCGTGATCGCGGAAATGCCGAGCAGCAGGCCGACGAGCGGCGCAAAGGCGACCACCATGATGCTGTCGTTCAGCGCGACCTGTGAGAGCGTGAACAGAGGATCGCCGCCGGTCAGCCGGCTCCAGACAAAGACCATCGCCGTGCAGGGCGCGGCGGCAAGCAGGATCAGGCCCGCGACGTAACTGTCGAGTTGCTCTGCAGGCAGCATTGGCGCGAACAGGTGCTTGATGAAGAGCCACGCGAGCAGCGCCATCGAGAACGGTTTGATCAGCCAGTTCACGACGAGCGTGACGCCGATGCCCTTAACGTGCTGGCGCACCTCGTGCAGCGAGCCGAAGTCGACCTTGACGAGCATCGGGATGATCATCACCCAGATCAGCAGGCCGACCGGCAGATTGACGTGCGCATATCCCATCCGGCCGATTGCCTCGAAGACACCAGGCAGGACCTGTCCAAGCAGAATGCCCGCGACGATGCACAGCGCGACCCAGACGGTCAGGTATCGCTCGAAGAAGCTGATGGCCAGTTTCGCGGGCGGCTTCCCCGAAGCGGCAACATTGGGGGTGTTCATGGGCGACTCGATGGAAAGGGTTCAGCTCTGAAGGATGTCGTTCAGCGCCTGCGGCAGTTGGGCGTTGTCCAGCCGCTCCAGAGCGAGCGCGAGCAGTTGCAGCGTGCGGTAGCCGATCGCTTCGCGCGTGAGTTCGAACGTCTGCCGCTTGCCTTCATCGCCGCCCGGCGCGTTCGCCGGATCGGCGTAGCCCCAGTGAACCTTGACGGGGCTGCCCGGCCAGAACGGACACGGTTCGGCCGCAGCGCTGTCGCAGACCGTGATGACGATGCGCATCTGCGGCGCGCCGTCCTGCGCGAATTCATCCCAGCTTTTGCTGCGATAGCCTTGCATGTCGATACCTGCGGTCGTCAGCGCTTCGAGCGCGAACGGATTGATGCGGCCGCTCGGGGCGCTGCCCGCGCTGTACGCGCGGACGTCCTTGCCGAGCTTCTTCCCAATGGTTCAGCATGCCTTCGGATAGCACGCTGCGCGCAGAATTGTGGGTGCAGAGAATCAATACGTTCGTGGTCATGGGGCTATCAGCGGACAGCGTAGTCAGCAACAGGCCGAGCCGGCAGGCTTCACAGCAATGCGAATTGGTTTGCCGCTCGGAGCCCGGCAGGACGTTGCCCCTGACGACGCCGAAGTCTTCCGGCTCTCGCCATATACGGGCGCGCCGTCCAGCGTATGGAAGTGTTCCCAGGCAATACCCTGCGGATCGAGAACCCAGTGCTTGTCGCTGCGCGCATAACAGCAGGTGGTTTCGCCCTGATCGAGCAGGGCCAGGTCCGCGGCCTCGGCCCTCTTCGCGAGTTCGGCAAGCTCGGCGGCGGCGTCCACCTGGAAGCCGAGGTGATCCACGCCGACTTTCGTGCCTCGCGTCGAGATCGCAAAGTTCACGCGGGGATCGTCCAGCATCCATTTCGCGTAGTCGGCCTCGACGCGCGCCGGTTCGGCGGCGAGCAGTTTCGAATAGAACGCGACACTGGCTGCGATGTCGTCAACGTGGACGTGGATGTGAAACCGCTTCATGGTGGTTCTCCATCACAATTTGCATGAGGCCGCGCCAGGTCCAAGGCAAGGCTGCCCTTGACAGCAGTTTTCGGTCAGAAAGCCAAGCACCGCGCTCATCTGATCATAGACGGCCCGATAGATCAGGCTGCGCCCGTCGCGCTCCTGCGTGACGAGGCCAGCGTGCATCAGTTCCTTCAGGTGAAAGGAGAGCGTCGCGTTTGGAACGTCGAGCTGGTCCGCCATGGCGCCCGGCGTCAAGCCGGTTGGACCCGCGACGACCAGCATTCGGAACACACGCAGGCGTAGTTCGTGGGCAAGCGCTGCAAGGGCGCGAATAACGTCTTTATCTTCCATATTTCCAATATATTCGAAATATTGCAAGGAAGCAAGTCGCTTCGGCAGTTCACCGGGGCAATGACGACTATCGTTTTGCGAGCGGGTCTGGCCGGTACAGTGGGTCGACGGGCAGTTCAGGATCGCCTCCGCCCGAAACGCGAGCGCCGGCAGTAGCTGACTCCGTATGCAAATCGCATCTGACACTCATCGGCCACGAGCTGACGTTCGCAACTATTGCCACGGCATTCAGATGGCCCGATCTGCCCGCAATTAGACGCCCGATGGGCACAACTCTGTTGCTCCGTCTCCTACTGAATCGCGAGGTGAGCCAATTTATGGCGCCTTAGCGCTGCTCGCACGTACTCGCGGCGGACCCTTCACAACGGCCGCAGCATCGGTCAACATAAGAGGAACGGGCTATGGCTAACGTCCAAACGCTGGACGAAAGTAGTGGCCGGTGGGCCAATTGTCGGATCGCTCGTATGAATCTGAGTGGCGCTTTGATAGGACCGGCCAAGGAGCTATGGAAGACCATGTTGGCAACGCGTGCGTTTTTTTTAGACGGAACCGGCGAGTTGGGAGAAAACGTCGCATGATCGCAGGCTGGCCTAATTCGCAATGAAGGCCATGACATGATGGCGTCGCGTGCACGTGACTCGCACGACGCGCCCACACGGCTGACGTCATGAAACTAGTCAGCGGATTTCATCGGGGGCCGCAGCGTCTAAGGCTGCAACAAGCCCGGATATAGTGGAATGGCCTCGTCCCACCTTCGATGCGTGAATGCAAATGATCGCCATCAGAGGGTATGGCAGTATGAGCACTCCCTGATCCACGTATGAGCGGAGGCCGTCATGAGCGTCTCGTTGCTGAGCATCGATCTGGCAAAAAGCATCTTCCAGCTGTACGGCGTCGACGAGCGAGGCCACCCGGTGTTGAGCCGGCGAGTCAGCCGCAGCAAGCTCCTCGAAGTAGTCGTTGCTCTACCCTGTTGCCGATCGTGATGGAAGCTTGTGGTGGGGCGCACTACTGCATTGCATCATTGAATTGGCACCCCAAGTGTGTTCAGATGCAGGTCATGGGCAAAATGAATCTGACCGATACCGAACGCGAGCAACTGCTGTCGGCGGCGCGCAGCCGAACGGTGCGTGCGGCGGACGTACGACGCGCGAAG